>CAZDWH010000062.1:0-14947 GCA_964509025.1 uncultured Rhodanobacteraceae bacterium
GTGGCGATTGAACTCGCCGAAATGCCACGGTCGTCGGCGCCGTTGAGCGCGAGCACCTTGCCCTTGATGTTCTTCGCGAGCGTGGTGTCATCGGTCGACAGATTGCCGTGGAAGGTGACGAAGCCCTGCACGTCCGCGCCCGCGCGCGCGAGGTCGAGCGTGGTCGCGCCGCCGAAACAGAAGCCGATCGCGCCGTAATGCTTGCCGTCGAGCGGCGCCTTGCCGGCCTGCGCTTTGAGCTGCGCGAGCGCGGCGTTGATGCGCGCACGCAAAGTGACGCGATCACCGAGCAGCGGTTTGATCGCGGCCATCGCGTCTTCGTCGGTCTTCGGGCGCACGTCGGTGCCGAACACGTCGGCAACGAGGATCACGTAGTCCTTTCCGGCGATGCTCTTCGCCAGCGCGATCTGGTCGGCGTTCATGCCCTTCCAGTCAGGCGTCATCACGATGCCGGGGCGCGTGGTTTTGACCGCGTCGTCGTAGACGAGCGCGCTCTGCATCTTCTTGCCGCCAACGTCGTAGTCGAGATTCTTCACCACCATCGCGGCCTGAGCCGAAGCGCCGAAGCCGAGCGCGATACACAGTGCAAAGAGACGTTTCATCGCATCACTCCATCCTGGGGGAAAAGTGGGCCATATCATACTGCGCCACGCGTGCGACGGCGTCTTTGCAAAACTTTGCATCGTGCTTTGCTAGACTCGCTAAAAGCCCCACGGAGCCCGCAATGAAAAGACCTCTGATACTCGCCGCCCTCGCCGCCTGTGGCGTGGCAACCCTCGCTGTTGCGCACAATGTCGAGGACAAGGCGACCGAATACCGCCAGAGCCTGATGCACGTCGTTGGCTGGAATTTCGGTCCGCTCAGCGCGATGAACAAGGGCAAGATGCCGTTCGATGCGGCAGAATTTTCCAAGCGCGCCGATCGTCTCGCGGTCCTGTCCGATCAGCTGCTCGAAGGCTTCCAGAAGGCGCCGCCGAAGGGCGTGAACACCGACGCCAAGCCCGAGATCTGGACCAGCTTCGAGGATTTCAGTGCGAAGGCGAAAGATTTTGTCACCGAGGCAAATGGACTGAGCCGCGTCGCCAAAGGGAATGACGAGGCGAAGGACAAGGAGCAGTTCAAGAAGCTCGCGGGCACGTGCAAGGCATGCCACGACAAGTTCAAGAACGACTGATGCTCGTCACCCCGGCACGGATTGCCGGGGTCCAGACCGCAGGGATGCCAATCTCCCTTTACGTGTATCGAAACGAGATTGCCATCCATGGCGTCTGGGTCCCGGCAATCCATGCTGGGACGACGGTACTCTGCTATGCGCCGAAGTAGCTCAACACCAGCACTGCGGCAACGGTGATTGCCATCAAGATCAGCGCACGCCAGCCACTCGCGAACCGTGGCGACGCTGCCGCGATGTTTTTTCTGCCCGTGATCATCGGCAGCACGAGATTGTCGTGCTTGACCAACCAGTACAGCAGCACCGCCACGACATGCAGTGCGATCAGCGCGAGCAGCAGGTTCTCGCCGAGATGATGCAAGCGCGTGGCGAGCTTCACCAGCGTCGGCGAAACATACTCGACGAAGGGACCGTCGTTGTCGATGCCATCGCTCGCGGCGAGCCCGCTGACGGTTTGCAGCAGCAACGCGAGCAGCATGGCGAGCACCGACCAGCCGCCGAGCGGATTGTGGCCGATGCCGGCTTGTGGACTGGCGGAAAATCCCGCGCGCAAATAGCGCACGAGCGCGCGCGGCCCGCGCAGGAAGTCCGCGAAACGACTGGTCTGCGATCCAATGAATCCCCAGACGACGCGGAACAACAGCAAGGCCAGCGTCGCGTAGCCGAAGCGGTAGTGCCATTCCATCGACAGCCAGCCGAACTCGCCGGTCGCGAATTGCACGACGACCAGCGCGACGAGCGCCCAGTGGAACAGCCGCGTCGGCAGATCCCAGACGCGTGTCGCGGGCGCGGCGTTCACCTCTGCGGCGGGTTTCATGCGATGCCCAGCCCTTCGATTTCGCTGATCGCTGCCGGATCGAAGCCGGCGAGCCGCGCGAAGTCGCGCCCGCGCTCGGCGTAGTCGTGAAACTGGTCGAAGCTCGGCGCGCCGGGTGAAAGCAGGATGACGCCGCCTGCGGTTACGCGCGACTGGGCGTGCCTCAGGGCCTCTCCAAGTTTTGTCGCGCGCGTCACGCCAAACGATGGATCGCGAATTTTTTCCAGGGCGCTAGCGATCGCAGATCCATTCGCGCCCATCGTCACTATTTCGCAAGGCCAACCAGAAACGAAGTCGACGAATGGTTGCCAATCGACACCGCGGTCAAACCCGCCCACAAGGATCGTCACCGCTCGCCCGTGCAGACTGCGCAGCGCTTCGATTGACGCGTAGGGAGTCGTCGAGATGCTGTCGTTGATGTATTCGATGTCATCGCGCAATCCGAGCCGCTGCAGGCGATGCGGCAATCCGCGGAAATCCGCGAGCGAATGCGCTGCGGCCAGGGCGCGCGCATCATCGAATTGCAGAATCGCATCGAGCGCGCTCAACGCCGCGCAGGCATTGAGCGCATTGTGCATGCCCGGCAGACCGCGCAGCGCGGACAGCGACGGGTCGATCGCCGCACTGCCGCGATACAAATCGCCGTCGCGCACATGCCAGCCGGATGCTTCGCCGAACAAGACACGCCGCGGATGTGCGGACGTGCGCGCCAATACATCGGCATGCTGCGCGCCGACGACGAGCGTGCGCGCGACGGTTGCGAGTCGGAGCTTGTCGGCGGCATAACGTTCGCGCGAACCGTGCCAGTCAAGATGCTCCTCGTACAGATTGTTGATCACGCCGACTTCCACCGTACCCGCGTCGCCGGTCTGAAAACTCGACAGCTCCACGACCCACAAGTCGGCCTGCGCATTGAGCAGATCCAGCAGCGGCAGGCCAATATTGCCGGCCAATGCCGTGCGAATGCCGAGCGCGCGGGCGACATGCGCGATCATCGCCGACGTGGTGCTCTTGCCCTTGGTGCCGGTCACCGCGATCACGCGCACGTCGGGACGTTCGGCGAACCACAGCGCGGTGCCCGAAGTGAAACGCACGCCGGCAGCCTGCGCTTCCGGGATCGGTTCCTTGTACGGCGAAATGCCGGGCGATTTGATCACGACATCGAAGCGTTTCAGCGCTTCCGCATCCGGCGGCGAAGTGACCAGATCGACTGGCGTTTTTACGAGCGATGCTTCCGCTTCGCTGCAAAACAACGTGAGCATCTGTCCCGGCAAGCGTCGCGCCAGCACATCGAACGCTACTTTGCCTTCGCGCCCATAACCCCAGATCGCGACACGCTTGCCGGCGAGATCGGCAATGCGCATAGCGCTAGGCATGCGACAGCGCAGCAAAGCGCGCCGGCAGAAAATGTTCGTTCGATGGCGTAAGCAACACATCGAGACCGAGTTCGCGCGCATCGAGCTGCGGCGCGATCTCGCGCGCGTAACGCGCGACCAGCGCATCCTCGCGCCACTCTGCGCGCTGCGTAAGCGCCGCAAATGCTGCGCGCGATTCGCGTCCCTCGCCGACGCACTCGAACGGCTTGTGTTCGCGATACTCGAGCAAGGCGTCGAAGCCTGGCGCGAGCGCGGCATCGTCGAGCAGATTGCGGCCGAAGATTCTCAGCAGGCGCGGCTTGGACACGAATGGCGCGAGTGCGAGGAACACGAAATGGCACTTCGGACACTCGCCGCACCAGCGGTCGGCCGGGCGTGCGCCGAGGATGCGGAAATTGCGGTTGCAGCTCGAAAACGCGTCGTCGTATTGCGTCGATTTCGCGAACCCGCGCGCGACGGCAAGTTCCGACCACGGTCGCAACAGCGAGAAATAATCGAGGTCGGCGGCGATATGCGACTTCGTATACTCGCGCAGCTCGCGCTCGAAATCGATGCCCTTGCTCCACTGGTGATTGACTTCCTGGCCGTCGTATTCGAGCGTCGCACTCGAAGCCGAGCGCTCGTTCGAGAACGCGATCGCGTCGTAACCGTACAGGATCGCCGCGCACAGCAGGATCGCCGAATTGATCGCTGTCACCGGCACGTGGCCATTCCACGCGCCCACGCGGTTGTACTCGAACAGTTCCGGCGCGAGCGTGCGCTTGATATTGAGCAGCGGCAGGCCGGTGCGTGCCGCGCACGCTGCGATCAGCGCCGAATCGCCGACCCAGACCGCGGTCGCCGGCTCGTTTATACTTTTGCACATTTCCACGCTGACCAGCGAATCCTTTCCGCCGCCGATCGGCAGCAGAGTACGACGCGGCAGATTCAGGCGCGGTGCCACATCCGTATCGGCATACGGCGCGTCTGGCTCGACGGCAGGCTCGCTGAAGTTGGAACGCCGCACGCGCCGACGTAGCGGCGAACCGTCAGGCGCGTGCTGCAAAAACGCCAGCCGCGCGCGCAAATCTAGCTTGTTGTGGAAGGCGAATTCGCCAAGACCATGCAGGTAGATTTCATGCAGCAGCGCGAGCGTGGCGGCATCCGGCGCATCGCGCTCGAAGCGCATCGCCGGCGGCACACCGGCTTTGTAATAGCTCACACCGGCGACCAGATGTAGCAGCCGCAGGGCTGCGGCGAATGCCCCCTCGCGCTCGCGCGGCAGCGCCGGCGCAGCGGGAAACACGATGCGCTCGGTCATCACCGCATCGTTGTCGAAGGCATAGCGCAGGCTCGCCGTGGCGGTCGCCGCGTCGTAATCGGCACTAATGAAACGAAACGCCTGCGCCTTGCGCGGGTCGCTCATTCCTTGCGCAGTAGGAGCGCTCACAACACAGTTTCCTTCGCACGTCCGCGCAGATTGTAATCGGACGCCATCGCCGCGCCGTAGGCGCCGGCTTGCGCGATCAACAAAACATCACCTTCGTGCGCTGCAGCGATGCGTCGATTGCTGCCAAGCACGTCGCCCGACTCGCAGATCGGCCCGACGATCTGCGCGAGCTCCGTTGACGCATTGTCGAGCTGCGACAGGTTGACGATATCGTGATAGGCCTCGTACAGCGCCGGACGGATCAGCGTATGCATGCCCGCATCGACACCGACGTAGCGGAAGCCGGCCTTGCGCTTCAACTGCGTCACGCGCGCGAGCAGCACGCCCGCATCGGCGACGAGATAACGGCCGGGTTCGCTCCACAGCTCGAACTGCGGATACGCGGCCTTTACTTCGGCGAGTCCCGCCGCAACCGCGGCTAGATCTAGCGGCGCTTCGTCCGCGCGCGCGGGCACGCCGTAGCCGCCGCCGATGTTCAGCGCGCGCACGCTGCCGATCTTTTCGGCGAGGCTCGCAAGCTGGATATACACTTCCTTCCAGTGCGAGGCGTCGAGGATGCCGGAACCGAGATGCGCGTGCAGTCCGCCGATGCGCACGTCATGCTTCGCAGCGAGGCGCTGGAACTCGGTGAGTTCGTCGAGGGTAAGGCCGAATTTCGAGCCCGCGCCGCCGGTCTTGACCTTGTCGTGATGTCCGCGGCCGACGCCGAGGTCGAGGCGAACTTCGATTTCGTGCCCGGCGAACATCTCGCCCCAATGCACGAGCGGATGCAGATTGTCGAGCGTGATGCGCGCACCTTGCGCGATGCCGACAACGTAGTCTTCGCGCCGCGCGAAATTGAGCGTGTACAGTACGCCGACTTGGTCGCCAACCGCTTCGCGCACGCGCGCGAGCTCGCCTGGCGAGACGCATTCGAGACCGAAGCCCTGCCCTGCGATTTCGCGCAGGATCGCCGGATGCGCATTGGCCTTGATCGCGTAAAACCAGCGATCGACCGCGGTCAGCGTGTTGCGCAACGCCTGCGCCTGTGCGCGCACGGTGGCGAGGTCGTAGACATAGTGCGGCGTCGCCTCGTGCGCAAGCTGCAGCAGCTCGGCACGGCGCGCACGCCACCATGGCGCGGCGTGCATTTGTTTCTTTTTATACAAATCGCCCCAGCTCGGCCCGAACACCGCCGCGTCCTCGACACGCATCGCCTCGGCGCGGATCAGCATGTCGTGCAGCTGCGGCACGAGATTCGCCGCGACTTCCTCGTCGACGACGAAGGTGAGGTTCAGATTGTTCGACGACTGCGAAATCATGTGCACGCGCAGGCTGCCGAACTCGGCCAGCACCGAGGACAACTTGTGCAGCATCGAACGCATGCCGCGTCCGACCAGGGTGATCGCTGCGCAGGGCGCGATCACCTTGACGCGGCAGACTTTGGCGAGATCGGCGCACAGTGCGGACAGCACATCGGTGTTGACCAGATTCTCGGTCGGATCGAGCGACACCGTGACGTTGGTTTCCGCCGTGCCGACGAGATCGATCGACAGACCGTGACGCTTGAACTCGGCAAACACGTCGGCGAGGAAGCCGACCTGCTGCCACATGCCGATCGATTCCATCGAGATCAGCGTGATGCCGGAACGCGATGAAATCGCCTTGACGCTCGCCGCCGCGTCGGCGACGCCGGTAGAAATTTCCGTTCCCGCGAGATCGGGATAATTCGTGTCCTTGATCGCGAGCGGCACCCCGGCTTCGCGCACCGGATTGATGCAACGCGGATGCAGCACCTTGGCGCCGGTCGTGGCGATTTCCTGCGCTTCCTCATAATCGAGGCGCGAGAGCAGACGCGCATTCGGCACCGAGCGCGGATTGGCGCTGAACATGCCGGCGACGTCGGTCCAGATCTCGACTTTTTCTGCTGCGAGCAGCGCGCCGAAATAACTCGCCGACGTATCCGAACCACCGCGTCCGAGGATCACCGTCTCGCCCGCATCGTTGCGCGCCATGAAACCTTGCGTGATGAAGCACTCGCCGAGCGTTGGCAGCAGCGCGATGAATTTTTCATCGCGCGCGGTCGGCACCGAGGCGGAGAGATAACGCCCCCAAGCTGTCTGATTCGGCAGCGCGGCCGCGAGGAGGTGTTCGCGCGCATCGAGCCAGCGTGTCGCGAGACCACCGTGACTCAGATACGCCGCGCCGAGCGTCGACGACATCTGTTCGCCGAGCGCGAGCACTTCTGCCTGCCACGGCAACGCGCCCTGCGTGCGGCGCGGATCGGCGAGCAGTTGCTCGAGTCGGGCGAGCCATCCATCAAGCACGGGCGAATCGTCGAGCCCGAGTTCGGATTTCATCGCACGATGGCGCGCAATGATCTCGTCGGCGGCCGTGCGGCAGCGCGTCGCATCGGCATGGCTATCACAGATGGCTTTGAGTTTGTCCGTAATACCCGACAGCGCCGACACGACGATCAGCACATGCTTGCCCTGCGCGCGCCAGGTTTTGGCGATTGCGGCGATCTTGTCCCAGCGCGGCCGCGTCGACACCGAAGTGCCGCCGAACTTGAGCACAATCCATGATCCAAAACGATGCTGTGCGCCGGACGCGGGCGCGGCTGTCACATTCACTTAATTTCCCGATGCAAGAGTGGAAAGGACGCGGCGATTGCGACGTCCACGGCCATCCGCCGCAGAAGACCACGGCGATCCGGCAATAGTAAGGCGAAAATCTGCATCAGCACAGGCGTTGGCTGCGAACGCGCAGCTATATGCTTGAAACGCCTGGGACTGACACGCCGGTGAAAATCCCGCCGCTGTCACATTCAGCAACATTTCTTCGCTATTATTAACATACGGCTGGGTATTGCCCTGCCTTCCTGCTCCAGTTCGATGATTCGTGGCGCCATTCGCTGCGAAGCCAGATTTCATTTTCCGAAAAAACAAGGATTCTGCCATGTCCAGAACGATGCGCGCGAAAGCGCTTTCGGTTGCGATCGCCGGCCTGCTTGCGGCCACTGCGGCGAATGCCCAGAACATCACCACGTCAGGCATCAATGGCCGCGTGCTCGACGCAAGCGGCAAACCCGTCGCCGGCGCGACGGTCACCATCGTGCACCGCCCCTCGGGCACAACCAAGGAAGTCACCACCGACGCCGACGGCCGCTACTCCGCGCAGGGCCTGCGCGTCGGCGGACCGTTCGATGTCACCGCCAATGCCGGCGGCAGCAAGGTCGCCGAACAGGACGACGTGTATCTGCAACTCGGCCAGCCTTCGTCGATCAACCTTGCCGCGGCGAACGCCGCGCAGCCGAAGGCGCTCGACACCGTCGTGGTGAGCGCAACCGCGCTGACGCAGACGTTCTCCTCCGACAACAAAGGCCTGTCGACCACGATCTCGCAGCGCCAGCTCGAAGCCATCCCGAAAGGCAACCGCTCGATCGACGACGTCGCGCGCATCGATCCGCGCATCACCGTGGTCGACCAGGGCGTCGGCGCGTTCTCGGCCGTGGGCCAGAACAACCGCTACAACAATATCGCCGTCGACGGCGTGACCCAGGGCGATCCATTCGGCCTCAACGCCAACGGCCTGCCGTATCTGAAGACGCCGATCTCGCCCGAGACGATCGCCGAGTACAACATCCAGACCGCGAATTACGACGTGATCGCCGACAGCGTCGGCGCCGACGTCAATGCCGTGACCAAGTCCGGCACCAACGAATACCACGGCGCCGTGTACTACGCCTATCGCAACGCGGACAAGCTCGTCGGCAACGCGGGCTGGCTGCCGAGCGACGCGCACAATTATCCGTATCTCAACTACGACAAGGACTGGACCGGCGGCTTCAACATCGGCGGCCCGATCATCAAGGACAAGCTGTTCTTCTTCCTCTCCGCGGAGCGGGAGCGCATGAACGGCCTCGGCGTGGATTCGGCCAATGGCCTCGATCCTTCGCTCACCGGTTCCTCGACCAGCGGCAAGATTTCGCCGGGGGATCTGCAGAAGGTCATCGACATCGCCAAGCAGCTCGGCCTGACGCCGGGTACCTTCGGTGGCGTACTCGGCCTCACCTTCGTCGACAAGCGCTATCTGGGCAAGATCGACTGGAACATCTCCGACAACCATCGCGCGAGCTTTACCGCGCAGCGCACGACCAATGTGCAGCCCGCGGTCGCCGGCAACACGACCAACAGCGTCGGCCTGTCGAGCTACACCTACACCAAGGCGATCACGACCAACAACTACGTCGTGCACCTGTTCGACGACTGGACCGACAACTTCACCACCGAGACCAAGATCGGCTGGCAGCATTTCACCCAGGCGACGACCGCGCCGTATCAGCAGCCTGCGATCGCGGTGATCCTGTCGCCGGCGCCGGCGACCGCGCCAACCGTCAACCTCGGTGAGGAACAGTTCCGCCACTACAACCTGATCGATACGAAGAAGACCAGCGTGTTCTGGGCCGGCACGTACACGCTCGGCGATCACGCGATCAAGGGCGGCGTCGACTACACCAGCACGAAGATCTACAACCTGTTCGGCCAAACCGAATTCGGTCGCTACGTGTTCAACGGCCTCGACAATTTCGCCAAGGGCCTCTACACCAGCTATAACCTGTTTCACCCGGCGCCCGGTTATTCGCTGCCGGATATCGCCGGTGCCTGGACCTACACGCAGGCCAGCCCGTTCCTGCAGGACACCTGGCAGGCCACGCCGCAGCTGTCGCTGCAATACGGCGTGCGCGTTGACATCCCGGACGCGAACAAGAAGCCGGTGTACAACGCCAAGTTCGCGGCGGCGTTCGGCTACCCGAACAACAATATGGTCAGTTCGGGCGACGCGGTGATCGAACCGCGCGTGTCGTTCAACTACAACTTCGAAACCGAGTACAAGACGCAGCTGCGCGGCGGCGTCGGTCTGTTCCAGAGCTCGCCGCCGGCGGTGTGGCTGACCAATCCGTACCAGAACAACGGCGTCACCGTGCTCTCGTACACCTCGTTCGATCCGTCCAAGGCGCCGTTCAGCCCCGATCCGTTCAACCAGCCGATTCCGGCCGGCGGCGGCGCGGGCTCGGTCGACACGCTCGCGAAGAATTTCCAGCTGCCGACCGTGATCAAGACCAACATCGCACTCGACCGCGAGCTACCGTGGTGGGGCACGATCGCGACGGCCGAGTACGAGCATCTGCAGGTGCACAACGGCATTCTGTATCAGGCGATCAACTTCGGCGCGCCGACCGGCGTGCTGCCGGACGGCCGCCTGCAGTTCTGGAAGACGCCGGGTGAAGCGCCGAAGGCCGCCGACTCGCTCGCGAACAAGAATGCGGCGTTCGCCACGTCGTCGACGCGCCTGGCCAACACCCAGGAAGGCAAAGCCGACAGCCTCACGCTCGGCATCAACAAGCCGTTCACCGAGAACCTCTCGGGTAGCGTCTCGGTGATCTTCAGCCACGCCACCGACGCCGATCCGGGCATCGACACGATCGCCTTCAACGGCTACCAGCGCGTGGTGCGCGTGAACCCGAACGACAACGTCGCGTCCACGTCGAACTACAACGTGCCGCGCACGTTCAAGACCTCGTTGACCTGGCAGCACGCGTTCTTCGGCGACTACAAGAGCACCATCTCCGGCTTCTACAGCGGCCGCACCGGCAACAACTACAGCTGGGTGTTCGGCAACGACGTCAACGGCGACAACCTCGCCGGCTTCGATCCGGTCTACATCCCGACCCTGAACGATCCGAAGGTGGCCTTCGCTTCGAGCGTGACGCCGACGCAGATCCAGCAGTTCTACGATTTCCTCGCTTCGGACAAGTACCTGAAGGATCACCGCGGCCAGATCGCCGGACGCAACGGCGCGAAGAACGCGTGGATCAACCAGCTCGACCTCTCGTTCGCACAGGAAGTGCCGGGCATCTGGGGGAAGGGCGAACTGCGCTTCGACGTGTTCAACTTCCTCAACCTGCTGAACAAGCACTGGGGCGACACGCAGGTCGTCAACACCACCGGCTATCCGACGCGCACGCTCGCCAACTACGCCGGCGTGAATGCGGCCGGCCAGTACGTGTACACCCTGCCGACCGACAAGAACGGCAACTACCTGCCGCAGCAGAAGGTGTTCTACGACGGCGGCTTCCTCGATCCGAGCCGCACCGTGTCACGCTGGTCGGCGATGGTGACGTTGAAGTACAAGTTCTGATCGGCTGACGATGTCGTCCACAAAACCGGCGCCCTGAGCGCCGGTTTTTTTTGCCTAACTGCGCCGCGCGAAGTTCGCATGTTCGTACACACTCCCGTGTGCGCCGGCCGGGCTGCGCGGCATCCGATGGGTTCATCTTCCTCTCCCGCGCCTTGATAGGCCGCGAGATTAGGCTGCAGTGCTACGCTGCAGAATCGGATGAGAGCGATGATTCTTGTAGGAATTTTGCGCTATCGTGGCATCACTGAATCGCGCTAAGCTGCCGAGCTATGCCGCATTTCTCCACCCGATAGTAGTTAGCCTTGGCAAAAGCGGCCCTGCCTTAATCTTCCTCCCCGTGCCCGCCATGAACATTCGCGACGCTTTCATCGGTGTTTGCCTGCTTGCTGCTGGAGCAATGTTTCTCTTGGCGTACTACGCCGAGCGTGAATCGAATTTCCTCAAAGCACTAATGTGGCTCTGCGAAAAGGGTTCTTTCCCCGCAAGCCGCAAAATGGCTTTCTTCTATGCGGGCCTGTGCGGCCTTCTTGGCGCCATCGCACTCCTTGCCGGTCTTGGTTTTACGGGTGCTTCTCGCCAAGGCTAACTATTCGCTCAAGCGGACCGCTGCGGAGTGGCTGCGGTAACATGTCGCCTTCGCGGCAGCGGCCGCATAGCGTAAGCGTTAGGGTGCTTAATGGACGATCCCGGCACTTCACTCGAACAGCAGAAAATCGAGCTGCAGCGATCGCTCGAAATTTCTCGCAGCGCAAACGAGGCGGGTAAGGATGCTCTCAACGCCTCACTTTTAATCAACGGCGGCGCTGTAGTCGCCGTGCTCAGTTTTCTCGGAGCGACTGTAGGCAAAGGCGCAGCAAACTCCCTCGGCCTTGCGCTCACCAAGCCGTTACTTGCCTTTGGCGCTGGTGTCCTACTGAGTGCTGTTGCTTTTGGTGCTCGCTACCTCACGGGCTTTTCGCAAAACCTCAATGTCGAGCGACGGCCACTGGCCATCAAACTTAACGTTCTCACCGTTGCACTCGCTATATTCGCCTACGTGGCATTCAGCACGGGTGTCTATCAGGCATATTTAGCATTTGACGCTTTCTTCTCGCACGCACCCTAACTATTCGCTCAAGCGGACCGCTGCGGAGTGGTTGCGCTAACATGATGTCCCTCGCGGCAGCGGCCGCATAGCGTAAGCGTTAGGTGCCATGAAACGCGTCGCCCTTGCAGCATGTGTCTGCTTGTTTCTGGCATCGTGCGGCGATGGCGGCTTCAAATATGAAGGCACTGTTTCTTCTAGTTCGGGTGCGGGGCTAAAAGATTGCTCAGTTGCACTCAATTACGACGGCAAGGTCGAGGACCGGCATGCCTTCTATCCGCCCAAGCTCGAAGGGCTTTTTATGGTGGCCCCATTCAAAGGCACCTACATGCTTGTCATCTCTTGCGCTGGCCACAGGCAGCACGAAGCGGTCGTCAAATACGGCGGCGATGTCACTCCAACCAAAGATCTTCACTTGGGCAACATCGTGCTCGATCAGCTGCATTGAGATACCTAACTATTCGCTCAAGCGGACCAGAGTTGTTGCGGTAACATGATGCTCATCGCGGCAGCGGCCGCATGCGCAAGCGTTAGATGTCGAAGATCATCCCTCTGGATCTCACTCTTACCCTAGAAGTGAAGGCGCACTTCGGGGCGTTCCTCGAAGGCATCACTGACTTCACGCCGACGCTAACGCTACTGAAGGCACGTAGGGGCGGAGACACAGAGGATCGATGGCTTTACGCCGCTTATAGTCCTGAGCAAATCATGGTCCTTACGCCCGAGCTAGAGGCCCAAGAACATGCTTTGCTTTATTCATTTGACGGCATGGTCGCCGCAATTCCCCAGTTCAATCTTCTGCCAGAGTTGTCCGGCAATAAGCTAGCGCTGGGTCCCCGCGGTTTAGCCGTCGTACCGCGTCACTTTGGCATCTAACTATTCGCTCAAGCGGACCGCTGCGGCGTGGTTGCGGTAGCATGTGGCTCATCGCGGCAGCGGCCGCATAGCGCGTTAGCTTGCATGAGTCGGCGTTTGCTAATAACGCTTAGTCTGTGGGCGGTGGTGGGCTTAGGCCTCGCCGCGTGGGCGATCCGCGGCCTTCTCGTAGAGTCGCACTTTAAGATTGTCCTAGTTTCCTGGCTCATTGTGCTGGCATATGGTGCGCTTGCTCTGGTGGGTTGGGGGCTATCTGTTCGGCAGCATTCTGCTGGTCGCTACCTGCTGGGAGTCGCTTCGGTTGTTGGCGTGCTCTACGGCTCAGCGTATTTTATTTTTGGGGGTGTTCAGGACGCGTCTCGTCAAATCCCTTATGTCATCGCCGTATTCCTCCTTTCCGCATATACGCTTATTTGTTTCCCTCAACTCAAGGGGCATGCACGCTAACTATTCGCTCAAGCGGACGCGCTGCGGAGTGGCTGCGGTAACATGTGGCTCATCGCGGCAGTGCCGGAACCAGGGTCAGGTTCACTTTTCGGTCGCGCGACTTGATCCCAGCGTGCAAGTATTCGGAGATAAATAATGAAACGTGTCACCGGCATCGGCGGTATCTTCTTCAAGGCCAAGGATCCCAAGGCGCTGGGCGAGTGGTATCGCACCCACCTCGGCATCGAAGTCACGCAATGGGGTGGCGCGGCGTTCCGCTGGAACGGCCCCGATAATCCGTCGGGTGTCGGCACGACCGCGTGGAACCCGTTCAAGGAGGACACGACCTACTTCGCGCCGAGTACCGCACCGTTCATGATCAACTACCGCGTGGACGACCTGCATGCCCTGCTCGCCGCGTTGCGCGCGGAAGGCGTCAAGGTTGAAGACAAGGTCGACGAGTCCGAGTACGGCAAGTTCGGTTGGGCTATCGACCCGGAGGGCAACAAGATCGAGCTTTGGCAGCCGCCCGCGGGCAAATAAAGTCGCGCAGGCATTGGCGCACAAGGTTTGAGTAAGCAGCAGCGACCTTCCTGAGGGCACTCCATGTCCGCTCAAGCCTTGCACCCGCTCGATGCGATGAACGCCGCTCCGCAGCATCATGCCGTGCTGATGGAGAACGACCGCGTGCGGGTGCTCGACTCGCGCCTTGGCCCCGGCGAGCGCACACCGGTTCACGCGCATCAATGGCCGGCGGTGCTCTACATCGTCAGCTGGAGCGATTTCATTCGCTATGACGCGGAGGGCAACGTGCTCGTGGACTCGCGCTCCATGGGCGCAAATCCTTCCGCCGGAACCTCCCTGTGGGGCGCACCGCTCGCACCTCACTATGTGCAGAACATCGGCGACCGCATACTGCACGTCATTGCGGTGGAACTGAAGGATTCGTAACGCGAGCAACCGCGGCAGCGTTGGATGCTGCCAGGCAGCTCAACCAAAGCAGCAGCACTGCCGACTTGCGGCCGCACTTCCCCCCTCGCGCATCGAGCGTGGCCATGATGCCTTCCTGACCCATCAGCACCGTTTTTTGCGCCGCGCTCGACAGCGCGCCGCAGTTTCGCCATGCTCGCGCGAACCGATCGGGAGCATCCGCGTGGCCAACGACAGCGCAACCAGCAACATCGCATCCGCTGAAACATCCACGACCGGTTATGTGCGCGCCTTGAGCATGTGGGACGCGAGCATGGTCGTGGTCGGCGGCGTGATCGGGTCGGGCATCTTCCTGACGCCCGCGGCGATCGCGCAGCAGACCTCGTCGTCGGTGGAACAGCTCATCGCCTGGGCGATCGGCGGCGTGATCGCCCTCGTCGGCGCGCTTTGTTACGCCGAACTCGGCGCGCGCCGGCCGAGCGCGGGCGGTGGCTATGTGTACCTGCGCGAAGCCTTCGGTCTGATCGTTGCTTTCGTCTACGGCTGGAACCTGCTCGTCGTCAATCACTCCGGCGCGATCGCCGCGGTGGCGACAGTGTTTGTCGAATACGCTGGGGCAGCGTTCGGCATGAAAATCGCCAATCCGAAACCGTTCCAA
>CAZDWH010000063.1:0-14481 GCA_964509025.1 uncultured Rhodanobacteraceae bacterium
AGACCGCCAAGCTGATGGGCCTGCCGTATCCGGGCGGCCCGGCGCTGGCCAAGCTCGCCGAATCGGGTTCGCCGGGGCGCTACAAATTCGCGCGGCCGATGACCGATCGCCCCGGACTCGATTTCAGTTTTTCCGGGCTCAAGACCCAGGTACTGCTGGCCTGGCAGGCGCATGCGGATGAGCCCAATGCCAAGGCCGACGTCGCTCGCGGATTCGAGGACGCCATCGTCGAGACGCTCGTGATCAAGTGTCGCCGCGCTTTGGCGCAGACCGGCGATCGGCGCCTGGTCATCGCCGGCGGCGTCGGCGCGAATCGCCAGCTGCGCGCGCAACTCGCTGCAGCGGCCGAACGCGAAGGCTTCCGCGTCTACTTCCCGCGCCTCGAATTCTGCACCGACAATGGCGCGATGATCGCACTCGCCGGCGCGCTGCGCCTGCAGGCGGGGCTGCACGACGATGCGGCGATCAAGGTTGCGCCGCGCTGGAATCTGGAATCACTCGCGCCGTTGGAGACCACCTGAGATGGACATTGTTTTTGTCGAAGATCTGCGCATCGAGACCGTCATCGGCATTTACGACTGGGAGCGCAAGATCCGTCAGGTCGTCGCGCTCGATCTCGAGATGGCCTTCGACAACCGCGTACCAGCCACGAGCGACCGCATCGAAGACACGCTCGACTACAAGGCCGTGTCCAAGCGCCTGATCGCGTTTGTGGAAAATTCCAGTTTTCAACTCGTCGAAACGTTGGCCGAACGCTGCGCGGAAATTGTGCTGAGCGAGTTCAAGGTGTGCTGGGTGCGCCTCAAGCTGGCCAAGCCGGGCGCGGTGCGCGGGTCGAAGGCAGTTGGTGTGGTGATAGAGCGCGGCACCCGGCCCACATGATCTCCCCGTCGTCATTTCGGCAGGGACTGCCGGTCGCTTCTAACAGCGAAGGCTGGTCATTCAGATGCCGCGGATGGCATCCCTGCTGTCTGGATGCCGGCAGTCCCTGCCGGCATGACGAGCTATTTCAATGACGCGTGCGTGGCTCAGTCTCGGCTCGAACGTGGCGCCGGAAAAATATCTGCGTGCCGCGCTCGCCGAGTTGCGCGAACGGTTTGGCGATATCGTCGTCTCGCCAACCTATCGCTTTCCTGCAGTCGGTTTCGATGGCCCTGCGTTTCTCAACCTTGCCGTTGGCATCGATACCGATCTCGATGCGATCGCGCTCAACGCTTGGCTGCACGCGCTCGAAGATCGCCACGGCCGGCGTCGCGACGTGCCGCGCTACTCTGACCGTACGCTTGATGTCGATATCGTGTTGTACGGCGACAAGGTTCTGAGTGGGCCTGGCAATCTCGAAGTGCCGCGCGCGGAATTGAAGCATGCCTTCGTGCTGAAGCCCTTGACCGAAATCGCACCTGATGTCGTGCATCCGCTGTTGCACAAGACGCTTGCACAACTGTGGGGCGAGCATCGCGAGCACGATATTCAGTTTGAGCGGGTACCGCTTTAACCAAGGGCAAGGGCGTCAAATCACAAGCGAACGCCCACCGTCGATTTTCAAAATCTCACCGGTCGTGAACTTCGCATCGCGCAACAAAAACAGCACCGCAGTCGCAACATCCTCGGGCGTACCCGTGCGCTTGAGCGCTGTACGCGCGACAAGCTCAACCTGATCCGCGTAGGGCTTGCCCGATTCGGGCCAGAGGATCGCGCCGGGCGCAACGCCGTTCACGCGCACCTCGGGGGCAAGCTCCTTCGCGAGTGCGCGCGTCATCATCGCGAGCGCCGCCTTGGCCATGCTGTACACCGCGTGGCCGGCGAGCGGGCGCTCGGCGTAGATGTCCACGATGTTCACGATGCTGCCTTGGGCATTTTTCAAGTGCGGCGCTGCTGCCTGTGCGAGAAAATACGGCGCCTGCGCATTGCTTGCGAACAAAGTCTGCCATTGCTCCGGCGTTGTATTGCCAACGCTCGTAGCAAAAAAAGCCGAAGCGTTGTTGACGAGGCCATCGAGGCGCCCAAAGCGCGCGATCGTGTTTTCGATGAGCGCAGGCAGCTTGTCGATCTGCGCCAGCTCCGCCTGCAGGGCCAGCGTGCTATTGCCACGCGCGGTTTCGAGCTTGGCGCACAGCGTGTCCATTTCCGCGCGCGATTCGCGGTAATGCAGCGCAAGATCGTAACCCGCTGCATGCAGCGCATGCGCGATCGTAGCGCCGACGCGCTTGGCGGCGCCGGTGATCAGGACCACGGGGCGATCGGCTCGACTCATTCGCACTTCCTGCGGCGCGGTTGCGCTGTCTTGTGAAAGAATTGCGCCCTGATTCTTCCATACTGCCGCATGCGCGTCGAACTGCCTGAACCCACGCCCGATGAACGCGCGCACAGCGAGCGTGTCGCCGCACTGATTCGCGCCCAGATCGTCGCCGCCGGCGGCGCGCTCGATTTCTCGCGCTATATGGAACTCGTGCTGTACGCGCCGGGCCTCGGCTACTACAGCGCGGGTGCGGCGAAATTCGGCGCGGCAGGGGATTTCGTTACCGCGCCGGAGTTGGGTTCGGTGTTTGCACGTTGCCTCGCGCGCGCACTCGCGCCGACATTGCGCGAGACAGCAGGCGATATCCTCGAGCTTGGCCCGGGCAGCGGCGCGCTCGCGGCGAAATTGCTGCTCGAACTCGAACATCTCGACGCGCTGCCCGCACGCTATCGCATGCTCGAACGCAGCGCCGACCTGCGCGTGCGCCAGCGCGAGACACTTGCCACACGCAGCGCGCACCTTCTTGCGCGCTGCGAATGGCTCGATGCGCCGCCGCCGACTGTGTGGCGCGGTGCACTCGTTGCCAACGAAGTGATCGATGCGCTGCCGGTGCGCGCGTTTGCGCTGCGTGACGACGGCTTGTTCGCGCGCAAGGTCGGCGTGGACGAAAGCGAACACTTCGTCTGGCGAGAAGTCGAGGCGGACGAGGCGTTGGCCGAAGCGGTGCATGCTGCGGTGACGAATCCAGCCCTCAGGCCTCAGGCCTCAGGCCTCGGCACCCTGCCACGTCCGTATTTATCCGAAGTCTGCCCCATGCTCGCGCCGTGGCTGGTCGAGGTGACGCGCATGCTCGAACGCGGCAGCGCATGGTTTATCGACTACGGTTACGCGCACGGCGAGTACTACGCGCCGGAACGCCGAGAAGGCACGCTGCGCTGTCACTGGCGCCATCGCGCGCATAACGATCCGCTGATCCTGCCGGGCCTGCAGGACATCACCGCCTGGGTCGATTTCGACGCGCTCGCGCTCGCGGGCGCGCAGGCAGGATTCGAAGTCGCAACGCACACGACGCAAGCGCAATTCCTGATCGCCAATGGGCTCGACGAAGTGTTCGCGCACGCGTATGTGCATGCGCACGACGAAGCGGTGCGCTACGCGCTCGCGCAACAGGTCAAGCGGCTGACGTTGCCGCAGGAGATGGGCGAGCGGTTTCGCGTGATGCGGCTACGTCGCTGAGATCGCCGTCGCGTTCTTGATTGCAGCGATCGCATCGATCCGCGCTTCCCGCATCGCCTCGCCGATTGCCGTGCCCTGCAACCCGCGCTCCACAAACGGCTGCGCAGTAATCGATTTCGCCGCGACGAAAGCTGCGCGCAGATAGGCGCCAGCCGGATAGGGCGACCCGCTCAGGCCGAGCCGCCCGCGCTTGTCCGCTTCGCACACGAGCAGAAATTGCTCGACGCGTTCCGGCCGACGGAATGCGTCGAGCTGTTCGAACAGGCCGAGCACGGTCACGGGCTTGAGCTCGAACGCAGTGTGCGCGAGCAGATGCAGCTTGCACGCGAGCGCGGCGAGCGCCGTGTAGTCCGCCGGCACCTTGAGGCGTTCACTCACTGCGGCGACGGGCGCGAGGCCGCGTTGCTCGTGGCCGATATGCCGTGGCAGGATCTCCTTCGGCGTCAGCGCCTTGCCGAGGTCGTGCACTAGCGCGGCGTAGCCGATCAGCGCATCGCCGGGCGCGATTCGCGCGGCCATGTCGACGACCATTTCGGTATGGATACCGGTGTCGATCTCGGGATGGAATTCCGCGCGCTGCGGCACGCCGTAGAGCGCGTCGATTTCGGGAAACAGCACACGCAGCGCGCCGCAATCGCGCAGGGCGCGCAGAAACGCGCTTGGCGTGGATTCCGTCAACGCTTTCTGCGCCTCGGCCCAGACGCGTTCGGGTACGAGATGATCGACCTCGCCGCTCGCCACCATCGCGCGCATCAGC
The DNA here is from genome assembly GCA_964509025.1 of uncultured Rhodanobacteraceae bacterium. Classification (GTDB taxonomy): domain Bacteria; phylum Pseudomonadota; class Gammaproteobacteria; order Xanthomonadales; family Rhodanobacteraceae; genus Rudaea. Next base: position 4,233 of record CAZDWH010000063.1, read on the forward strand.
GCGAGCGTCTCATCGGCGATGCGGAAACCACGCGACGCGTAGCGCGCGGCGAAACGCGCGACGCGCAGTACGCGCACCGGATCCTCGGCGAATGCGGGCGACGCATGGCGCAGGATTTTTGCGTCGAGATCGCGCGCACCGCCGAACGGATCGACGAGCGCGCCGTGCTCGTCCTCGGCCATCGCATTGATCGTCAGGTCGCGCCGGCGCAGATCGTCTTCGAGCGTGACCGTAGGATCGGCGTGGAACGCAAAACCGTGGTAGCCGGGGCCGGTCTTGCGCTCGGTGCGCGCGAGCGCGTATTCCTCGTGCGTCTGCGGATGCAGGAACACGGGGAAATCCTTGCCGACCGGCTTGTAGCCATCGCGCAGCATCGCCTCCGGCGTGGCGCCGACGACGACATAGTCGCGATCCTTCACCGCGAGGCCGAGCAGGCGGTCGCGCACGGCGCCGCCGACGAGATAGATGTTCATGGCGGCATTATGCGTGATGCCGTCATGGCTGCGTCATTGCCTGGGTTTGGCCGGCGCGCTGGTCGACGCAGAAGCCGGCGCAGCGACTGTGTTTGCCGGTGTTGGCGTGGCCGCATTGGCGGGTGCATTGGTATTTGCTGGCTTTTCAGCAGCAACCGCCGCAGTCGGACACACCACCGCCTTGCGCTCGATCTTGTCGTTGACCGGATCGTAGGCCTGACCGATGCGCGGCAGGCGTGAGCTCGCCGTCGCCGCCTTGCCGTTCAAGCGCCAGTCGTAGATCACGCTGAACGCGAGTACGCGCGAAACGTATTCGCGCGTTTCCTTGTACGGAATCGTCTCGATGAAATAGTCCGGATCGAGCGTGTCGCGTGCGTTGACCCAACGATCGACTGCATCGGGGCCGGCATTGTAGGCGGCGCTGCCGAGCCAGGTGCTGCCGTCGAAACGCGCGGCGACCTTGGCCAGATAACGCGTACCGAGCGCGATATTCGTGTCGGCATCGAACAGGTCGGACGCGCTGCTGTATTCGATGTGTTCGCTGCGCGCGAGCTGCGCGGCGGTGCCGGGCAGCAGCTGCATCAGGCCGTAGGCGTTGGCGCCGGATTTGGCGTCAGTCGTCCACGCGCTTTCGGCGCGGATGATCGCGTAAGCCCAGGCCGGGTCGATGCCGGCATCACGCGCTTCGCGCACGATCTGCTCGCGTCGCGCGAGCGGGAAGCGCAGGGTATACAAGTGTATATCTTCACCCTGATTGAACGCGTACACCGCGCGATCGATCCAGCCTTCGCGCGAGGCGAGGGCGATCGCCTGTCGTTTCTGCGTTGGGTCGAGCTTGTCGACCGCGAAATCCCATTCGCGCCGCGCCTCGTTCAGGCGATTGATCGCGAAGAACTCGAACGCGCGCGCAAGATTGGGGTTCTTGCGCAACCCCGCCGTCGCGACCGCATCGTCGGCGAGTTCGCTCGTGCAGATCGCATACGGCGCATTGATCTGATCTGCGGCGAGAAAGCCGTAGTAATTCGCCTCGCCCGCGAGTGCGCGGAATTGTGCCTCGGCTTCGGCCTTGTGTCCGGCCTGTGCGGTGAGGCGCGCGCGTAGATAGCGCCAGCGCGCATCGCTCTTCTGCGTCTCGGACATCGCATCGATCGCGGCGAGCGCCGCCTTGAAATCCTGCGTCGCGAGCGCCGCGCGCACGCGCCATTCGCGCGTCGCGTCGTTGGCGAATTCCGCCGGTAACGCGGCGAGCCTAGCCTGCGCATCGGGCGAATAGCTCGAGGCGCGATATAGCGCGATCGCGCGCAACACGCGTCCACGTTGCGCCGCATCGAAATGAAATTGGGGGCCCAGCGCAGTCCAGCGAGCGGTTGCGCCATCGGCGTCGCGGCGTGCGAGGCGTTCAACGGCAACGGCAATCGCGTCGCGCGAATGTGGCGCGTCGGGCCACTTCGATGCCTGGGTCAGCGCCTTGCCGGGATCGCGCAGCGCGAGCGCGACATGTTCTGCTGCCTCGCGTTCGGCGCCGGCGGGAAGCAACGGGGCGAGTGTGGTGACAGCACCGGCGTGCGAAGCGCGTGTCGCGACGAGGTCGATGCGCTGCCAGATCAGTGCTGGCGTGAGCTTGCCCGACCCGTTCGCCCAGGCGATCGCGTCGTCGCACGCCGTGGGTAGCGCCGTCGGCATTTGCCACAGCGGGTCGATGTCCGCAGCGAAGTCGAGCTTGTCGCCGAGTGCCAGGCGCGCGCGCAAGGCATCGCAGCGCAGTTCGGTGCTGTGCGTGGCGGGATCGTAAAGATCGGCGAAATTCTTCCAGTCCTGACGCCTGGCGAGTTCGCTCAGGAAGGCCTCGCGCAGGATCACCGCCGGCAATGAGCCGGGCCAGGCTTTGAGGTAAGCGTCGACCTCATCGCGCTGCAGCGTGTCGATATGCCGCTGCATCGCGGCGAGGCCGAGATAGGGATAGAGCGGATAGCTTTCGAGTCCCGCAGCAAGCTTGGCCCAGCTTCGCGTCGGATCGCGCTTGGCCAGTTCCCACACGGCGGGAAATTGTCCGCGCTGATTTTTCAGCTCGACGGGATCGGCGTGCGCGGCGCCGAGCGCGACCATGCAGGCAAAAAAACTACGAACCGCTGTACGCAACATGCTCTTCAAATCGTGAAAAACCACCCCCGGCGGCGGCAAGTCTAATCAGCATGCGCGGATTTGGCGAGCGCGCCGCGCGCTGCCGCGGGCAGCACGACATGCGCCGCGAGCGGCAGGTGATCCGATGCGGCATGCGGCAAAGTCCACAACTTCGCAATTTCCATTTTTTCCGACACGAGGATGTGGTCGATAGCGCGGCGCGGGCGCCAGGCCGGGAACGTCGGCGGCGGCGCGTCGTGCGTCGGCGTGAGGCCGGTCCGGTGCAGCAGTTCGGTCAGCTCCGGGCTGTCGAGCGCGCAATTGAGGTCGCCCATCAGCACCGCGTGCGGATGGCGTCCGATCAGTTCCGCGATGAAGCCGAGCTGACGCCGCCGCGCCTGCGGACCGAGCGAGAGATGCGCGATCACGACGATCAGCTCGATGCCGTCGAGGTCGAAGCGTGCCCACAGCGCGCCGCGGCCCGGGATGCGGCTCGGCAGCGGATAGTCGCGCACTTCCGCCGGTTTGAGACGCGTCAGCAGGCCGTTGCTCGATGCGGCGAACTGCGCGATCTTGCGGTTCGGCTGGTGACTCCAATACGGGAATTCCGCCGCCTCGGCGAGGTACTGCGTCTGGTTGAGGAAGCCCGAGCGCAGCGAACCGGCGTCGGATTCCTGCAAACCGACGATATCGAAATCGCTGATCAGACCCGCGAGCTGATCGAGATTGCCGCGCTTGCTGCGCGTCGGCAGCACCGCGCGCCAGCTTTCGGTGACGTAGTGGCGATAGCGCTGCACGCGCGCGCCGGCGAGGATATTGCAGCTCAGCAAGCGCAGCAGCGGCGCCTGGGTCTTGGCGGGAGCGGGCGCTTTCGCGGACATTGCCGCGAGACTAAGGCGGCGACGTGACGTTCGCAAGAACAAAGGGACGCGACTTGCACGCGCCTCGCACGCAAGGCATCAACCCATCGCTCCCGTCGTGCTTTCTACCTCGGAAAACGGTTCGATGAACCGAACCCTACTTCTTCGCCGCGCTTTCCTGCTTCACCAGCATCAGCACGATGTCGATCGCTTCTTTGCCGGTGATGCCGCGCTCGGTGCTCAGCTCGACACGGTACTTGCCGTTGACCACGAGCGTTGGCGTGCTGCCCACGCCGTAGTCGCGCACGAGCTGGTTGCCGCGCGCCATTTGGCTGTCGACGACGAAGGAACTAGCAGTCGCGATGAACGATTGCGGGTTCGCGCCGTGGTTGGCGTAGAACGCCGTCGCGAGCGTGTCAAGCGTCCTGAGCGGCAGTTGATCCTTATGCAGGGCATCGAACAGCGCCTGGTGCGTCTTGTCGAGCACGCCCATCGACTTGGCCGCGTAGAACGCGCGCGCGTAAGGTTCCCACGCCGGGTTGAAGATCGCCGGAATGAGTACCAGTTGCGCGTTCGCCGGCAGCTTGGCCTTGAGCTCGTCCATCGTCGGCTGGAAGTGCGCGCAGTGCGGGCAGGCGTAGGAGAACACCTCGACCACTTCGACCTTGTCGCCCGTTGTGGTTGGCACGCGCGGATCGATCAGGAAATAGTCCGCCCCGAGTTGCCACTCGCGCGCGGGCGTGGCGGCGGGCGGGGGCGTGGCGGCGGGCGCGGCGGCTGGAGCCTTCACCGCCGCGCTGGTCGCAGCGGTCGTCGCGGATGACGCGGCATTCGGGTCGGCATGGCAGGCCGCCACCGCAAACAACCCGACAAGCAAGATGGCGAGACGGCGCAGCATGATATTCCCCGATGGTTTGCGTCAGTGAGCGGTTTCGAGCTGGATCAGATACTGCACCAGCGGGACCACCTTGTCCTGCTCGCCGGCCGACGCCGGTGTCAGGCGATATTTTCCCGCCACGATGAGGGTCGGCGTCGAATCGGTGCCGGTCGCTCTGAGGTAGTTGTCGGCGCGCTTCATCTTCGCGTTGATCGCGAACGAATTGGCGGTCGCGACGAAGTCCTCGGCCTTGACGCCGTGTTGTGCGTACCACTTCGCCGCGTCTTCGATCGTCGGCAGCGGATTCTTCACCGTACGCCCATCCTCGTTCATGATCGACAGCGGCGCTTTCGGACGCCATACCGCATTGAACATCTCGTCGTGCGTCTTTTCGGCGATGCCGAGCGCCTGCGCGGCGTAGTAGGCGCGTTGGAACATCGGCCAATCCTCGTTTGGCTTGAACGACGCCGGCACGTAGGTCATCACCGCGTTTGCCGGCAGCGCCTTGCGCACCTGCTGCATCAACGGGTTGTACAGATTGCACGCGGGGCAGCCGTAGGAGAACACCTCGGTGACTTCGACCTTGCCCGCCGGCGCATCGCTCGGCACCGCCGGTTCGACCTTGAAGTAATGCGTGCCTTCCTTCCACTGCGCAGCGGCAGCGCCGTCAGCGGCGGTGGCGAAAGAACTGGCGACGAAGGCGCCGATCAGGGCGAGACTACGAAACAGCATGCGAACACCTCGGATAGGAAATGCGTGCCGCATCCAGACCGGCAGCACGTCGAGACACTGACGCGCACGGAGGCAAAAAGTTCGCGCCGTCCGCGTGCACCCAGGCAATCTTTACTTGGCGACTTCGGCCGTGGCCGCTTTCGCAGTGTGCAGGCCTTCGAGATAACTCGACAGCGCGGTGATTTCGGCGTCGGAGAGACCCTTGCTCACGCCGACCATGACCTTGGCGCGATCGTCGTCGGAGAAGGCTTTGCCGTCGCGGAAATCCTTGAGTTTGGCCGAGATATAGTCCGCGTACTGGCCGGCGAGTTGCGGGTAGCCCGCACCCGGATTGCCGCGGCCGTCCGGACCGTGGCAGGCCATGCACGCTGGCACGCCTTCCTTGCCGCCGCGGTAAGTCGCTTCGCCCTGCGCGACGAGCTTGGCATCGGCCACGCCCGGCAGGCTCGACTTGCCGGCGAAGAAGGCGCCGATGTCGTGCATGTCCTGGATGCTGAGCGAGGCGATGAAACCCATCATCACCGGGTTCGAGCGCTTGTTGCTCTTGAACAGCTCGACCTGGCGCGCGATGTAGTCCTCGTGCTGGCCGGCGAGCTTCGGATACTGCGCGGTGGGAGAATTGCCGTCCGCGCCGTGGCAGGCGCCGCAGGCCGCCGCCTTGGCCTGGCCCGCCGTGGCATCGCCGGGCTTCGATGTCATGGCGGGTTCCGCCGCCTGCGCCAGGGCGCTCGCGCCGATCAGCGCGGTGAGCGCCACCACATGCCGAAAACTCATATATTTCACTCCGCAGGCTGATTTCGTCGAGGGCGCGCCGGGAATACGCCGGAATCGCGCAACACAAGCGCGAAATTATCCTTGTCACGCCGGATTCGGTCAAACTACCCGGCATGAAGAAGACCAATCCCTTCCGCTCCGCGCAGTTCGTGACCAGCGCAGCCGAGCTGCGCCAGCTGCCGGCCGATACGGGCGCCGAGATCGCCTTTGCCGGGCGTTCCAACGCCGGCAAATCGAGCGCGCTCAACGCGATCTGTGACCAGACGGCGCTCGCGCGCACGTCGAAAACGCCCGGACGCACGCAGCTGCTCAACGTGTTCGCGCTCGAAACGACGCGGCGCCTGGTCGATCTGCCGGGCTATGGCTATGCCAAGGTGCCCGAGGCGATGCGCGAGCGCTGGCGCGGCCTGATCGACAAGTATCTGCGCGAACGCGATTCGCTGCGCGCCGTGGTGCTGATCATGGACAGCCGCCATCCGCTCAAGGAATTCGATCAGCAGATGCTCGCTTACTGCCGCGATATCGGCCTGGCCTGTCATTGTATTTTGACTAAGGCGGACAAGCTCTCGCGCAGCGAGGCCGCGCGTACGCTTGCGCAGACGCGCAAGGAAATTGCCGCGCTCGAATCCAACGCAACGGCACAGTTGTTCTCGGCGCTCGCAAAAACCGGACTGGACGAGGCACGCGGTATCTTGTGGAGCCTGCTGAGCGAAGCGGCATGACTTCCGGCGCACTTTTGATTCCGCGCCGCGCCCCAACATAGACCTACCGCCTCACGCGAGTTGCCCATGTCCGGACCCAGCGCAGTCAAGGAAACGCCGATCGAGTGCCGCGAGCAACTCGTCGAATACATCGCCTCGGGGGCGCGTGCGAAGGAAAACTGGAAGATCGGCACCGAACACGAGAAATTCGGCTTCCGTCTCGATGATCTGCGTCCGCCGACCTACGAAGGCGAGCGCGGGATCGGCGCGCTGCTCAATGGCCTGACGCGTTTCGGCTGGGCGCCGGTGCGCGAGGGCGACAACGTCATCGCGCTGACGCGCGGCGACGGTTCGATCACGCTCGAACCCGCCGGTCAGCTCGAACTCTCCGGTGGCCAGGTCGACACGATCCACGACACTTGCTGCGAAGTGACTTGCCACTTGAAGGAAGTCAAAGCGGTCGCCGATGAGCTCAAGCTCGGTTTCCTAGGCATGGGCTTCCAGCCGAAGTGGGCGCGTGCGGACATGCCGTGGATGCCGAAGGGTCGTTACAAGATCATGCGCGACTACATGCCCAAGGTCGGAAAGCTCGGCCTCGACATGATGACGCGCACTTGCACCGTGCAGGTCAATCTCGACTTCGCCAACGAAGCCGACATGGTGAAGAAATTCCGCGTTTCGCTCGCGCTGCAGCCGATCGCGACCGCGCTGTTCGCCGATTCGCCGTTTACCGAAGGCCGGCCGAACGGCTATCTTTCCTATCGCTCGCATATCTGGACCGATACGGACGGCGACCGCACCGGCATGCTCGACTTCGTGTTCGAGGACGGTTTCGGCTTCGAGCGCTATGTCGATTATCTGCTCGATGTGCCGATGTACTTCAGCTATCGCGATGGTCAGTACATCGACCTTGCTGGCAAATCGTTCCGCAAATTCCTCGCGGGCGACCTCGCCGAACTGCCGGGCACGAAACCGACGCTCAAGGATTGGGCCGATCACACGACCACGGCTTTCCCCGAAGTGCGTCTGAAAAAATATCTCGAAATGCGCGGCGCCGATGGCGGGCCGTGGAATCGCCTGTGCGCGCTACCGGCGTTCTGGGTCGGCCTGCTCTACGATCAAACCGCGCTCGACGCGGCCTGGGATCTGGTCAAGGATTTCAGCATGGCCGAGCGCCACGCACTGCGTGATGGCGTGCCGAAATATGCGTTGAAGCTGCCGTTCCGCAACGGCACAGTGCGCGATCTTGCGCGCGAGGCGTTGAAGATTTCCGGTCAAGGTTTGGCACGCCGTGCGCGCCTGAACTCGAGCGGCGCGAGCGAGGCGGTGTTCCTCGAACCCTTGATCGAATTCGTCGAAGCGAACCAGACGCCAGCCGAGCGCAAGCTCGAACTGTTCCGCACGCAGTGGAACGGCAGCGTCGATCCGGTGTTTGCGGAGTTCGCCTACTAATTGTCCGAGAATCGATGGCCGGGTGAAAGCAACATGACCTTTTGCTTGGCTTTCACTACATCGTGTTCGCGCGTGTCCTGCGGGAATTCGATGCGGAAGCGCTCGACCAGCGCCGGTGTGATGGCCCAGGCCAGCGTCACATAGGCCTGCGCCTCGATCGTGTTGCCGCCTTTCTCTGCGGCCTTGTACGTGTAGCGTCGAATCGCTTCGAGTGTCGCGCGATCGAGTGCTTCATTGCCGCTCGAAGTACTGATACGCGCATCGATCAGGCTACCGTCTGCGCCGATCGTGACGAGCACAATCGCCTCTCCTTCGGCATGAGCCTGGAACGCGGCGAGCGGGTAGTCGGCGCGCCCGCGATGCAGCACGCGCGGCGGCAGAAACGGCAGCATAGTGGCGCCGGCCTTGCCGGCCGCGCTGCCGCTGCCGGCGGTACCCAATCCGTTTGCCGAAGCGTCTAGGATGCCGGCGCCTGGGGCGAGCTTGCCTTCATCGGCCGCCCTGCGATTGCTGGCACGCGGCGCGGGAGCGTGCGCGAACGCCGTATGGCTCGCCTCCGAGCGCGGTCTGTTCGCCGTGATGACGGGCGCGACCGCGCGCTGTGCAAGCGCTTGGACTTCGACCAGCATCATCGATGCATCCGTCGTCGGCGCAGGCACCGGATGTAGACGCAGCAGCCAGCACAGCGCGACGAGATGCAGCGCAATCGTCAGTGCCACGGCACCAAGTTTGATGTCACGCTCGGCAGCCGATCGCGTGACGCGATGATACGGTGAAGTCGCAAGAACCATGGCCTGATGATTCCTCGGTGGGTTTGAACCCTAGTCTCGATTCTCTTTCAGCGTGCCCAGATAAGAGCCGTTGCGCAACTCGGTCTTGTTCTGCGGCACGCCCGCGGGCACACGGCCGTCGTTGTCCGACCGCACGAAATGCGCCGTGGTCTCGCGATCATCGCCCTGCGATACCGCGAAATGACGGATCACGGCGGCGGTGATGATCCAGTTGATGTCGACGTAGGCGTCCATTTGTTCGGCAACGCCGTCGCGTTGTCCCGGCTTGAAGACAAAATGCTTCACCGTATCGATGGCGGCATCGTCCAGGGCATTGCTGCCGGATGATGTCGCAACGCCTGCAGCAACGAGCGCGCCGTCGGCAGCGATCGTCACGAGCACCTTCACCGTGCCTTGTTCGTTGTTGTGAAAAGCTGAATTCGGATATGGCCCCATCCAGTGACGCACGACTCTGGGTGGCATGAACTTCACGTGCGCAAGTCCACCGCCTCCGCTGCCACTGGCCGCACTGGCTAGGGTGCCGCTGGCGGCCGGCGAAATTTCGCTGTTGCCATTGCCAGGGGCAAGCGTACCGAGCGCCGTCGGCGGGCGGTCGACGGCCGCAGCATCCAGCATGGAGCGAGCGGTGGCGCCGTGACGTTCTGGCAGGCGCTTCTTCGTGCGATCCGGTGCGGCAGGGCCGCCGGCGATCTTCGGTGCGGCAAGGTTTGCCAGCGAGCTCACTTCGACCAGCATCAGTGCGGTGTCGGTCGCGGGCGGCAATGCCGGTCGAAAATTGATCATCCACCAGATGGCGACGAAGTGCAGCAAGACCGCGAGCATCATCGCGCCGGCCCGGATGGCAGGTTCGCTGCGCGCTTCGCTTCTCAATGCGCTCGCCGGGAGAACCATCAGCTGCACCTTGGTCTTGCTCAGAAGTCTAGGGCTTGATCGCGCACGACTATCGAGCAGGCTTGCAAGAAAACGGGTCCCTGAGGACCCGTTTCAGAAGAGAACTATCGCCGTTCGCTGCGATTCACGCGCCGTTGCGTCATCGCAATAGCTGCCAGCAGCGCGATGAGCAGGAGCAGTGCCGGCCATCGCAACATCGGCGCCGGAACGGGCGGGGACGATGCGAGTGCGACGTTGGCCGCGGCGGTATTGTTTGCTGGATTGGCATCGCCGGTACTGGAGCTTGCGCTGGCGGTGTTGGCCACTGTGCCGCCGATCAGCCCAACGGTGTCCACCGTGAGCGTGAAGGTCGTGGTTGCGCCGTTGGCAAGGGTGGCGATATTGCAGTTGACCGTGCCGCCCGCTCCTACGGCAGGCGGCGTGCAGGCAAAGGCCGGGCCGCTTTGCGTCAGCGAGACGAAGTGGTTGCCGGCGGGCAGGGGGTAGGCTAGTTGGACCGTCACGGCCGGGGAGGGGGCTTTTTGTGTGAACGGGATCCGTTAAAACAGTCTTCGCGTTCGACTCGCCGCTGTACCCC
>CAZDWH010000063.1:14491-14937 GCA_964509025.1 uncultured Rhodanobacteraceae bacterium
GGGGGGGCGTTGTTGGGGACGGCGATCGTGTAGACGGTAGTGCCGTTCAGCAGGCCGCGGTAACTCGCGGTCTTCGTGATGGCAAGATCGGCTGAGGCGCTCACCGTGGCCGTGCTCGGCGAGGTGTTGTTGCCTGGGGTCGGGTCGGATGTGGTGGACGCAACCGTTGCCGTATTGGTCACCGTGCTGCCATTCGCGGCGCCCGGCGCAACTTTCGCGACGAGGGTGAACGCGGCACTGCCGCCCGCGACGAGGCTCGCGCGCGTGCAGGTCACTGTGCCGCCGGCACCCACCGCAGGCGCGGCGCAGGCGAATAGCGGTCCGCTGTTCTGCACCAGCGAGACGAAGGTGGACCCCGCCGGCAGCGGATCGGTCAGACTGACCGCAGCGGCGTCCCCCGGACCTGCATTGGCGACGGGCAATGTGTAAGTTCGGTTGCCGCCGGG
>CAZDWH010000064.1:0-14825 GCA_964509025.1 uncultured Rhodanobacteraceae bacterium
GCGCCCGAGCCTTCGGCGCTGACCACGATGCCTTCGCCGAAGCTCGCATGGCGCACGCGCTGGCCGAGCTTGAGCGCCGATGGTTCGCCTGCATCATTCGCATGGCGGTTGGCGTACAGCGGCCGCGATACCTGCACGCGCGGTCGTACTTCGTGCAGCAGTTCGCGCGGCAGCTCGTGCAGGAAGCGTGAAGGCCGGTTGTAGCTCTCGACGCCGTGCAGGCGGCGCGATTCGGCATAGCTCAGCATCAGCGTTTCGCGCGCGCGCGTGATGCCGACATAGGCGAGGCGACGTTCCTCTTCGAGGCGACCGGGTTCCTCGATCGATTTCTGTCCCGGGAACAATCCGTCTTCGAGCCCGACCAGAAACACGAGCGGAAATTCGAGCCCCTTGGCCGAATGCAGGGTCATCAGCTGCACGCAATCTTCCCACGCTTCGCCCTGCGTTTCGCCCGCTTCGAGCGCGGCGTGCGCGAGAAACGCGACCATTTCCGAAAAGCCCGCGTCGATATCCTCGGGCGTGCGCTCGAAGCGGCTCGCGACGTTGACGAGTTCGTCGAGGTTCTCGACGCGCGACTCGGCGCTACCTCGCGCGTCGGCTTCGTAATAGTCCCGCAGCCCGGTTTTCTGAATCGCGTGGTCGATTTGCTCGGCCAGCACGATTGGCGCCTCTTCGCTGCCGATGCAAGTTTGCGCCAGCTCGTCGATCAGAATCAGGAAACCCTTGAGCGCGTTCTTCGCGCGTGCCGCGAGGCCTGCACTCGTGAGCTCATGCAGCGCCGCGTCGCAAAGCGAACTGCGCTGCGCGCGCGCGCGTTGGCGCAACGTGTCGAGCGTGCGCTCGCCGATGCCGCGCGGCGGCGTGTTCACGGTGCGCTCGAACGCCGCATCGTCGTGGCGATTGGCGACCAGGCGCAGATAGGCGAGCGCGTCCTTGATTTCGGCGCGATCGAAGAAGCGCAGACCGCCGTACACGCGGTATCGGATATCGTGCTGGATCAACTGCTCTTCGAAATTGCGCGACTGCGCGTTGGAGCGATACAGGATCGCGCATTCGTCCGCGCGACCGCCCTGCGCGATATGCTCGCGGATGCGCTCGATCACGTAGCGCGCCTCGTCCTGCTCGTTGTAGGCGGCATAGAGCGCGATCGCCTGACCCGCCTCGCCCGCGGTCCACAGCTGCTTGCCGAGACGATGCGGATTGTTCGCGATGATCGCGTTCGCGGCTTTGAGGATCGTGCCGGTCGAGCGGTAGTTCTGTTCGAGCCGGATCGTCGTCGCGTTTGGAAAGTCCCTGAGGAAATGCTGCACGTTCTCGACGCGCGCACCGCGCCAGCCGTAGATCGCCTGATCGTCGTCGCCGACGACGAACACCTGCCCCGTCTGCCCCGCGAGGACGCGGATCCACGCGTACTGGATCGTGTTGGTGTCCTGGAATTCGTCGATCAGCAGATGCCGCCAGCGCTCGCGGTAGTGCGCGAGCAGACGCTCGTCGGTCAGCCACAGCTCATGCGAGCGCAGCAGTAGTTCGGCGAAGTCGACCAGGCCTGAGCGCTGGCAAGTGTCTTCGTAAGCGCGATAGATGTCGACCAGCGTGCGCGTGAGTGGGTTGCCGCCATCGTTGAACGCATCCGGGCGCTTGCCCTCATCCTTAGCGGTGTTGATGAACCACGCGGCCTGGCGCGCCGGAAAGCGTGATTCGTCGAGCCCGAGCGCGGCGATCGTGCGCTTGAGCAGGCGCTGCTGGTCGTCCGAATCGAGGATCTGGAACGTCTCCGGCAGGCGCGCCTCGCGCCAGTGCTGGCGCAGCAGGCGATGCGCGATGCCGTGGAACGTGCCGACCGTGAGCCCACGCGCATCGCCGATCAGCTGCGCACAGCGCGCGCGCATTTCGCCGGCGGCCTTGTTGGTGAACGTGACCGCGAGGATCGACCAGGGCGACGCGCGCTCGACTTCGAGCAGCCAGCCGATGCGATGCGTGAGCACGCGCGTCTTGCCCGAGCCGGCGCCCGCGAGCACGAGATAATGCCCCGGCGGCGCGCTGACGGCTTCGCGCTGCGCGGGGTTGAGGCCTTCCAACAAATGCGAAACATCCATCATCGAATTGTAATGCGTGCGTGGCGCCGAGCATGAGACGATCAGGCGTGACTTGCGTAACTAGGCAGTCGCGCGCGGGTCGGGCATGCTCGTCCGTGATTCGATGCGAGGCGTGAAGATGCGCTGGTGCTGCTGGCTGAGCCTGATCGTGTTGCTTGCAGCGCCGGCCGCGGTCGTGACAGCTGCGGACGCGCCGCGCTATGAGCTGCGGCTTGCCGAGCAAGGCGCGCGGATCGACATGCGCCTGTGTCTGGCGCAGGCGCACGCAACGGTGGAATTCGCCGCCGATTCGCACCCGGCGCTGCGCTATCTCAGCGCGGTGCAGCGCGAACGCAACGCGCCCTTGTCGCCTGGCGAGTCGGGCTGGATGGCGCGGGACTGGCACGCGGGTGAATGTCTCGCCTACCGCGTCGATCTCGACGCGATCGCGCAGGCCAACGATACCGATCTCGGCTGGCGCCTCGGCGAGGATCGCGTCAGCGCGCCGCAATTATTCATGCTGCGACCCGATGTGCAGGGCGACGCTGCCGCGACGCTGACCGCGACGCTGCCGCCGGGATGGAGTCTCTCCGCGCCGTGGACGACGCTGCCGGCGCGGCGCGACGGCGATCTCGAATTCCGTGTGCCGGTCACGCCGCCGAACTGGTCGGCCAGCGTCGCATTCGGTCATTTCAGCGAGGAACGCATCGCCTTGCCGGGCGGCACACTGCGCGTCAGCGTGCTGCATGGCGCCGATGCGCAGCAGCGCGCGACCCTCATCGCCTGGATCGATCGCGTCGCGCATGCCGTGCTTAGCGCTTACGGACGCCTGCCGCTCGCCGATGTGCAGGTGCTGGTGATTCCGATCAAGCCGCGGCGCGAGGCTGCGGTAGTGTTCGGCCAATCGGTGCGCGGACAGGGCAACGCCTTGCAGCTGCTGGTGAATGCGCAGCGCCCGGCGAGCGAATTTGCCGAAGACTGGATGGCGGTGCACGAACTGTCGCACCTGATGCATCCATATCTCGGCGATCGCGGGGCATGGCTCGCCGAGGGACTCGCGACCTACTACCAGAACGTGCTGCGTGCGCGCAGCGGCATCTACACGCCGGCGCAGGCATGGCAGGAACTCGGCGACGGTTTTCGTCGCGTGAGCGCGCGGCCGGGCGACGGTACGCTCGAGCACGCGGCGCTCGTCATGCATCGCACGCACGCCTACGACCGCGTGTATTGGTCCGGTGCAGCGTTCTGGCTCACCGTCGATCGCGATCTGCGCCGCGCCAGCCATGGCAAACAGGGTCTAGACAGCGTGCTCGCACTTTTTCGCGATTGCTGCCTGCCGGCCTATCGCGAATGGGCGCCGCAGGATTTCATCGCGCGTCTCGATGCGCTCGCGCACACGACGCTGATCGGGGAGCGTTACCGCGAGTTCGCCGCGGCGCAAGCGTTTCCGGATTGGCAAAGCGTGTTCGCCGATCTCGGCATTCACGTCGAGGGCGACGCGGCGCATTTCGACGACCATGCGCGCGACGCGGCGGCGCGCGAGGCGATCATGAGCGCGGCGCCTTGACGCGCCGATCGGGACGAAGCGCGGATCAAGCGCCAGCTGGACCGACCGCGCCGCGCTTCAGGTAACCGTCCGCCGCCGCGGTGATGAGCAGCTTGTTGCGCATGCTTGCATCGATCTGAAATTCCGGATGGGAGCGCAAGTAGGCCTGCACCGCGGTCTTCGGATTGTTGCCATGGCCCCAGGCTCGGTCACGCACGGATTCCGGCATGTCCTCGATGATCGTGTCGAACACCACGCAATAACTGTCGAGCGTGGTCAGTGGCGCGTAGGCCTCCAATTCCGCGAGCACATGGGCGTGCGTGTGGTTGGAGTCCAGGCAGACCAAAACGCGCTGCTTGCCCCTGGCCCGCTCGCGTACCTGCGCGATTACTTCCGGCGCGATGCTCGACCCTTCGATCATGCGGATGCGCTTCGACAGGGGATGCTCCTCGATCGCCTTGCGATTGTGCGCACGGATGTCGATATCGATGCCCAGCACCTCGCCTTCGACGCCGGTGCACGAGGCCAGCAATTCGAGCATCGATGCCGAAAAAATCAGCGAACCGCCGCGCGCTATGCCCGTTTCAATGATCAGGTCCGGCTGGACCTGCCAAATCAGTTCCTGCAGCGCGACGATGTCCTGCGGATACTGGATGATTGGGCGCCCCAGCCACGAGAAGTTGTACGAATACTGCGCGGACAGCGACTTCCTGAGAAAATCGTCCGCGCTGGAGCGGAGTTCCTGATTGAGTCCGTTCGCGCTGATGCGGTCACGTCTTTCTTGTTCGAAGTTCATCTGACTGACGGACCCGGATAGAGCTTGTCGGAAGGTACAGGCCGGTCAGGATAATCCGTCGACCGTGCTTGCGGTACAGTTATTCTGGATTTTTGGAATCACCATGAAGTACAGCATAGTCATCCCGACCCGACGCAGAGTCGACACGCTGCGGCACGCCGTGTCCAGCGTACTCGCGATCGATCGCGACGACTTCGAGCTCGTCGTACATCACGCCGGTGTCGACAGGGCCAGCGAAGAAGTTGTAGCGGGGTTTGGCGACCGGCGCGTGCGCTACGCCTCATCCGCGGTCGAAACCTCGATGAGCGAAAACTGGGAATCAGCGGTCGCGATGGCGCGCGGCGACTACGTCACGGTCATCGGCGACGACGACGGGCTGCTGCCGAGCGCGCTCGACACGGCAGATGTCCTGATTGCCGAACATCAGCCGGAACTGCTGAGCTGGCGACCTGTTACTTATTACTGGCCGGATACGGTCGCGGCGTCGCATGCAGGCTTCGCCCTGCATTTGTACGACCTGGACCGCAGCGACAATCGCATGAACACGCAGCGCGTCCTGCGCGAGGTTTTTGCGTTTCGACGGGACTATTCCGACCTGCCGATGATCTACAACTCGTTCGTGAGCCGGCAGGTGCTGGGGCGCATCGCTGCGAGTGGAAAGAAGTATTTTCAGTACGACTACCCCGACGTTTCATCGGGCGTGATGAACGCAATCCATGCGGACTGGTTCGTGTGGAGCAACTACCCGCTTTCCATTTCGGGATTGTCGGCTCAGAGCACCGGTGGGCGCGCTTACTTCCACGAAGACACCGAAGTGCAGGAGGTCGCCGCCGCGGAGGGCGGATTCGCCCGCACGCGCCATGCGCTGTTCGAAGAGTTGCCCAACCTGGCCTTCGGGCTCGCCAACGAATTGGCCTTGCTGCATGGTATCGCTGGCGTCGACAAAAGCGGGGCGGCGCTGGATCCCCGCGCGATCGCGGAGTATCTAGCGCGAACGCTCGCGGATCATCCGCAAAGGACCGCGGCCCGCATGGCGCTGGCACGCTTCTGCGGCCGCCAAGGGGTCGATTTCGAGCGCCTCGTGCAGGCGTACAACATGGATGGCAATGGCTCGCCGGCCAATGCTTTTTCCATCAGGCGCGGTGCGAATTTTGTCTCGCTGCATCACGATCTCGCGCGCGAAGGCGTCGCCGACGTGGCGGCTGCGGCGCAGGCAGTGCAGCGCCTGCTCGGACCCCGCCGGCATCTCGTTGCGCCGGTCCCGGCGCAGGCACCGTCCATCGATCCAGAAGATCGCAAGCGCATCGTCTACGACTTCAGCGCCAACGGCAACGCCGTGGGCATGCTCGGAGCCGGATGGCATCAGTCCGAGGTCTTCGGCACGTGGGCCGCGGACGAGCACGCGGAGATCATCCTCGCCGGCTTGCCCGCGCACGCGCGCATGCGCATGCAGGTATTCCTGCGCGCGCCGCTGTTACGGAAACATCCGAAATTTAGCTTCGAGCTGTGTGCCGACAGCAATCGCGAAAACTACCGTGGCGTCGTAGGCCCTGCCTCCGCAAGGCTCAGCGCGGATTTGCTCATCGCGGATTCCGCGGTGCAGCAGTCGCAGCTGAAACTGCAGTTGATCAGCGAGGCCCTGATCAACCCGGCCAAGATGGGCGTCAGCACGGACAATCGCCGGCTCGGCATTGGCATCGAGCGTGTGGTCGTTTCTCTCGATTGATGCGCAGGAGATACGGAATGAAGGCGGTGCGCGCGTGGGGTGGCCGATTCGTCGCCGTGCCAGGGCTGCAGATTTTCGAATGACATGAAGATCGCAGTGACTGGAGCAAGCGGCTTCGTAGGACGTCACGCATTGACGGCGTTGTCGCGCCATCCCGTGGAGGTCATCGCGATCTCGCGCCATCCCCTCCGAGCCGACTCCGAGAGAGTAACCCCGCTGCAGCTGGATATTCACGCATGCGACGACGACGTGTATGCCCGCCTTGGGAGTCCCGATGCGCTATTGCATCTGGCATGGGGGGGACTGCCGAACTACCAGTCCGCATCCCACCTCGATGTCGAACTGCCGCGGCAGATGCGTTTCCTCGATGCCTTGGCGAAAGGCGGCCTGACGCATCTGATAGTCGCGGGAACGTGCGCGGAATACGGCCTGCAGGCCGGTGCCCTCGATGAACGGAGCGCGACCGAACCTGCGACCTGTTATGGTCGCGCGAAAGATGTCCTGCGCCAGCATGCCGAGCACGTGTGTCGCCGGCACGGCGTTGCCTTGTCCTGGGCGCGTCTTTTCTATTTGTACGGCGAAGGACAGCATGCCACGTCGCTGTATGCCGAATTGATGCGCGCAATCGAGCGCAAGGATGCAGCATTCGAGATGTCCGGCGGCGAGCAGCGGCGGGATTTCCTGCCAGTCGAACTTGCCGCGGACATTCTCGTGCAGCTTGCCCTGCGCAAGGCCGGCGCCGGCGTCGTGAACGTGTGTTCGGGACAACCGGTAAGCGTCCGCCGCATGGTCGAAACTTGGTTGTCGAGCCGCGATTCGCGCATGCGCCTGAACCTCGGAAGCGTCGCTTATCGCGACCATGAATCGATGTCGTTCTGGGGCGATCGCCAGTATCTGGACAGCTTCCTGCGCGCATGAACGCCGTGGCGATCTTCCGTGCGAACGCAGTGCCGGTAATGGTGAATCGCACTTACGCGACACGCGCGGAAGCCGTGCGTTGTCCCGTGGGCGATCTTCGCCTGGTGCAGGATGGCGCCACTGGCCTGGTACACAACGCTGCTTTCGACGCGAGGCTTATCAGTTACGACGCGAGCTATCAAAACGAGCAGGGATTGTCGCCGGCATTCAGGCAACATCTGACTGATGTCATGGCGATAATCCAGCGTCACATGGCCGCGCGCCGCATCGTCGAAATCGGCTGCGGCAAGGGATTCTTCCTCGATCTATTGCGCAGCGCGGGCTTCGACGCGGCCGGCATGGACCCGGCGTATGACGGCGACAGCGTGCATGTGCAGCGGCGGGAGTTTGCGGCGTCGATGCGGATCGACGCCGACGCGCTCATTTTGCGGCACGTGCTTGAGCATGTGCCGGAGCCCCGGCAGTTCCTCGCGAACGCAGCGCGCGCGATAGGCGGCAAGGGGCGCATCTACATCGAAGTGCCGTGTTTCGATTGGATACTGCGTGAACGGGCGTGGTTCGACTGCGTGTACGAACACGTCAATTACTTCCGCCGCTCCGATTTCGAGTCGATGTTTGGCGAAATCCATGAAATCGGACATGTGTTCGGTGGCCAATATCTGTACGTGATTGCCGAACTCGGTTCGTTGCGCGCCGATGGCACCGGTGTTGCGCAGCCGGCAGTGCTGGAAGTGCCACACGCTTTTGCCAATGGGCAGTCCGCCATGGCTAAATTGGTGCTGCCGAAGGGACACTTTGCGATTTGGGGCGCCGGTGCCAAGGGCGCCATGTATGCACATTATCTCGCGCGGGCCGGAATCGCGGTGGAGCTGGTCGTCGACATCAATCCGGCGAAGCAGGGCCGGTATCTGCCTGCGTCGGGCTCTCCGGTCGTATCGCCGGAGCACGCGCTCGCCAAGCTGCGAGCCGGAGCACTGATCGTGGTCGCCAACCCGAACTATCTGGCCGAAATCGTCGAGCGTGGCGGGAATCGCTTCAGGTACACCAGCATCGACCATCCGGTCGAGCGCCCTGACTGATTGCACAAAAGAAAAAACCCCGAGAATCTAGGGGCGACGTGGCGCGCTTAGGCGATGCGTTGACGCGCATCGCGTGCGACGCGGAGCGACCGGCCAGGGATGGCCGCGCTGGTAGCCGCACCATTGACGGCTCTGGGCGAACAGATCGCGCAAAGAAAAAGCCCCGAGAGCTAGGGGGAACTCTCGGGGCCGGGTCCGAAAGACGATCTGGGGAGGGATCGTCCTTCAGTGGGTTGTCCAGGGAGGTGGACAACCGGGGTGCCGTTGCGTGCACCGAGAAGTTAGTTTGTGCTCGAGGGAGGAAAGTTCAAGGCGACTCTAAAAATTGAACGATTCGGTTCAGAAATCGTTCATCGGTAGCAGAATCAACGGTTTGCGCGTGTTCCGCGCGATCGCAAAGCTGACACTTACGAAGTTTTACGTAAAGATTTCGTTGTCGATGCTCTTGTTGAAAAGTGCGACCAACGAGGCCGCTCGTTATCTTCGCGCTCAAGGACGAGCGCACAAATCAATGTGCCTCGTCCCAATTGTCGCCCACACCCGCATCGACGATCAGCGGCACATTCAAATTTGCCGCTCCCATCATGCGCTCGCGCACGCCGGCGGAAATTTTTTCCACGGCATCTGTGCGCACTTCGAAGACGAGCTCGTCGTGCACCTGCATGATCATGCGCGCAGCGCCGTCGAGTGTGGGCAGCCAGGCATCGACCGCGATCATCGCGCGCTTGATGATGTCGGCCGCGGTGCCCTGCATCGGCGCATTGATCGCGGCGCGCTCGGCGCCTGCGCGCAGACCCTGGTTGCGCGAATTGATCTCGGTGAGGAACAGGCGGCGGCCGAACAAAGTCTCGACGAAGCCGTCGCGATGCGCCTGCTCGCGCGTCGCGGTCATGAAAGCCTGCACCCCCGGGTAGCGCTCGAAATAGCGCTTCATGTAACCGCCGGCTTCCGCACGATCGATGCCGAGCTGGCGTGCCAGGCCGAACGCGCTCATGCCGTACATCAGGCCGAAGTTGATCGCCTTCGCCGCGCGACGCTGGTTCGCGTCGACCTGCTCGGGCGGCAGGCCGAACACTTCGGCCGCGGTCGCGCGATGGATGTCCTGATTGCCGTGGAACGCGGCGAGCAGGCCGGCATCGCCCGACAGATGCGCCATGATGCGCAGCTCGATCTGCGAATAGTCGGCGGCGAGAATCTTGTAACCGGTCGGTGCGATGAAGGCCTGACGAATGCGCCGTCCTTCCTCGGTGCGGATCGGGATGTTCTGCAGATTCGGCTCGTTCGACGACAGGCGCCCGGTCGCGGCGACGGCCTGGTGATAACTCGTGTGCACGCGTCCGGTGCGTGGATTCACATGCTCGGACAATTTATCCGTATAAGTCGAGCGCAGCTTCGCAAGCATGCGGTAATCGAGCACGAGTCGCGGCAGCTCATGCAGATCGGCAAGCGCTTCGAGCGCTTCCTCATTGGTCGAGGGCTGGCCGGTGGGCGTCTTCTGCGTCACCGGCAATTTGAATTCATCGTAGAGCAGCTGCTGTAATTGCTTCGGCGAATCGAGACTGAAATGGCGGCCTGCCAGCTCGAACGCGCGCTGCTGCAGTTCGAGCAGGCGCCGGCCGATCTCCTGGCTCTGCGTCTTGAGCTTGTCGGTGTCGATCAGCACACCCGTTTGCTCCATGCGCGCGAGCACCGGCACGAGCGGCATCTCAATCGTCTCGAACACCGAGCGCAGCTTCGCGTCGGCGTCGAGCCTGGGCCACAGCTCGCGATGCAGACGCAGCGTTACATCGGCATCCTCGGCGGCATAGTCGGCTGCGCGCTGCACATCGACTTGGGCGAACGGAATCTGCTTCGCCCCCTTGCCGGCGACGTCCTCGTAACGCAGCGTGTCGAGGCCGAGATACTTCTTCGCCAGCGTGTCGAGGTCGTGGCGGCTGCCCGAGGAATTCCACACGTAGGACTCGAGCATTGAGTCGTAGCGTGCGCCCGCTACGGCGATGCCGTACGTGGACAGCACATTCATTTCATATTTAATGTGCTGCCCCAGTTTGGTCTTGTTCGCATCTTCGAGCAGCGGCTTGAGCGCTGCGAGCACGGCGTCGCGCGACAACTGTGCGGGCGCACCGGCATAGTCATGCGCGAGCGGCACGTAAGCGGCCTCGCCCGGCTCGACCGCAAACGAAATGCCGACGATCTCGGCGCGCATCGGATCGAAATGCGTGGTTTCGAGATCGAATGAAATCAGTTCAGCGGCGCGCAGTTTGGCGAGCCAGGTGTCGAACTGCGTTTGAGTGAGGATCAGCTCGTAACGCTTTTGCTCGTCATTCCGGCGAAAGCCGGAATCCAGTGCCTTTACTTCAGCGGTGTCGCTGAATTCCTTGTGCTGGAACAGAGGCTCAGACGCGATTGGCTGCGCGGCTATCTCCTCACTCGCCGTGTTCACGGCATCCAGCTCTTTCAACGCCGCCTTGAACTCATAGCGCGCGTACATCTCGCGCAGCTTGCTGTTGTCGGGTGCGCCGAGCTTCAAGTCGGATGGCTTCAGATCCAACGCCACATCGGTCTTTACGCGCGTGAGCTCGCGCGACAGCGGCAGCTGCGGCAACGTCGCGCGCAGACTTTCGCCGATCTTGCCGCTGACCTTGTCGGCGTTGGCGATCACGCCGTCGAGCGAACCGAATTCGCTCAGCCACTTCGCCGCGGTCTTCGGTCCGCACTTCGGCACGCCGGGCACGTTGTCGACCGCGTCGCCCATCAGTGCGAGATAGTCGACGATCTGATCGGCGCGCACGCCGAACTTCGCCACGACACCGGCCTCGTCGAGCGTCGAGTTGGTCATCGTGTTGACGAGTTTGACGTGCGCGTTGACGAGCTGCGCCAAGTCTTTATCACCCGTCGAGACGATGACGTCCATGCCCGCCGCTTCGGCTTGTTTCGCCAGTGTGCCGATCACATCATCGGCCTCGACGCCCTCGATGCGCAGGATCGGCAGACCGAGTGCGCCGATCAATTCCAGCATCGGTCCCGATTGCGCGATCAGATCGTCGGGCATCGCACTGCGGTTCGCCTTGTATTCGGTGTAGAGATCGTCGCGAAAGGTTTTTCCCGGCGCATCGACGACGAAGGCGATGTAATCGGGCTTCGCCTTGAGCGCGAGGCGCACCATGTTGAATACGCCGAACATCGCACCGGTTGGTTCGCCAAGTCGATTGGTTAGCGGCGGCAGCGCGTGAAACGCGCGATACAGATAACCGGAGCCGTCAATCAGGGTCAGCGTGGGGCGGGACATGGCGTGTCCATTGCGTGGGGCTCGCAAGCTTGGGCCAGCGCCTGCGGATTTGCAACGCTGGCTAAACTGCATGTTTTGAGCTGTTCGGAAAGCGATTTCGAATTGCTTCACGCAGGGTTTGTTATCCTCGCCACAGCTTCGCTCAAGGAGTACGTCATGAATCGATCGCTGCTAGTCCTGATCGCCGCCGGCTCGCTCTGCGCGACCGTCCATGCGCAGCAGTCAACGGACAAATTGCCGCCGGTGCAGGCGCCACCGCCGATGGATGCGCCCGCGAGCGCACCGGCTGCGCAACCCGCTGCACCTGCGGTGAAGGCGCACTCGCAGGTGAAGACCGACAAGAACGCGCAGACCGTGCCGATCGCGGATTCCGATGCCGATGCGCGGGCCGATGCCACCGCGGCGAAGCAACGCGCCGCACAACCGGTGCCCTTACTGCCGCCGGAACCCGAAAAGAAATTCGACAGCCCGGGCCTGCCGCCCGAAGTGCAGAAGGCCGCCGAGGCAACCGAGCTGCCGGTGATTACGGTGCGTCAGGAAGGCTCCAACACGATCGAGGAATATCGCAAGCGCGGCAAGCTGTTCGCGCAGCGCATCATTCCGCACGAAGGCGGCGAGGCGAAGTGGTATGTCGATCAGCGCTACAAGGGACCGATGCCGCCCGATCCTGCGGCGCGTATTTCCGGGCATGTGACGCCGGTGGAGTACAAGATCCTCGAGTGGCAATAGCGCGCCTCGAGTGGCAACACTCGCGGCGTGATTGCGAAGCGCACATTGCTCGTTTGGTTAACGCTGGCCTTGGTTGGCTGCGTGGCTTTCGTATGCTGGGCCGGACATATGGCGTATTCCGATACGCCTTACGATGCCACGAAAGCTCAACTCATGACCCTTGAGATGAAAATTCGGGCTTTTCATCTAGACACGCATTCGCTGCCGCGCACCTTGAAAGATTTGGTAGTTCAGGCAGACGTCAACAATTGGCGCGGACCGTATGCCAAAGAGCGCGAGATCTTCGACGTCTGGGGTCACCCGATTGGTTACGAAGTTATCGATCCAGCCAAGCCTAAGTTCCGTCTATTCACAGCCGGCCCTAAGGGCGTTTTGTCGAAGACTTACGAGCCATAGGTCATCTGCATTCGCGGCGATTACCCCGCCTAAGCAGATCGTTGCGACAAGCTTTATCGCGCCAGCATTTCCAGCACCGCCTCACGCGGCAACTTTCCCGTCGCATTGCGCGGCAGCGCGGCGACGCGCTTGAGCGGACGCGGCAGGAAGGCCGCATCGAGCGACTGGCGCAACGCATCGAGTATCGCAGTCTCGTCGAGTGCAGGCGCAACCACGAGTGCAGCAAGCCGGCGCACGCTGCCGCCATCGGCGTCGAGTTGGAACACATGTGCGTCTTCGACACCTTCGATCGCGAGCAGGCGCCGCGTGATGTCGCCGAGCGAGGCGCGCTTGCCGGCGATTTCGAGCAGATCGTTGCAGCGTCCGCGCAGGGCGAAGCGGCGCTGCGGCAGCAGCTCGACCACGTCCTGCAACAAAGTCGGTGCGCTGAAGTGCGGCGCTTGCACGAGCGTGCCGTCGGGCTGCGGCGCGAGTTCGATGCCGTCGTACAGCGACCACGGCTCTTCGCATGCGGTGCGACGCTGCGCGATCACGCAGGTTTCGGTCGAGCCGAACAGTTCGAGCACACGCGTCGCATAGCGCTGCTCGACCGCCTGCGCAAGCTCGGCAGCGAGCGGCGCGGTCGCGGTGACGACGCCCGCCAGCGGCGGCAGCGCGATCTGCGATTCGAGCAGCGCGCGCAGGTGAAACGGCGTCGTCACGAGCACGCGCGGTTGCGGCAGTTGCGCCAATGCGCTCGCGATGTCGGCCGGAAACAGCGGTTGCGCGGTGTGGATCGCCGCGGACGAGCGCAGCGGCAACAGTACCGAGAGTTCAAGCCCGTACATATGCTGCGGCGGCACCGTCGCGAGGATCTGCGGTGCAGCGCCGAGTTGTTCCAACGCCTGCGCATTGAGCGCACTGCTGGCGACGAAACCGCCCCAGGTTTTCGGATTCGCCTTGGGCGTGCCGGTCGAACCGGAGGTGAAGCCGATCGCGACGATCTGCCCGGTCGGGATCGACAAATTGCTGAAGAACGCGCTGTCGCCGCTGCGCGCGTCAGGCACCGAGATTGCGCGCAGGCCCGCCGGCAACGCGATTTCTTCGTCGGTCAGAGCGTAGTGATCCGGATAGGCGCGCAGCACGTCGTCGATCGCCTGCGGCGCGCGCGAGGCGGGCAGCAGATTGGTCTGTCCCACCGCAACGACGGCGCAGAACGCGACGAGAAAGTCGTAGCGCTGTGTGCACAGGTTCACCGCGTAACGCGCCTCGGGCAGGCGCTCGGCCAGCTCGAACACGTCGGCGAGAAACTCGGCCGCGCTGATTTCGCGTCCCTCGTGCCAGGCGAACGCGCGCGCCAAATCCGCCACCGCAATCAGCGGCAGACGTGGTTGTTCGGCAAATTTATGCCCCGTATCGACGACTGCCGACATGGCTCCCCTTCAGTTTCTTATGACTTCCCCGGTAATAGCGTCGCGTATCGGCGTCGGTCGCTCAAGTCCCCCCGTCGCCCCGTCGACGATAAAAGCGAGCGCATCGCCAAATTGTGCGCGCACTTCTGCGGCGGATCGCGCCGGTGCCGAGCCGTGCCGGTTCGCGCTGGTCGAAACGAGCGCACCGCCAAATGCGCGGCACAATTCGGCCGCGATCGGATGCGCCGTTACGCGCAAGGCAATGCCCGCGTGCCCGCGCGCGAGCCACTCCGGTGATGCAGATGAGCGCGGGAATATCCACGTATGCGGACCCGGCCAGCTCGCGCGCACTCGCGCGAGCGCATCAGCGGGCAGACGCGCGAGATCGATATATTTTTCCACCTGCGCAAACTCCGCCGCGATCAGCAGCACGCCCTGCACGGGTGGGCGCTGCTTCAGCGTGAACACCGCGTCGACCACGCTCTCGTTGTGCGGATCGCAACCGAGCCCGTACACGGCCTCGGTTGGATAGGCGACCACGCCACCGGCGCGCAACGCGGCGACAGCGGCGGCGATTTCAGCACTCATGGCGTGCTTGCCATCAGTCCGGCTTTTTCGCGGTCTTCTTCACCGCGGCTTTTTTCGCCGTGGTTTTCTTCGCTGCAGCTTTCTTCGCTGCAGCTTTCTTCGCCACCTTTTTCGCGGGCGCTTTCTTGGCGGGCGCGGCTTTTTTCGCCGGTTCCGCCTTTTCTGCCTTTGGCCCCGCTCCGAAACCCCCCGCGTTTTCCGGTCGCGCGGGCGCCGTTTGCGAGGCCGGGCAGGCCCCAATAGCATCGCGAGCGCCTTGGGAAGGGATTGATTCAGCATGGACGTCGGCGAA
>CAZDWH010000065.1:0-14630 GCA_964509025.1 uncultured Rhodanobacteraceae bacterium
AGTCACGGTCAACGGAAGCGCGTTCAACTCGGTGATGCCGCCGATGAGCCAGCTTAACGACGACGAGATGGCCAATATCCTCACCTATGTGCTCAACAGCTGGGGCAATCCGGGCGGCCGCATCACGACCGAAGAAGTAGCCAAAGCTCGCGCTACGCCGAACGCGCCAGCGCCTGCAGGCGAGCACTGATTCATATCGCGCATGAAACCGCTGTCCTGCATGGGTTTCGTGTTCGCCATGCTCGCCGGCGCGGCGAGCGCGGCGGATTATGCGCTTCTGCCCGGTGGTACGTTCGCCAGCGTACTGCCGGCGGACGCGAGCAGCGCGAACATCCAGATCGCCGCGTTCCGCCTGCGGCGCGAGCCCATAACGAATGCGGAGTTCCTCGCCTTCGTGCAGGCACATCCCGAATGGCGCCGCGACCGCATCGCGCGCGTGTTCGCCGAACCGCGCTATCTCGCACAATGGGCCGCAGCGGATGCGCTCGGTTCCGACGCGAGGCCCGAGCAGCCCGTCACGCAGGTGAGCTGGTTCGCCGCGCAGGCGTTCTGCGCGAGCGAAGGCGCGCGCCTGCCGCGCTGGAACGAGTGGGAATTCGCCGCTGCCGCCGATTCGACGCATGCAGACGCGCGCAACGATTCCGCGTGGCGTGCGGCGATTCTCGGCTGGTACGCCCGACCCTCGAACCAACCTCTGGCCAATGTCGGTGGCGCGGCGAACTTCTATGGGGTACGCGATCTGCACGGCCTTGTTTGGGAGTGGGTCGACGATTTCAATGCTCTGCTCGTCGCCAGCGACAGCCGCGATCAGAACGATCCAGACCGGCTGCGATTCTGCGGCGCGGGCGCGCTCAATCTGCGCGATCGCGACAACTACGCCGTGCTGATGCGCATCGGGCTGCTCAGTTCACTCAAGGCGGCGGACACGACGATCAATCTCGGATTTCGCTGCGCCAAGGACGTAGACGGTCGATGAAGATCCCCGTGCGTATCACTGTCGCGGCGTTCGCCTTGTTCTTCGCAATGGGAACTGCCGCCGCAGATGCCCCTGGCGGCGCCGCAACGCTGCCCGCCGATTCGATCTACCAACTCGATCTCGCGCTGGTCGACCAGAACGCGCGCGCGCTGCAATTGCGCGAGCTGCGCGGCAAGCCCGTGTTGATCTCGATGTTCTATACGTCCTGTCCATATATGTGCCCCCTGATCGTCGAAGCGATCAAACGCACCGAGCACGCGCTCGATGCATCGGCACGCGCGCAGCTGCGCGTTGCGCTAGTCAGTTTTGACAGCGCACGCGACACGCCCACAGCCCTCAAGGCCACCGCGGTCGAACGCCATGTCGACCCGGCTCGATGGCTGCTGACCCGAACCGAACCGGTCGGCGTGCGCCGCCTCGCTGCCGTGCTCGACGTGCAATATCGTCCGCTGCCGGACGGCGGTTTCAATCACACGAGCGTGCTTATCCTGCTCGATTCCGATGGCCGCGTCATCGCACGCAGCGAGAACATGAGCGGCGTCGATGCCGATTTTCTTGCTGCCGTAAAAAAGGCCACCTCCGCTGCGCGTTGATCAGCGCCGTACTTGATCTGGATCAGAACACCAATGACGTCGGCTGGCACGATGCCGCGATGAATGAGACGAACCCGCAATTCGATCCGCAACTGATCGCACGCTACGACGTTGCCGGTCCGCGCTACACCTCGTATCCGACCGCGCCGCAATTTCACGACGGCTTTGGCGCTGCTGCGTTTCGCGCAGCCGCGCAGCGCTCGAACGAACAACCGATGCCGCGGCGCCTGTCGATCTATGTGCACGTACCCTACTGCCTGAGCCCGTGCTTCTACTGCGGCTGCACGCGCATCATCACGCGCGATCGCGCCAAGGCTGACACCTATCTCGCGCGCCTGCAGCGGGAAATCGAAATGGTCGCGCCATTGTTCGATCGCGACCGACCGGTGATGCAATTGCATTTCGGCGGCGGCACGCCGAATTTTCTCGATGCGCACCAAATGAGCGCATTGCTTGGACTGCTCGCGCAGAATTTCTCGTTCAGCCGGGACGGCGAGCGCGAATTCGGCATCGAACTCGACCCGCGCAGCTGCGATGCCGACTATGTTCACATGCTGGCGGAGCAGGGATTCAACCGCATCTCCGTCGGCATTCAGGATTTCGATATCGATGTGCAGCGCGCGGTGAATCGCGTGCAGAGCCTCGAGCAAACGCGCGCGGTAATCGAGGCTGCCCGCACTGCCGGCATGCGCTCGGTCAGTGTCGATCTGATCTATGGCCTGCCCAGGCAGACACCGGCGCGATTTGCGCGCACGCTCGAACAGGTGATCGCGTTGCGACCCGATCGCATCGCCTGCTATGCCTATGCGCATCTACCCGAGCGCTTCAAGGCACAGCGTCGGATCAATGCTGCGGATCTGCCGGATGCCGCGATGCGTCTGGAGTTGTTCGCCCTGACGGTGCAGCGGCTGAGCGCGGCAGGATATCGCTACATCGGCATGGACCATTTCGCCCTGCCAGGCGACGACCTCGCGCGCGCGCAGGATGCCGGCACTTTGCAGCGCAACTTCCAGGGCTACTCCACCTGCGGCGATTGCGATCTGATTGGGCTGGGCATGAGCTCGATTTCGCATATCGGCGACAGCTACAGCCAAAACGCGCGCGATGCGCTCGGCTACTTCGCCGCGCTCGATGCGGGACGCCTGCCGACGTCGCGCGGGCTCGCGATCAACGCGGACGACGGCATCCGTGCCGAGGTGATCCAGGCGCTGATGTGTCATGGGGTACTGGACACGCACGCATGCGCCGCGCGCCACCGCATCGATTTTGCGCAGTATTTCGCTGCTGAACTTGTGCGTCTGCGCGCCCTTGAAGTGGATGGCCTGGTCGCAGTCACGCCAGCCTGTATTACCGTAACTCCGCGCGGACGTTTCCTGCTGCGCAGCATCGCGATGTGCTTCGATGCGTACCTGGCGCCTGCCTCGGAGGTGCGCTATTCACGCGCGGTATGAGCTGACGCGCTGAAACAGCAGCGCTGTTACACACTGTTACAAACCGTTGCAGCGATGTCATCGTAGCGCGGAACGGCGCGCGTAACGTGTACCTCAAGCCAGCGAGGACACCACGATGACCGCACTCCATTCCGCCTTCGTTCCACTGCACGCGCATTCGCTCGCGCACTTTTCAGCGCCAGTGCCACAGCAGAATGCGTTCGACCCCGAAATCCTCTGCGCGCATGTCGAAGTGCAGCGCCGCCGCGTCGAGGCCGGGCAATACCTGTATCGTGCGGGGCAACCGTTTCGCGCGCTGTTCTTCATCAAGCTCGGCTCGGTCAAGCTGTGCGAACTCGCCGAGGATGGGCGCGAGCACATCAGCGGATTTCGCCTGCAGGGCGAACTCGTCGGCGCCGAGTCGATCGGCTGCGGCAGCTACACCTGCGACGTGATTGCGCTGGAGACGAGCGAAATCTGGGAGCTGCCCTATCCGCCCGTGCTGACTGCCTGCGCACGCATTCCGGAGATGCAGCTGCGGTTGATCCACGCGCTGGCCCAGGACATCCGCCGCGATCGCGCGTGGATGCTCGCGCTCGGCACGCTATCGGCCGAACAGCGCGTCGCGACGTTCCTGCTCGACCTCGCCGCGCGTTATCAGGCGCTCGGTTACAGCAGCAGCCATTTCATCCTGCGTATGTGCCGCACCGATATCGCGAGCTATCTCGCGCTGAAGCACGAAACGGTGAGCCGCGCCCTCGGTGCGCTGATCGATGCAGGTTGCATCGAAGTGCGGCGCCGCGAACTGCGCATTCTCGACCGCGCCGCCTTGGGCCGGATCGCCGGCATGTCCGCGCAGACGCACTGATCGCGTCAGCTACGCGCGAGCGCGGCGCGCACTGCCGCGACCAGCTCTTCGCGCCGATAGGGTTTGCGCAGCAACGGCAGCTCTGCCAGTGCATCATCATCGGCATGCCCCGGCGCGCGCTCGTAGCCGGAGGTGAGCAACACCGGCAGATCAGCGCGCATGCGCCGCGCCGCGACCGCAAGCTCGCGGCCGTTCATGCCGCTGCCCAGGATCACATCGCTGAACAGCAACGCTATCTGCTCGTGCGCGCGCAGCGCCTGCAACGCTTCCTCCGCGTTGGCCGCGGCAACGGTCGCATAACCCACGGACTTGAGGAAGGCGATCGCCACGCGCTGCACTTCGACCTCGTCTTCGACGACCAGAATGGTCTCGTGGCCACCCTGCGCCGATTTCAGCACCGGCTTTGAATTTTTTGCCGGCGCCGCGGCCGGCAGCAGCAGCTCGATCCGCGTGCCGTGATCGAGCCGGCTCTCGACGGAAATGTGCCCGCCCGACTGTTTGATGAAGCCGTAAACCATCGAAAGACCGAGCCCGCTGCCACGCCCTGAGTCCTTGGTGGTGAAGAACGGCTCGAATGCGCGCGCGAGCACCTCCGGCGCCATGCCGGTTCCGCTGTCACGCACCTCGATTGCGACATAACGGCCCGCGGCGAGTTCGCTCGAGCTTTCGGAAAAGTCGACCTCGCGCGCTTGCGCGCCGATTTGCAGCGTGCCGCCGCGCGGCATCGCATCGCGCGCGTTGATCGCGAGATTGACCAGCGCGGCATCAAGCTCGGCCTGATCGACGAACACGTGGGGTGTGTCGGGCGCGCACACCGCCTCAACCTTGATCGACTCGCCCAGCGTGCGCGCGAGCATCGGGGCGAGTTCGCCGAGCAGCACCGCGGGATCAATCGCCTGCGGATTCAGCCGCTGCCGCCGTGCGAACACCAGCAACTTGCGCGTCAGCTCGGCACCACGACCAATGCCACGCAACGCCGCCGCCAGCGTCTCCTGCACCTCGGGTTTGTCTTCTAGCTCGCTTTCGAGCAGTTGCAGATTGCCGGAAATCACCGTGAGCAGATTGTTGAAATCGTGCGCGATGCCGCCCGTGAGCTGTCCGACTGCTTCGAGCCGTTGCGAGTGTGCGAGCTGCTCCTCCGCATGCGTACGCTGCATTGCCGCGGCGAGCACGTTCGCCACCAGCCGGAAAAAGTGTACTTTGTCGCGATCGAATGCGTCCGCTTTGCGCGCAACGGCGATCAGCACGCCGAATGGACGCTCGCGGCCGAACAGCGGCACGACGACTAGTTCGCCGTAACCCGCCGTGCGCAGCGCCGCGCGCAGTGATTCGGATCTGCCGTCGGGCAGCTCACCGCTGCTTGCGACAAACGCTTCGTTGGTGCGCAACAGGTATGCGGAAAAATCGGCGCGCAGCACCGGTTCGAGCAGGGCTTCGAGTTCGCCACCGAGACCATGCGCCGAGTGGATGCGCATGGCGTCACCGCGCGCCTGCGTCAACGCAAGCGCAACGGCATCGACCTCGAGCTCCCGACATGCAATCTCGGGCAGCGACTCGAGCATCGCCTGATAGCCGCGCGATTCGAGCGCCAGGCGCGAGAGCTGAGCCACGCGCGCGTCGTAGCGCGCGCGCACGAGCGCCTGGCGCGCGCGTTGCGTTTCGGAAACATCGCGGATTGCCGCGACATAGAAACGCCCGTCCGGACTCTCGATCGGTGAGAGTCCGATCTCCGCCGGAAATTCCGTGCCATCGAGCCGCAGTCCACTGAGATCCTGCCCTTGCCCCATCGGTCGGGCGCGCGGCTGCGCAATATATCCGGCACGATGCGCTTCGTGCGCGCGGCGTGCGCGCGCCGGCACCAGAGCCTCGATGCGCAAGTCCTCGAGCCCGCCGGATGCGTAGCCGAACAAGTGCTCCGCTTTGGGGTTTGCGAGGACAATGCGGCCGTCGGA
This sequence comes from uncultured Rhodanobacteraceae bacterium, assembly GCA_964509025.1. Classification (GTDB taxonomy): domain Bacteria; phylum Pseudomonadota; class Gammaproteobacteria; order Xanthomonadales; family Rhodanobacteraceae; genus Rudaea. Next base: position 5,820 of record CAZDWH010000065.1, read on the forward strand.
ATCGACCACGACCATCGCGTCGGGCGCGGTCTCGAACAGCGCCTTGAAAGTCGCCGCCTGAAAACTGATGCTCATGACCTTTCCACGCGTCCGGTAAACACATAGCCGGCGCCACGCACCGATTTTATCAATTGCGGGTTTTCCGCATCCGCGTCGAGCTTGCGCCGCAAGCGGCCGACTTGCACATCGATCGCGCGATCGTAGGGTCCGGTGTCGCGGCCGTGCAGCTGATTCATCAGCTCGTCGCGTGACAACACGCGATCAGGATGCGCGACGAAGGCACACAAGAGTTCGTACTCGCCGCTGGTCAGCGGAATCTCTTCCCGCACCGCATTGCGCAGCGTACGCGCAGCGGTATCAAGAGTGAAACCGGCGAACCGCAGCTCGGCACCGTCGCCGACAGATTGCTTGCCGGGATGCGCGGTCGCAGCCCGGGTGCGACGCATCACGGTACGCACGCGTGCGAGCAACTCGCGCAAATCGAAAGGCTTGGTGACGTAATCGTCCGCACCGAGCTCGAGGCCGACGACGCGATCGACCGAGTCGCCGCGCCCGGTCACGATGATCACCGCCCCGTTCCAGTTTTCGCGCAAATAGCGCATCAGGCTGACGCCGTCCTCACCCGGCAAGCCGAGATCGAGCAGCACGATGTCGACTTCTTCGTTGGCGAGCGTCGCGCGCATCCCCGCGCCGTCCACGACGCCTCGCACCTCGAAGCCGTGTGCGGAAAAATAGCGCTGCAGCAGTGCGGCGATCTCCACGTCGTCCTCTACCGTAAGCAGGGACGGCAGCCGCGATTGCGCAGGAGGCGAAACGATCGGCATGAGTGGCTGCAGGCAAAGAGAGATGCAAATCATCCCTTGTCATCCACCCGTCGTCCAGCCGGCAATTGATGCAGATCAAGCGAGTGCGTGGAGGTCGATCGCATAATCGATCATCGAAACTGCGGGAGTTGCGCCATGAGGAGCGACCGCGATTTGAAACAGGACGTCACCGACGAACTGCAATGGGAGCCGGGCGTTCCTGCCGCGCGTATCGGCATCGAAATCGACGATGGCATCGTCACGCTGACCGGTCACGTCGACAGTTACACGCAGAAGTGCGCGGCGGAACAAGCGGCGCTGCGGGTGCTTGGCGTCAAGGGCATCGTGCTGAAAATCGAGGTCGAGCTGCCGCACGTTCGGCGCCGCTCCGACGAAGATCTTGCGCGCGCGGTCTGCCACGCCCTCGAATGGAATGGCGCCATTCCCGCAGACCGGGTGCGTCCCTCGGTGCAGGCCGGCTGGGTCAAGCTCAGCGGCGAAGTCGAATGCGCGGACCAGCGCCGCGCCGCGGTCGTGGCGGTGCGCGATCTCGTCGGGGTCGCCGGCATCCACGATTGCATCGAGATCAGACCGCATACCTCGCCAGCACCGGCGGGGGAGATCAAGCGCCTGATCGAAGCAGCGCTGCAACGGCATGCCTGTATCGACGCGAATGCCATCAAGGTCGAATTGCACGGCGATGAAGTCGTGCTCTCCGGCCCGGTCGATTCGCACGCCGAGCGAGCTGCCGCGTGCGACGCCGCGTGGCGCGCGCCGGGCGTGCGCAGCGTGATCGATGCAATGTGGGTCGCGTCGCCGGAGACGGGAGCGCATTGCAGCAGGCGCCTGGAAGTCGGCTGAGCCTGTCCGATTCGCCGCTGCACAAAAAACAGGGCGGCAGATCCACTGGATCGCCGCCTTGGTATTTTCCTTCGAGATCAGCGGTAAACGAGCACAGGCACATTGCTGTGCGTGAGTACCTTCTGCGTTTCGCTGCCTAGGATGAACCCTTCGATACCGCGACGCCCATGCGAGGCCATCAGAATCAGATCGCAATCTTTCTTCTTTGCGGTCTTGATGATTTCCTTGAACGGGTGATCGCTCGTGGTCGTTATCGTATCGCAGTCGACATCCGCGATCTTCGCCGCGCGTTCGGCAAAGCCCAGGAACTGCTTCGCATGCTCGGCGGCAGACAGCGCGTAACTTTTTTCCGTCGCTTCGAGCATCTCCGTGTGATAGGTGAACGTGTGGAATTTCGGTATCACGTGCAGCGCCGTCACCTTCGCGTGTGTCTGCTTGGCGAGCGACACGGCGTGCTTGACTGCCTTCTCCGAAAGTTTCGACCCGTCGGTCGGAACGAGGATGTGCTTGAACATGACTATTCCTCCACTAGACATTGATTGACACAACCGCCCGATCCGCCTTGCCCATTTATTTGCGTCAAGCCGCGGCAGTGGCTCTGGAGCAGGCTAGCCTGATCGCAAACGCTTCCATCCTCACGCTCCCGTGTGCAACTCCAGGGTATGCAGAACCTGGTGCGGATCGTTCGGATCGACGCCGCGTTTGAATCCGAGAAATTCCGCGAGATCGCGCATCGCGGTGTTGTCCGGCGCATCGATCGAATACATGCGCTGCACACCATGCCAGCGTGCGACTGCGATCAGATGCCGCATCAGCAGCGAGCCGAGTCCCTTGTTGTGCCACTCGTCGCTGACCGCCACCGCACATTCGCATTCGGTGCCATCGGCATTGGTGCAATAGCGCGCGACTCCGATCTCGGTCTTGTGCGCGCCATCGGCGATCAGCGCAATGAAGGCAACCTCCCTTGTCGGATCGGGCTGCGTCAGCCGGCGCAGCATTTGTTTGGAAAGGTTGATCTCGCCGAGAAAGCGAAAGCGTCGCGACTGCGGCGAAAGCCGCTCCAGGAAGCGCCGTTCGAGGTCGGCGTCACCAGCATCGATCGGGCGAATCAGCACACGCGTACCGTCGTGCAGCTGTTCATGCCAGCTGGCATGGGTTGGATCCTGCTCGGTGTTGGATGCGGCCGCCGTTGCGCCTGCGGCGGAACGCGTGGAAAGTTGGCTAATCATTTCGCACCTCATGGTCTTGATAGTGGCGAGTCTCATCCTGTTGTGTCGTGCGCACCTTGATTTCGATCAACTAGGCCTTACGCGGCAAACGCGTCCGGCACACCCGCGCTGCCGTGCGTAGCCAGCACGTCGTGGCAATGCCGCGCGATCACGTATTCCTCGTCCGTCGCGAGCGCAAACACGCGCACGCGCGAGCTGGGGCGTGCGATGCACTCCGCGTTTGTATTGTTTGACGCGGGCGCGATGCGCACGCCAAAACATTCCAGCCGCGCGCAGATCGCGGCGCGAATCGCCGGCGCATTCGCGCCGATGCCGCCGGAGAATGCGAGCGCGTCCATGCCGCCGAGTATTGCCGCCATGCCGCCGATCGCACTGGTGCAGCGATGCACGAACAGGTCGATCGCCTCGCGCGCCGCATGCGCATCGCTCGCGAGCAGTTCACGCACGTCGCCGCTGATGCCGGAAACGCCTTTGAGGCCGCTGTCGCGATACAGCATCGTTTCGATCTCGTCGAAGTTCATGCCGTAGCGCCGGTGCAGGTGGAAGATCACGCCGGGATCGATCGCGCCCGAGCGCGTCGCCATCGGCAATCCTTCGAGCGCCGAGAATCCCATCGTCGATTCGATGCTGCGCCCGTCGAGCACCGCACAGATGCTGGCCCCGCTGCCGAGATGCGCGAGCACGACACGACGCGCGCGCGGCGCCAGCGCACGCACACGCTCGCTCAGGAATTCGTAGGACAGTCCATGGAAGCCGTAGCGGCGCAGGCCGTCGTCATGCAAACGTCGTGGCAGCGGCAGGCGCCGTGCGCAATCCGGCCATTGCGCATGAAATGCGGTGTCGAAACAGGCAATCGGCAGCGCCTGCGGAAAGCGATCGCGCAACGCGCGCGCGACCGCAAGATTGAATGGCTGGTGCTGCGGAGCGAGCGGATCGAGTTGCTCGAGCTCGCGCAATACGGGCTCGTGCAGGATCACCGGAGCGACGAAGCGCTCGCCACCATGCACGACGCGGTTGCCGACCGCACTGATCTCGATATGCGGAAATTGCAGCGCCATCCACGCCAGCACCCGGTCGAGCGCGTCGAGCGTCGTGCTTACGCCGGTGCAGGCCTGATCGGTTGATGCGCTCACGCTGCGCGCATGGAAATGCGGCCGCACCGGCAGGCCCGCAACCTCGCCGCGTGCGATCAGTTCGAATGGCGCGGCATTTTCGTACAGCGCGAATTTGAGGCTCGACGAACCGGCGTTGACGGCGAGAATCGCGCTCATGTTTCCACCTTTGCCTGCCTGGGTTGCGCAAGCAGTACGCCGAGTGCGGTCGACGCGAGACGATTGCGCACGCTGTCCGCGCGGCTCGTGAGTATGATCGGCACGCGCGCGCCGAGCACGATGCCTGCAGCGTCCGCGCCGGCGAGAAACGTCAGCTGCTTGACCAGCATGTTGCCCGCTTCGAGATCGGGCACGACGAGAATGTCGGCCGCGCCGGCGACCTCGGATTTCAGTTGCTTGATGCGCACGGCTTCGGCACTGACCGCCGTGTCGAATGCGAGCGGCCCGTCGAGGCGGCCGCCACGGATCTGCCCGCGCTCGGCCATCTTGCACAACGCCGCCGCGTCGATGGTCGAGGCGATCGCGGGATTGACCGTCTCGACTGCCGACAGGATGGCGACGCGCGGCACGGCGATGCCGATGCGCTGCGCGAGATCGATTGCGTTCTGCACGATGTCGCGCTTCGCCGCAAGGTCTGGATGGATGTTGATGGCCGTGTCAGTGATCAGCAGCGGCCGCGGGTAATTTGGCACGTCGAGCACGAAGACGTGGCTCAGGCGGCGATCGGTACGCAGCCCGGTGGCCTTGTCGAGCACGGCATGCAGCAACTCATCGGTGTGCAGGCTGCCTTTCATCAGCGCATTGAACCGACCGCTGCGCACGAGTTCGATCGCACGCTCCGCCGAGGCGTGGCTGTGTTCGGTCGCGACGATCTCGATTGCGTGCAAGTCGATGTGCGCGTCGCGCGCCAACATGCGGATGCGCTGCTCGGGTCCGAGCAGCACCGGCTCGATCAAGCCGTACTCGCGCGCCTCGATCACCGCGGCGAGTGCCTCCGCGCTACACGGATGCACTACGCCCAGACGCAACGGCGGCAGGTATTTGCATGCCGCGAGCAGGCGCTCGTAGTCGCCGTGACGCGCAGGCGCAAACCGATCGGCGCTGGGAAGAGCAGCATTCATGGGTCCGCAGGCTAACGCTGGGCGCGATATCCGACATGACGCAGATCAAGCCCGCCGCAGTTCGCTTCGCTTCAGCCCGCGGCGGCGGGATGCCCGAGCCGGATGCGAGTTGACCTGGATCAAGTGGCCCATGCGCTCCGATGCCCACACTTCGACGTCACCATCTCGAGGCGTCCGTGTATGGACATCGCAACAACCTATAACGACAAAGTCGTGCGGCAATTCACCGTCGCGACGATCGTCTGGGGCATCGTCGGCATGCTGGTCGGCGCGTATATCGCCGCCGAGCTCGCCTGGCCGGGGCTGAATTTCGATCTGCCCTATCTCTCCTACGGCCGCCTGCGTCCGCTGCACACCAATGCGGTGATCTTCGCCTTCGGCGGCTGTGCGCTGATGGCGACCGCGTTCTACGTGGTGCAGCGCACCTGCCAGGCGCGCCTGTTCGGCGACAAGCTCGCCGCGTTCGTGTTCTGGGGCTGGCAACTCGTGATCGTCTCGGTCGCCGTGACGCTGCCGCTCGGCATCACCCAGGGCAAGGAGTACGCCGAGGCGGAATGGCCGATCGATATCTTGATCGCGATCGTCTGGGTCGCGTTCGCCGTCGTGTTCTTCGGCACGATCGTCAAGCGTCGCGTCAAACACATCTACGTCGCGAACTGGTTCTACGGCGGCTTCATCCTAGCCGTCGCCGTGCTGCACATCGTCAACAACCTGGCGATCCCGGTCGGCATGTGGAAGTCGTACCCGATCTACTCCGGTGCGGTCGACGCGATGGTGCAGTGGTGGTACGGGCACAACGCCGTGGGATTTTTCCTCACCGCCGGCTTCCTCGGCATGATGTATTACTACGTGCCGAAGCAGGCGCAGCGCCCGATCTATTCGTATCGCCTCTCGGTGGTGCATTTCTGGGCGCTGATCTCGATCTATATGTGGGCCGGCCCGCACCACCTGCAGTACACCGCCCTGCCCGACTGGGCGCAGTCGCTCGGCATGGTGTTCTCGCTGATGCTGCTCGCGCCGTCGTGGGGCGGCATGATAAACGGCATGATGACGCTGTCGGGCGCATGGCACAAACTGCGCACCGATCCGATCCTCAAGTTCATGATCGTGTCGTTGTCGTTCTATGGCATGTCGACCTTCGAAGGGCCGATGATGTCGATCAAGACCGTCAACGCGCTGTCGCATTACACCGACTGGACCATCGGCCACGTGCACGCCGGCGCGCTCGGCTGGGTCGCTTTCATCAGCATCGGCTGCGTCTACAGCATGTTCCCGCGTCTGGTCGGCGCGCCGCAGATGTATTCGATTCGCGCGATCGATCTGCATTTCTGGATCGCAACGATCGGCGTGGTCGTCTACATCGCCTCGATGTGGATCGCCGGCGTGATGCAGGGCCTGATGTGGCGCGCCACGAATGCCGACGGCACGCTGACCTACACCTTCATCGAGTCACTGAGCCAGACACATCCGTTCTACGTCACGCGTCTGATCGGCGGTCTGCTCGTGCTGAGCGGCATGTTCATCATGGCCTGGAACACGTGGAAGACCTGGTCGACGGCGCGCGCGCCCGAACCCGTGCTGATTCCGACGACCGTCGCCGCCTGAAGGAGCCACCATGAAGCACACCACACTTGAAAAGAACATCGGCCTGATGGCGGTGCTGGTCGCGCTCGTGATCAGCATCGGCGGTCTGGTCGAAATCGTGCCGCTGATGTTCCAGGCGCAGGTGATCGAACCCGTGCCCGGACTGAAACCGTATCCACCACTGCAGCTTGCCGGACGCGACATCTACGTACGCGAGGGTTGCTACAACTGTCACTCGCAGATGATCCGTACGCTCGCTTCGGAAGTGCAGCGCTATGGCCACTACTCCGTCGCGGGCGAGTCGGTCTATGACCGCCCGTTCCAATGGGGCAGCAAGCGCACCGGACCGGATCTCGCGCGCGTCGGCGGCCGTTACAGCGACGACTGGCATCGCGTGCATCTGACCAATCCGCGCAACGTCGTGCCCGAATCGAACATGCCGGGCTTTCCGTGGCTGATAAAGACGAAAGTCTCCGCCAGCGAAATCGAGCAGCACATGCGCGGCCTCGCGGCACTCGGCGATCCGTACACGGCGCAGGATTTCGCCGCGATCGCCGTCGCCGTCGACGGCAAGACCGAGATGGACGCGTTGATCGCGTACCTGCAGGACCTCGGCAAATACGGCCCCAAGGAGAACCAGCCATGATCACCGGAATCCTCACCGCGCTGCTGATCGTCATGTTCTGCGGCATCGTCGGCTGGGCCTACAGCGGCCGCCGGCGCGACGATTTCGCGGCGATGGCACGCCTGCCGCTGGCCGAACAGGAGACGCGTCCATGAGCGCTTCCTGGGGCTGGTACATCACCCTGCTCACGATCGCCAATGTCGTCGGCGTCGTCTGGCTGCTGTTCGCGACCGCCAAGCGTCTGCCCGGCGAACGCGCCGACGACACCACCGGCCACGTCTGGGACGAAAACCTCGTCGAGTACAACCATGCCTTGCCGCGCTGGTGGCTGTGGCTGTTCCTGCTGTCGGTGGTGTTCGCCGCCTGTTACCTGACTTTCTATCCGGGCCTCGGCACGACTGCGGGTACGCTCGGCTGGACCTCGGCGCAAGAGGTCCAGCACGAACTCGACGAAAACAATCGCAAGCTCGAAGCGCTGTTCGCGCGCTTCCGCGATCGCCCGATTGCCGCGTTGGAGCAGGACAAGGAAGCGCTCGCGCTCGGCCACAACGTATTCGCGAACAACTGCGCGGTGTGCCACGGCTCCGATGCGCGCGGCGCCAAGGGCTATCCCAACCTCACCGACGCCGACTGGCTGTACGGCGGCGCGCCCGAGCAGGTGCTCGCGACAATCAGCAACGGCCGCAGCGGCGTGATGCCGCCGTGGGGGCCGGCGCTCGGCGAGGCAGGCGTGAACGAAGTCGCCAACTACGTGCTGTCGCTGTCGGGCGGCAAGGCCGACCCCGCACTGGCTGCCGCCGGCAAGGCGCGCTTTGTGGTCTGCGCCGCCTGCCACGGACCGGACGGCAAGGGCAACCAGGCGCTCGGCGCGCCGAACCTCACCGACGACGTCTGGCTCTACGGTGGCACGCTCGATGACATCAAGGCCACGATCCGCGACGGCCGCAACGGCAAGATGCCGGCCTGGGGCGGCGCGCTCGGCAATGATCGCGCGCGCCTTGTCGCCGCCTGGGTGCTCGCGCAGTCACAATCGAACCAACCGGCAGCGCCAAACACCGCGACGGGACAACAATGAACGGCGTGCCCGGCGATCCTGTACCGGCGCTGCCGCCGCGCGCAGCGCGCATCGGCTCGGTCGCCTGGCCGTCGTTCTTCGCCGCGGGCGTCGCAACCTTCGTGTTCTTCGCCATCGTCGATCCGCTCGAACTCGCCGAAATAACCTGGCCGCGCTGGTCCGTTTCGCGCGAGCTCGGCTACACGATCGGCTTCTTCATGTTCTGGGCCTGCACCTTCGCCTCGAGCGCGTTCACCGCGTTGCTGCGCGACGCAAGCGTGCGGCGTGCGACCACGCGCAACGGCGGCAATGCATGAACAAGACGATCCCGTCGCTCACCTTGCCGGCGGATGGCGAATTAATGTACACCGCCCAGGCCAAGATTCATCCGCGCCAGGTTGACGGACGTTTACCGCGCCTGC
>CAZDWH010000066.1:0-14254 GCA_964509025.1 uncultured Rhodanobacteraceae bacterium
CGAGAAGATCGACAAGCTCACCGTGTTCGGCGGCCTGGACGGCGTGCTGAACCAGTTGGTCAAGCTCAAGGTGAGCGGCTGAGATGCGGGCCCGGTACCAGCCCGCAAATCATTGCCGTCGTAATGTAAACGTGTAGGGCCGCCCGCAATGGGCGGCCTTTTTTTGTAGCTATGGTCCGTACTTCACGCTGCAGCCATACGGCTGCGACGTCGTCACGCTGACCGGCTTGCCGGCCTTGAGTTCTGCCAGCGCCTGCGGCACGTATTGCGTCGCCTTGGCGATGTCCTCTTGATCGGTACTCGGAATCGAATCGATGCCGCCCATATAGCGCAGCGTGCCGGTGCCGTCGATCACATACATATGCGGCGTGGTCTTGGCGCCGTAGAGATGCCCAACCTTGCCATCACGATCGAACAAATAGGCGCTCGGCTTGGCGCTGTATTGCGCCATGAACGCTTTCGCTCCGGTCGTGTCGAGATCGCCCTGCTTCCCCGATGCACCCGAATTGATCGTGAGCCAGACCACGCCTGCCGCTGTCGCCGCCGCCTGCTGCTTCGGGATATTCCCGCTCGTATAGTGCTTGCGCACGAACGGACAGCCGGGATTGTTCCATTCGAGCACGACGGTCTTGCCCTTGTATTGCGCGAGCGTCTGCGTCTGGCCGCTGCTGTCGGTCAGCGCAAAATCCGGCGCGGGCGCGCCAACCGTCGCGGCGGCAAAAGCCTGTGTCGCGAATATGGCCGTGGCAAGAACAGCGGCAAGCAGCGGACGATGGAATCGCATGATGTTCTCCTCGTTGAGGTCAACCGGGTGGCGCGTCCGATCGGGCAAAGGTCGCGTGCACGCGCAATGCGGGCGCGTGCGCACGCACGAGCACGAGATCGATCGCGTCGGGTGTGGAAGTGAAGTAATCGCTTTTTGCGAACGTAAGCAACGTAGCTGCATCGCGCATGCTGACAATCGGGCGCATATTCGCGACGACCTTCGTCTGTGCGGCGAATGCATCGATGCTCGCATCGCGGCCGATGTCGTTGTTGGGCAATCGCAGCTCAATCTGCTTGCCCGTATCGCGTGCGATCGCCTTGAGCGGTGTGCCTTGGGGCTGCGCGGCGCGCGCATTCGCGAACGCGCCGCGCCAGTGCGGATCGATTTGCGCTTGCGTTGCGACTGGCAGGTCGAGCGTTAGCGTTGCGCGGCCCGGTATGCACTCTTCGTGGCAGACCAACCAGCGTGCGTCGACCGCGATGCTGGCGCTTGAACCAGTTTTGGCGGTGGCGGGCACGCGCAATGCCACTGGCAACAACACTTCGCCGTCGTAGCCGAAATTCACAAGTTCGCCGACGCTGAAGCGCTTCGGTGTCGGCCAGTCGATATCGTCTGCGCGATAGCCCTCGGGTAGCGTCCATTTGAGCTTGGTCGGCAGGCCCGAATCGCCCGGATTGACCCAATAGGTGTGCCAACCTGGCGCATGTTTGAGACGCAAGCCGAGCCACGTCGTTGCGCCAGGAGCGAGCGCGCTGGATGCGCTGACCAGCTGCACCTCGACCTGTTCGGTCCGGACAGACGCAGCCGCGCACACGACGCCGTAGTGGGTCACCGCCAACACACCAAACATTATCGCCAAGCGTCGCATTGCGCATATCGACCGGAATGACGCATCGATGCTTGCACAGCATTGGTCATCCGAGCGTTAATCTTACGTAAGGAAGCTGTGGCCGTGCCTTCCGGCACTCATCGCGTACCCTTGTAATGCCGCATAATCACCCGCACTTTCGGTACATCTTGCGCTATAGGGAACCGCGATGCTGACCTTTCTGCTCTGGCTGCTGCTGTTCATCTTCTGCTGGCCGCTCGCCTTGCTGGCGTTGATCGTGTATCCGCTGGTCTGGCTGATCCTGCTGCCGTTCCGCCTGCTCGGCATCGCGGTAGAGGGCGTGTTCGAATTTCTGCGCGCGCTCCTGTTCCTGCCGGCGCGCGTGCTCGGCGGAAAACCCGGCCGGGCGTGATAGGCGACGTTTGAGCGTAGCGATACTCAGCCGAAAAACCAGTAGCACACGAGGATCGACGCCGTGATACCCGCGATATCCGCGAGCACGGCGCAGCCGATCGCGTGGCGCGCGCGCTGGATGCCGACCGAACCGAAATAGACCGCGAGCACGTAGAACGTCGTCTCGGTGCTGCCTTGCACGGTCGCGGCAACGAGCGCGGGGAAGCTGTCGACGCCCTTGGTCTTCATCGTTTCGATCAGCAACGCCCGCGCGGCACTACCGGAGAACGGTTTGGCCAACGCGGTCGGCAGCGCATCGACGAAGCGCGTGTCGAGTCCGACGCCTTGCACGGCAACGCGGATCGCTTCGATCAGAAAATCGAGCGCACCCGACGCCCGTAGCACGCCGATCGCGCAGAGCATCGCGACGAGATACGGCAGCAGATCCTTGGCGACGTCGAAGCCTTGTTTTGCGCCTTCGACGAAACTTTCGTACACAGGCACCTTCTTCCATGCGCCCGCGATCAGGAATAGCAGGATGATCGCGAACATCGCGAGATGGCCTGGGAGCGACGAGAAGGCCGGGAGGGGGGCAGGCGTCAGCGCCGCGGGCAAGGCGAGCGCGCAACCGAGCAGCAGCGCCGCGCCGCCGAGCCAGGCGAGCACGACCGGATCCCACACACGCAACTTCTGCACGAAGGCGACGCTGAGCAAACCCGTCAGCGCTGCGGCAGAGGTAGCGAGCAGGATCGGCACGAACACCAGGGTTGGATCGTGCGCGCCTTGCTGGGCGCGGTACATGAAGATCGTCACCGGCAGCAGCACGAGCGAAGACGAGTGCAGCACGAGAAACAGGATCTGCGCATTGCTCGCGGTCTGCGGGTCGGGATTGAGCGCCTGCAGTTCGCGCATCGCGCGCAGGCCCATCGGCGTCGCCGCGTTGTCGAGACCGAGCATGTTCGCGGCGAAGTTGAGGGTGATCAGGCCGATCGCCGGATGCCCGCGCGGCACTTCCGGCATCAGTCGCGCGAACAGCGGCCCGAGCGCGCGTGCGAGCAAGTCGATCAAACCGGCCTGTTCGGCGATGCGCAGAAAGCCAAGCCACAGCGTCAGCGTGCCGAACAGCAGGACCATCACTTCGACCGACAGCCGTGCCATGTCGAACAGCGCGGCGATCATCGCCGCGAACACGCCCGCGTCGCCGCCGATCGCCCAGCGCGCTAGCGCTGATGCGGCCGCGACAAGGAAGAATCCTAACCAGAGACGGTTGAGCATGGCGCAAGCATAGCGTGTCCCTCGTGTTGCGGAGAAAAATGCTGCATTTTCCACAATGCCGCATCGTTGCGAGACGAAATTTTAACCACGACCGTGTCGCTGTCGGTTAGGCTTGAACCAGGAACGCCTTTCGGTTGGTGGCCGCGTTAGCGCGGTTGCCCTCGGGGCCGCTGTATCCGGCACAAGTGCAGCGGCCCCGAGTCTGGTGCGTATCAACGTTCGGAATGACCCGCCTCGTAGTAATCGCCGCGCGCGAACAATCCCGGCTTGATCAGATCGATGAACGCGCGCGCCTCGGCCGAGAGATATTTGCCCTTGCGCACGACTACGCCATAACTGCGCTGCGGAAAATAACGCCGCATATTGCGCACGACGAGTCGCTCGTTGTCGTTCGGCGCGATGCAGATGCCGGTGACGATCGAAATGCCGAGTCCCATCGCGACGTACTGCTTGATCACTTCCCAGCCGCCGACTTCGATCGCCACGTGATACGGCACCTTGCGCTGCTGGAACACGAGATCGACGAGTCGGTACGTGGTCAGGCGCTGCGGCGGCAGGATCAAGCCATACGGCGACAGGTCTTCGAGCGTGATATCGGCCTTCGCCGCGAGTGCATGCCCATGCGGCAGGATCAGCATCGGATCGAACCACTGCACCGGCTCGTAGGCGAGGTCGTGCGGCACGTCGAGCATCGAGCCGACGGCGAAATCGACCTGGTCCGAACGCAGCAGTGCGAGCCCGTCCTTGCCGGTCACGTTGGCGAGCTGCAAGAGCACATCCGGCTGGCGCTCGCGGAATTCGCGCACGAGCGGCGGCAGCAGATATTGGATCGTCGAGGATCCCGCGGCGATATGCACTTCGCGCGCATGCACGCCGCGGCGCTGTTCGCGAAACTGACGGTCGAGATTTTCCATGCCTTCGACCAGCGGGCGTGCGAGGTCGTACAGCAACTGGCCTTCATGCGTAAGGGTCAGGCGCGGGCGGATGCGTTCGAGCAGGCGCACGTCGAGCTCGGCTTCGAGCGCGGACAACTGCAGGCTTACCGACGAGGCCGACAGAAACAGCGACTCCGCCGCCCGCGCGACGCTGCCGAACTTGACCACGTAGCAGAACGCGCGCAGTTGCTTGAGCCGGTTGCCTTTGTAATAGAAGCGCGCCGCTCCCGCAGGCGCAGTGCGTTTTGTGCGCGGTTTTGCGGTCCCGAGAGGAGCTTTTTTGGACCGCTTCGGGCGGTTTGATGCAACTGTAACCATTATTTAGCCAGCCGATTCAGTCTGTTATATATAAATTAACTTTGTTAAATTACTAAATTGAAACATTCAGTTTGTCAAATCAGATCTTGACGCCTAACGTGCTGCTTAGCAACAAACGTATGGCAACGAATGCGTACAGCAATGGCAGCAGCACTCCAGCAGACCGCACAGGTATCGCGCGCGGACTTCACCGCCTGTGTCGATGGTTGCGTGCATCAGCTCGCAACCACCGTTGCAACTGCGGCAGCGAATGACCCCGCGCAGGCGCAGTTGCGCGCATGGCTGCATGGCGACGCACGCGCGCTCGATGACGGCACGCCGATCGATTTCGCGCTATTCGACTCCGCCCTGCTGAGCATCGGCGAGCGCGTGCCGGCGAGTGACGCGCTTGCGCAAAAGCGGCTCGTGCATGCCGCGCGCGTGCTAGCCGAGCGCATTTACGCCGCTGGCTAGAACTGCGCCGGTTTTCACACCGCGTTCCATTTATCCACTTATCCACTTTCCGCAACAGGACAGATCCGATGAAATCCTCGCAGCAGCTTTCCGCCGAACAGATCAAGCTCGACTGGGCCAACAATCCGCGCTGGAGCGGGATCAAGCGCAACTACACGGCCGAAGACGTCGTGCGCCTGCGCGGCACCGTGCACGTCGAGCATTCGCTCGCGCGCCTCGGCGCGGACAAGCTGTGGAAGTCGTTGCACACCGAGGACTTCGTCAACGCGCTAGGCGCGCTGACCGGCAACCAGGCGATGCAGCAGGTCAAGGCGGGCCTCAAGGCGATCTATCTTTCTGGCTGGCAGGTCGCGGCCGACGCCAACGTCGCGGGCGAGATGTATCCGGACCAGTCGCTGTATCCCGCCAACTCCGTGCCGCTCGTGGTCAAGCGCATCAACAATGCGCTGCTGCGCGCAGACCAGCTCAATCATGCCGAAGGCGACGACAGCGTCGACTATCTGCAGCCGATCGTGGCCGATGCCGAGGCGGGCTTCGGCGGCGTGCTCAACGCGTTCGAGCTGATGAAGGCGATGATCGAAGCGGGCGCCGCGGGCGTGCACTTCGAGGATCAGCTCGCCAGTGTGAAGAAGTGCGGTCATATGGGCGGCAAGGTGCTCGTGCCCACGCGCGAAGCGGTCGAGAAGCTCAATGCGGCGCGCCTCGCGGCCGACGTCTGCGGCGTGCCAACCCTGCTCGTCGCGCGCACCGACGCCGAAGCGGCCGACCTGCTCACGAGCGATATCGACGCCAACGACAAGCCCTTCGTTGTCGGCGAGCGCACCGTCGAAGGCTTCTACAAGACGCGCAACGGCCTCGATCAGGCGATCAGCCGCGGCCTTGCGTATGCGCCTTATGCCGACCTCGTCTGGTGCGAAACCGGCAAGCCCGATCTGAAATTCGCCAAGGCCTTCGCCGAGGCGATCCACAAGCAGTATCCGGGCAAGCTGCTCGCCTACAACTGCTCGCCCTCGTTCAACTGGAAGAAGAACCTCGACGACGCGACCATCGCCAAGTTCCAGAAGGAAATCGCGAGCTACGGCTACAAGTTCCAGTTCATCACGCTCGCCGGCTTCCACGCGCTCAACTATTCGATGTTCAACCTCGCGCACGGCTATGCGCGGCGCCAGATGAGTGCCTTCGTCGAGCTGCAGGAAGCCGAGTTCGCGGCGGCAGACAGGGGCTTCACCGCGGTCAAGCACCAGCGCGAAGTCGGCACCGGCTATTTCGATGCGGTGACGCAGACGATCCAGCAGGGCCAATCCTCGACCACCGCGCTCAAGGGCTCGACCGAGGAAGAGCAGTTCCACGGCGGCAAGGCGGCGTAACTAGCAGTCCGCAGAGTTCTCGCCCGGACAGGCATGCCGGGCGAGACAATCAGAATTCAAAGGCTGCGAATGTAACGCCGAGCAGTATCAGAAATACTTCTATACACATCCAGACCATTACAAACGAAGTCCAGCCCGAAACGCGGAATTTCATCTGGTAGGAAACGCGGCGCACCAACACGCAAAAATAGCCGGCGAACACCGCCGCAGCGGCAAACATCCCTGCCTTCATCCCGAATATTGCGTTTACGATGACGAAGGCGAAAACAGCCCCGCCGATTGCCAAGATTCGTCCCGCAAAACCAAAGAATGCAAGCGTGTCTCGCGCAGCGGGCGGCATGTTCTTACCAATTTCGTCACGCCGCGCAGAAACAGCATCCAGTTCGGATCGTGAAACGCCGCGGTTTTCTAGCTCCGCCCGGAGCACCTCTTCAGCCCAGTCGGTTCGAGCTTCGTTCGACCACAGATCGAGCAAAGTTTCTGTGTTCAAATCAGAGTAGTGGGCGCGTAATGCGTCGGCTGCGGTTGCGTTCAATACTGCCTCCCCCTCATGTTGGATCTGCCTTCACATGGTAGCGAGTCGGTCAAGCGAAGGCAGCCCCCGGGCGTTATGTGACGCGGTATTAGGAACCCACCCCGCAATCGCATAAGATGACCCCCGGCTGCCGCCCGCGTGCAGGGGAATTGTGTCGTCCGCATCCATCTCGCCGCTCGAACTGACTGACCCGTCCTGCGCGACGGCGGCTGAGAAATTGCCGCCGGCCAAGCTGCCGCGTCAGCTGTCCGACGCCGAATACGATCTGTTCCATGCGGTCGGGCGGCCGCGCACGGTATCGCCCGGCGAGACGATCTTCCGCAAGGGCGAACTCGGCCGCAGCATGTTCGTGATCGAGTCGGGCGAGATCCATCTCGAATTCGGCGACGGTCTGCCGCACAAGCTCATCGGCCCGCGCGAATTCGTCGGCGAGCTCGCGCTGTTCATCGGCGATCACATGCGCGTCGCGAGCGGCATTGCGACCGCGCACACCTCGCTGCGCGTGATCGATCACGTCGTGTTCGAGCAGTTGCTCGCGCGCGAGCCGCTGCTGCTTGCGCAATTCATGCGCCGCTCGTTCGCCTACCTGGTTGCGAGCGAGCAGCAGCTGATCGCCTATCTGCGTCGACGCAACGAGGATCTGCTCTCGACCTTGCATTCGCTGCGCCAGACGCAGAATCAGCTCAGCAATGCGAATACACTGATTCGCACCGACGAACTAACCGGCCTCGCCAACCGCCGCGGCCTGTATCAGTACCTCGAAGGTCTCGGCGAAAGACCGCTGAGCGGATGCCTAGCGCTGTTCCTGATCGACCTCGATCGCTTCAAGCGCATCAACGACCAGTGTGGCCATCTCGTCGGCGACCGCGTGCTGTGCCTCGTTGCGGACGAACTGCGCGCCAACCTCGGCGAAGGCGACCTGTGCTGCCGTCTCGGCGGCGACGAGTTCGCTCTGCTGCTGCGCCTCGCACATCGCAATGAACTCGACGCCCGCGCCGCGCGCATCGTCGGCACCATGCGCGGGCATCGCCTGCCCGAACCGCATCACACTTTGTCGTTGTCGGTCAGCGTCGGCGCCAGCCTGTGCGATGTCGGCGCCAACTGGTCGGCCTGGTACAGCGATGCCGACCGCGCCCTGTATGCCGCCAAGAGCGAAGGCGGCGATGGCTGGCGGCTGAGCGCTCAGCACTAGCCAACCCCGCGCCATTCCTGCAGAATCCGCGGTTCAGCAGGTGGAAAAACCGCTACCCGCATGGGTCGCGCTGCAAGATTCGTTGCGGGCAGGGATATGAACGCGCAGATCTCCGAATCCGCCTTGGCACCACCGCCGCCACGTCTCGCCGCGGCGCCGGTGCTGCGCACCATTGTTATCTGCGATCTCGCCGACAGCACGGCCATCGTCGAACAGCTCGGCGATGCCGACAGCGCCGAACTCATGCGCCGCCACGATCGCCTCGCGCGCGATCTGCTGCGCCGCCACGACGGGCGTGAAATCGACAAGACTGACGGGTTCCTGATGTTGTTCGACCGCCCAATTGGGGCGGTCGCGTTCGCGCTCGACTACCAGCGCGAGCTGCATCGCCTCGCGCAGGAAGAATCATTCCCGCTGCGCGCACGCGTCGGCATTCACGTCGGCGATGTCGTGTTGTGGCAGAACGCCGACGCCGACATCGAACGCGGCGCCAAACCGGTCGAGGCCGAAGGCCTGGTCAAGTCCGTCGCCGCACGCGTCACCAGCATCGCGCGGCCCGGGCAGATTCTGCTCTCGGGCATCGCCATGAGTCTCGCGCGCCGCGCGCAGGGTGAACTCGGCACGCTGCCCGCGCTGCGCTGGCACAACCACGGCAACTATCGCTTCAAGGGCGTGCCCGAAGTGGTGCCCGTGTACGAGGTCGGCGAGGACGGCGTCGCGCCGTTCAAGTCGCCGGCCTGGACCGGCAAGGCGCATCGCGAAGTGCCGTGGTGGCGCCGCCCCGGTTCGCTCGCGGTCGAAGCGGCCGTACTGCTCGCGGCGATCGCGATTCCCGCGTATTTCTCGCTGCGCACACCGCCCGCGATTGCGTTCGCCGAACGCGATTGGGTCGTCGTTGGCGACTTGCGCAACCTTACCGCCGACGCCAATTTCAACGACTCGCTGCAGAGCGCCTTCCGCATCGGCCTGGAGCAGTCGCGCTACGTCAATGTGCTGTCCGACCTCAAGGCGCGCGAAACGCTCAAGCTGATGCAGCGCGATCCGGACAAGACGCCGATCGACCGCGATACCGGCAGCGAGATCGCGGTCCGCGACGGTGTGCGTGCGCTGATTCTGCCGAGCATTGCGGAAATCGGCGGTCGCGTACGCGTCACCGCCGAAGTCGTCGATCCGCATACGCAGACCACGGTCTATTCCGAATCGGCCGACGGCATCGGTGAAAGCTCGGTGTTGCCCTCCCTCGACAAGGTCAACGCGCAGTTGCGCGTGCGTCTGGGTGAAGCGTTGACATCGGTGACGCAGCAATCCAAGCCGCTCGAGCAAGTCGCAACAAAGAATCTCGATGCATTGAGGGCCTACACGCTTGGTAATCGCGCGTACGACGCGGGCAATATGAAGGAGGCAATAGCGCTGTATGGGCAGGCCGTCAAGCTCGACCCCGGCTTTGCGCGTGCTTATATTGCTCTCGCGGCAGCGGATGGAAATATCCACGAATACGAAGCTGCCTCGAAGGCAATGGCCTCTGCAGTGGCTCAGCGGGAACGCATGTCCGCACGCGACACGCTTCATGCGGAGGCGCAGCAGGCGACTTTGGCTGGCTCGCAAATTGTCGCGATTGAAAAGTGGAAAATGCTTGCGCGTTTGTATCCGGACTTCTTTCTTGCCAGCGGCTCTTACGCATATTTCTCCTGGCAATACGCCAATCGCTATGGCCAAGATGAAATCGACGCCGCAAAACGCGCGGCCTCGCCACTAAACCCGCGCCACATCATTAGCGACTTGCTGTTGGGCCTGTTGTACCTGGGCAACGAGCGCTTTGACGACGCGCAGCATGCTTTTGCGTCGACGGCCGCGTCCACAGGAACTGCCTACGTAGCGGAATATGCAGCGGTTTATGCGGCCCAGAGACAGTTTGAAAGGGCTGAAGGCAAACTAGCGGAGGGCAAACCAACAGGTACGTCAACATTCGACGACGTCGCACACGTTACGCGAATTCTTATCGCTATCGACAGAGGCCGCTGGGCGGAAGCTTCGAGCCTGATTACCGAAGCGAAACGCGCAATCATCGGTGTTGATAACCTCGACGACCGCCGCATACTGAATATCGAGTTGGCGTTACGTTCCCTAGACCAATCAGCGACGACCACGGACATGGCGAACCTTTACGCCGAAAGGGCGGGTGCCGATGTTTCCAGTTCTGGCGTGGAGCGGACGCAAGTGCAATTTGCCCGACTATTCTCCGCCTACAGGCTCGCGCAGCTAGGTGAAGTACAACGCGCTCTTGCAATACTTGAGTCGGTCGGCGCGGAGCCAGCCAGCGGCAACTATCCTTTGCTCGGCAAAATGCTCACCATCGCGCGCGCGGAAATTATGCGCGCCAAGGGAAACCCGAAAGAGGCCGTAGCTCAGCTAGACGCGATTGTCGATGGTAGCGAGTTGTATCTAACGCACGAGGGACTAATGAATGCCTACGCAGCCGAGCGGGATTTCGCCCGTGCGCTCAGCGAAGCGCAGTGGCTAGCCAACCGGCGCGGCCGCGCTTATGCCGAACTCAATCCGCGGCAAATACTTGTGGCTCACAACGTGCTCATGTCGAACCTAGCGTGGCTCAATATCGCAGAGTATTCGCAGGCGTTGGGCGACAAAAATGGGAGCCGAACCGCCCTGCAAACATTTCTCAAAAATTGGCCTGACGCGCAACAGAAGTCGAGGCTGGCGGCGCGCGTCAGCGTCGTTCAAAAGGCACTTTAGTCCGCGCGCCGTCACCTTTGATTGGCGCGAACACGTGAATCTGTGGCTGCACCAAACACAATGTGACGCAAACTAGCTCATCAATCAGCAACATCAGAGCTTCGAGAAATACGCTTTTTTCGGCCAATCTTGTTGGCCTCAGATTCTCGGGTGGGACTCTAGAGAGAATCTCATCGGGTACACCGATATCCGTCAGCGCCTGCTTCGGGTTCGACTCGTAGTGATGGCGATACAGGTCGTCGTCGGCCAGTTTGCGCAGCAGGACCAGGGCGTACTTTTGCGGTAATACTACGTCTTCGCTCATCTCGAACCCCCTTTGTTGAGACAGGTTAACGCAATAAATATGCCGACCGGCACGCCATGCTAACCTTAAAAACACTTAGGGGAAACTCATGCGCGTACGCCGTTGTGCCACCTTGATGCTGGAGCCGCGCGAGCGGCTGGAATTCAGTCTGACGGTATTGTCAGGGGGCGGCAGTGGACTGCATCGCGTGATCGAGTGGGTTGCGCTTGCGCCGCATCGCGACGAGGAGCTGGTGCTGAGCCCCGACGAAGTGGTCGTACTCGGCGCTGTGTCGCCTTCGGCTTGGGTCGAGTTCGATGAATTGACGAAGGCGCATGCTCGCGGCGTGCTCGATGCGCTGCTCGACAAACAGCTGTTGGTCGCTGAGGCGAGCGCCGTGGCGAGCCGTGACCAGAAGCTGCGCGACACGCACTGGCGCAATGCTTCGGCCGTGATGCATTACGCGTCGCGCTGGCGCGATGTCGACACCGAAGACGTGCGCGATGATTTTGCGGAAAACGCGGGCGGCCAGCTCGTCGATTGGCTCGGCCCGGCTCCACCCATGGTGCATGAGCGCGTCGATTCGGCGCAGCGTCTGCGGCTGCCGAAAAACGCATCGACCACAGCGCTCGACGCGCTGCTCGATCGACGCGTGACCTGTCGTAACTACGATCGCTCGCGCAAGCTCAGTCTGGAGCAGTTCTCTGCGGTATTGCATCGTGTATTCGGCGCGCGCGCGGTCGATGATTACGCACCTGGCGTGCAGCTGATGAAAAAAGGCGTGCCGTCAGCCGGCGGCTTGCATGCGACCGAGGCGTACCTGATCGTGCAGCATGTAGAGGGCATTGCGCCAGGGCTGTATCACTACCATCCAGTCGATCACGCGCTGGAGACGATCGCGGCACTTGATGCTGCCGCCGCCGCGACGCTGACCAAGCGCTGTGTCGCTGCGCAAAGTTATTTCGTCGACGCCCACGTGATCGTGATTCCGACCAGCCGCTTCCGCCGCAATTTCTGGAAGTATCGCAATCACGCCAAGGCGTACCGCGCGCTGATTCTCGACGTCGGCCATTTGTCGCAGACCTTGTATCTCGCGGCGACCGAACTTGGCCTCGCCGCGTTTGTCACAGCGGCGATAAACGAAGTGGAGATCGAGCAGGCGTTCGGGCTCGATCCACTCGAAGAAGGGCCGCTTGCCGTGTGCGGTTTCGGTATTCGCGCGCCAGAACGCTGCGAAGCGGAATTTGATCCACTCAACGCCGTGTGGGCGGCAGAGACGCCGGCGGCGTAGCCTGACGCGCGGATTAAGCGCGCATCAGGTCATGTCGGCGCGATTCATCGCGCTCTCCTACTACGTCAAGCGCAATGGCAGATTGCGCAGCCGCTGCCCCGTCGCCGCAAACACCGCATTCGCCACCGCCGGCGCGATCGGCGGCGTGCCGGGCTCGCCGCAGCCGCCCATTTTGTCGGTGCTCGGCACGATATGCACCTCGACCAGCGGCGCCTCGTTCAAGCGCAGCACAGTATAGTTGTGGAAATTGCTCTGCTCGGGCTTGCCGTCCTTGAACGTGAGTTCCGAGTGCAGCGCGGCGGACAGGCCGAACATGATGCCGGATTGCATCTGCGCCTCGACCGTCAGCGGATTGACCACCGGGCCACAGTCGATCGCGCAGACGACGCGATGCACGCGGATCGCCTTGTCCACGACCGACACTTCGGCGATCTGCGCGACATAGCTGCCGAACGAAGCATGCACGGCGATGCCGGCGCCATGACCCGGCGGCAGCGGCTTGCCCCAGCCGAATTTCTCTGCGGCGAGATCGAGCGCAAGGCGCTCGCGCGATTTCGCGGGCAGCAGCGCGCGACGATAGGCGAGCGGATCCTGCTTCGCTGCCGCGGCGAGTTCGTCGATGAAACTCTCGACCACGAACGCGGTGTGCGAGTGGCCGACCGAGCGCCACCACAGCACGCTGATCGGGCTCGTCGGCGAATGCAGCTCGACGCGATGCGCCGGGACCGCTTCGAGATACGGCGAATCCGCCGCGCCTTCGACACTGGTTGCGTCGATGCCATCTTTCACCATCATCGGTGCGAACGGCGTGCCGGCGATGATCGACTGGCCGACGATCGTGTGCGCCCAGGCGGCGGGTTTGCCGTCCTGCGCGAGCGTCGCGCGCAGGTGCGAGTGCCACATCGGGCGATAGTAGCCGCCATGAATATCGTCTTCGCGCGTCCACACGACCTTGACGGTCTTGCCCGAGGCCTTCGCAACTTCGACCGCTTCGGTCACATAGTCGCAGGTCGGATTCGCGCGCCGGCCGAAGCCGCCGCCGAGAAACGTCGTGTGAATGCGCACCTGTTCGGGCTTGAGTCCGAGGATCTTCGCCGACAGCTGCTGATCGAAGGTCTGGAACTGCGTGCCGGTCCAGATATCCGCGCCGTCCTTGGTGATTTCGACGGTGCAGTTCTCGGGCTCCATCGGCGCATGCGCGAGGAACGGCAGGCTATAGTCGGCTTCGATGACTTGTGCGCCCTTGAATGCGGCCTCGATATCGCCCGCGGTCTTTGCGACCGCGCCGGGCGTGCGCGAAGTTTTCTGATACTGATCGCGCAGCGCGGCGGAAGACAGCGTCGCGCCCGCACCCGCGTCCCATTCGATCGCGAGCGCATCGCGGCCCTGTTTCGCCGCCCAGAAATGCTTGCCGATCACGGCGATGCCGCTCGGTACTTGCACGACATCGATCACGCCGGGCACGGCTTTCGCTTTCGCCGCATCGAACGACTTGACCTTGCCGCCCGGCACGGGCGAACGCGCGACGACCGCGATCGCCATGTTCGGCCGCTTCACGTCGATGCCGAACTCGGCCGTGCCATTGACCTTGGCCTTGCTGTCGAGGCGCCGGGTCGGCTTGCCGATGAGGGCGAAGTCTTTCACGTCCTTGAGCTTCACCCCGGCCGGCAGTGGCAGCTTCGCTGCGGCGACGGCGAGTTCGCCATAGCTCGCCTTGTGCTTGCCGCAGATCACGAAACCTTTTTCGGTATGGCAGTCGCCCGATTGCACTTTCCATTTCTGTGCGGCTGCGGCGATCAACAAGGCGCGCGCCATCGCACCGGCCTTGCGCAATTGGTCGAACGATTCCCAGGTGCTGGTCGAGCC
>CAZDWH010000067.1:0-1512 GCA_964509025.1 uncultured Rhodanobacteraceae bacterium
CGGGTGGCACGGCTGCGCTGGTCACCACCCCGTACCTGCTGGGTGTCGACGCAGTGTCCTCGCTGTTCATGGCCGATGCGATCTACAACGAATACTGGTCCGCTGGCGGCACCGCGGCCAATTCGGAGTGGGTCATCAACTTCCCGACCAAGCGCTTCTATGTCGATCCTTCGCTGGTCGGCGCCGTGCGTCAGCCGTTCGACGTCCGCTTCGGGCCGTCGGCCGGTGGTACTTCGTGCTCGCCGATCTCGATCGCGGTGTTCGATCGTGAAGAGGGTTCGCCGCAGGGTTCGGTCGGCTTCTCGCCGCAGCCGGTCACCGGCAACGCTCTGTGCTATGAAGCGCAGGTCGTGACGTTCAACCAGGGCAAGGCGGGTAGCGCGGTGCTGGGTTCCAACCTGGCCGCCAACATCCAGACCGGCTACAACAACGGTTGGGCGAAGATCGATCTGGTCAGTGCGGCGCCTGCGCAGCACATCCTGACCTCGCCGGCTTCGAACAACGTGTTCTACGGCCTGCCGGTCACGGGCTTCTGGGTTGCTCAGCTGGTCAACGGCAACCTCGGCGGCGTGCTGTCGAACTACAGCTCGCTGTATCGCCACAAGCTGCACCGCACCTGCGCCACCGCCGCGGGCGCCTGCTCCTAATAGAGCAAGCGTTAGTGCAACAAGCGTAACGAGAGAGGGAGGCAACCGCCTCCCTCTCTTTTTTTGGGGAAAGGGCAATCAGACTGCACGTATACGCCCGAAGTTCGTCCGGATAGGATCGACGGCCTGGATTGAGTGCCGAGCGGTATCGCGGTTAACGAGTTTCCTACGCGTGCACGGCTAAAATCGCCAGACTATTTGTGCCCACCCTGCAAGATTCGGAGTAGTTAAGTGAAAAAAGTATATTTTTGCGGCTTGAGCGCGTTGAGCGCGTCCCGTGGGCTGATGCAGGCGCCGGCAATGGCCGCCACGAGCGTCACCATCCAGGGTACGCAGTGCACCATCACTGGGGTCAGCTCGGTCCACCACGATTTGAACAACAACTCCGTCACCGTTGTGGGCACGGTGTCGCCTAGTTGCGTGGGTGGGGGCGAAGTGGTCACCCTCAACCAATCCCAGATTTCCGCTGCGATCGGCGCGGCGATCGGTGCGCCGATTACCTGGACGTCGACGCCTGCTGATGCCAACATGCATTGCACGATCGCGGACATGAACAATAGCGGCTTGGTCACCAATTCGGGTGCCGCGAACAACTGGGCCCTGGCCGCCCCGACGGCGACCGGTACGTTCGTGTACCAGGTCAATTGCAGCACCACGTCAACCGTGGGCGGCAGCGTACCTGTTATCGCTCCGCAATACGTCCAGTTGACCGCGAGCTCTACGCCGACGCCGACGCCGACGCCGACTCCGACTCCGACTCCGACTCCGACTCCGACTCCGACTCCGACGCCGACGCCGACGCCGACGCCGACGCCGACGCCGACGCCGACGCCGACTCCGACTCCGACTCCGACTCCGACTCCGA
>CAZDWH010000067.1:1612-13813 GCA_964509025.1 uncultured Rhodanobacteraceae bacterium
CTCCGACTCCGACCTGCCAGGACACGCAGCTCAGCAGCGCGATCCCCGGCGGTGCGCTCAAGCGCCAGTGCTCCGGTACGGTGGCGTTCAACGGCTACCACGCCGTTTACACCGGTGCCTTCGACACACTCGACGCGGCGCTTACCGATCGCTCCAAGGTGGGACCGTTCCCGAATTTCATCAGCGGCTATGCGATGTCGATTCAGATCCAGCCGGGCTATTACGCGTCGTTCAAGTTCACGGTGCCGGCGACGTCAACGACCGGCCAGATGCAGTTCACTTCCGACCCGAGTGTCGGCGATCCGGGCACGATCTCGGTCAGTACGCGGCCTGGCGCCTTCACGGTCGCGGACGGCGTCGTGCAGGGAGCTTACGGTCCCTGCGTGTACAACGACGGCGGCGGCAACAGCCTCTGGATGGGCGTCGGCGTGGACTGCCCGTTGCAGCCCGGCCAGACCTACTATCTCAATTTTGCGGATGTGGACAAATACGGCAACCAGGGTCCGACCTCCAAGATCGGCTATCAGGAAACCGCGGGCGGCAGGTAAGCGCCCGGCAACTAAATCCGCAGTTTGCGGTCCATGCAAAGCGCCGGTATCCGGCGCTTTGCTTTTTCACGTTTGGAGAAAGATCGTATGAAAAGGGTGATTCTGGGAGTCTGCGCGGCCTTCGTCTTGAGTGTGGCCAGTGCCTCGGACGCGGATGTGCAGATCGTCAATCAGGGAGGCGTCAGCGTAACCATGGCCGACGTGGCAGCCTATCTGCAGCATATGCCGGAAGATCGCTGGGCCGGCTTCCTCAGTGCGTCGAAGCGCGTGGATCAGATGATCATCGGCATCCTGCGCAGCAAGCAGCTCGCAAAGCAGGCGGTCGAACTCAAGATCGACCAGGATCCGGACGTGAAAGCGGAAATCGCATTCACGACGATGGAGGTGCTGTCGCGCCGCCGCGTGACCGCGTTCGAGAAATCAGTTGTGATCCCGTCGATGGATGTCGCAGCCAAGGAACAGTATCAGGTGCACCAAAGCGACTATGCCGTTCCGGCCATGGTTGAGGTGCAGCACGTACTGATCGCCACCAAGTCGCGCTCCGAGACCGAGGCCAAGGCGCTCGCCGAAAAAGTCCAGGCTGAGGCGCTGGCCAACCCGTCGCATTTTGATGCACTGGTGAAGCAGTACTCCGACGACCCTTCCAAGGATACCAACAACGGTCACATCGAAGGGGCTACCTCGGACAAAGTCGTGCCGGAGTTCGCACAGGCGGCGCGCAAGCTCACGCAGAAGGACCAGATTTCTCCGGTGGTCAGGACTTCATTCGGTTATCACGTGCTCAAGTTCGTGCGCAGCGAACCGGCGAAGCAGCGCACGTTCGCCGAGGTCAAGAACCAGATCGTCGACAAGCTCAAGCAGAACTACGTCGCAGAGCAGCGCCAGGCGTTCATGCGCAAGCTGGACGAAGCGCAGCCGACGGTCAATCCGGAACTGGCGAAGCTGCTGCAGGACCGTTTCGTCCCTGCCGGCACCGTCATGCCGGCAGAAGCCGTCAAGCAGGCGCAATAACCTCAGGGTCGCCGCGCGGATCTTCGCAGCGCGGGCGGGCAGCAGCTTGTGATGGCGCTCGCCCGCCCGGATAATTCGCGCATGGACAGAGTGGGGCGAATGCCGAGGCTGGGAGCGCAGAACGTGTCGATGACCCTCGCGGCGCACTTCATCCGCCGCGAGCTGCGCAATCGCTATCTTGGCAGCCTCAGCGGCGGGCTGTGGGCGCTGCTGCAGCCGCTGGCGCAGCTGGCGATCTACGGTTTCGTCTGGGCTTACGTGTTCAAGATGCGGCCACCGGGCGGGGACAGTTCGCCGACGGCGATCGTACCGTTCCTCGCGCTCGGCGTATGGCCGTGGAATGCTTTCAGCGAGAGCGTGACGCGCTCGGCCACGGTGATCCAGGAAAACGCCGGTCTGATCGGCAAGGTCGCGCTGCCGCGCAGCGTGCTGGTGATCGCGAGCGCATCGGCGAGCTTCCTGCTGCATGGAGTGGGATTCTGCGCGGTTCTCGTGGTGCTCGCCTTGCTCGGCATGCCGATCGCGCTGCTGCAGCTGCCGCTCGCCTTGCTGGTGTTCGGACTGCTGTTCGCGCTTGCGCTGGGTTTTGCGTTCCTGTTCGCCGCTGTGCAGGTGTTCGTGCGCGATCTTTCGCAGGTGCTGGCGCAAATCATGCCGCTGTGGATGTTCGTCTCGCCGGTGCTGTACGCGCGCGAATTCCTGCC
Source organism: uncultured Rhodanobacteraceae bacterium (assembly GCA_964509025.1). Classification (GTDB taxonomy): domain Bacteria; phylum Pseudomonadota; class Gammaproteobacteria; order Xanthomonadales; family Rhodanobacteraceae; genus Rudaea. The sequence goes on from CAZDWH010000067.1 coordinate 3,876, forward strand.
GCCGGCGTATCGGGGCTGGCTCGATTTCAATCCGTTCACGTTCTACCCGGAGTTCTTCCGCGCGATATTGATCAACAGCGGCAGCGTGGACGCGTTCGCCATCCTGCGCGCGCTGTTGACCGCGTGCATCGTCTGCGCGCTCGGCTACCTCGTGTTCCGTCGCCTCGATCCGCGTTTCGAGGACTTCCTGTGACGCCACAAGCCGAAAACGACGTTCTGGTCGAGGCGAACGGCCTCGGCAAAGCGTATCCGCAGGTGTTCCGCCCGCGCGATCGCCTGCGCGCGCTCGGCAAGCTGCTGCTCGGCCGCAACGATATCGATTCCGTCGCTGTGCTGCGCGAGGTGAACCTGACAGTACGCCGCGGCGAATCGCTCGGCCTCATAGGCGAGAACGGCGCCGGCAAATCGACCTTGCTAAAGCTGCTCACCGGTGTGCTGACGCCGTCGACCGGCACGGTCGCCGTGCGCGGTCGCGTCGGCGCCTTGCTCGAACTCGGTGCGGGCTTCAATCCCGAATACAGCGGCCGCGACAATATCGCGATGTCCGCGGCGCTATACGGTCTCAGCGGCGAGGAGTTGCAGGAACAGCTGCCACGCATCATCGAGTTCGCCGACATCGGGCGCTATATCGACGAGCCGGTGAAGCATTACTCGTCCGGTATGGTGGTGCGCCTGGGTTTTGCGATCGTCGCCGCGCTCAAGCCGGACCTGCTTATCACCGATGAGGTGCTCGCGGTCGGCGATGAGTCGTTTCAGAAGAAATGCGTGCGCTGGATGGAGGACTATCTCGATGCAGGCGGTACCCTGATCCTCGTCTCGCACAGCATGTATCACATCCAGAAACTCTGCCATCAGGCGCTGTGGTTGCGCGAAGGCGCGGTCGCTGCTGCGGGCGATGTTTATGATGTGACCCAGGCCTATCTCGCCTACCACGAACGCAAGCTCGCCGGCGCGCCGGTGATTTCGGCGGCGGCGGCGCAGGGCCTCGAGTTCCACCTGCTCGATTTCGCGATCAACGAAGTGTCGCAGGAAACGCCACTGTTCGTCGACGCCGCGGCGCACCTGCGCCTGCGCGTGCGCGTGCATTCGCGCGACGGCCGCGTGCCGGTGATCGGTATCGGTATTGCGCGTGCCGACGGCACGCCGGTTTACGGCACGACCAGCGAGCTGGATGGCGTGCGGCCGCGCGCGGAATCCGCCACAAGCTACTGCGCCGTAATCGAATTCACCGACGTCACCCTGCTGCCGGGTGCCTACACGCTCAAGGCGCACGCTGCCGACACCGAGGGCGTGCGCCTGTTCGACACGCTCGAGCGCGGCGTGGTCGTGCGCGGACAGTCGCGCGAGTTTGGTCTGGTACGGTTGCGTCATGTCTGGCATGAGGTCGATGCGCTGTCCCGGCGGTCGCGCGTGGGTCAGGGCGGGAGCGGACAATGACGAACGAGCACGAGGCACCCGCGCTGGAATTCACCGGCGAACGCTTCACCCCCGAATGCGTACGCGAGATTTGGTACGAGCATTGGGCCCGTTACGCGTTCGCGCTCGATCTGGCGCGCGGCAAGCGCGTGCTCGATGCGGCCTGCGGCGAAGGCTATGGCAGCGCCTTGCTCGCGCAGACTGCGCGCGAGGTGCTCGGGTTGGATATCGCCGAGGCCGCCATCGCCCACGCGCGCGTGCGTTACGCGAACTTGCCGCATCTGCGTTTTGAACGCGGCGACTGCACCGCGCTCGATCTGCCCCCCGCTAGCGCCGATCTCATTGTCTCGTTCGAGACGCTCGAGCACGTCGCCGCGCAGGCGGCCCTGGTCGCGGGATTCGCGCGCACGCTCGCGCCCGACGGCGTGCTGCTGATTTCCTCCCCGGACAAACGAACCTACAGCGACCTGTCCGGCTTCCGCAACGAATTCCATGTGCGCGAGCTGTATCGGGACGAGTTCCAGGCACTGCTGGCCCCGCATTTCCCGCATGTGCGGCTGTACGGGCAGAAGCTGCTGTTTCAGTCGGCAATCTGGGCGCTGGATGAGGCGCCTGACGGGTCCGCGGCCGCTGCCACTGCCGGTGAGGGCGGAACTCAAGTAAAATCCGGGCTACGCTACGACCCCCTGTACTTCATCGCCGTGTGTTCGCGCCAGCCGCTGCCCCGCCTGCCCGCGATGGCGCTGTTCGGGGATCGCGAGGAGTCGGTGTACCGGCACTACGATCACGAAGTACGCAAGAACATGGCGGCCGGAGGGCGCATCGCCGAACTCGAAGCCGAAGTCGCGAGCTTGCGCGGCGAACTCGAGCGGTTGAAGCGCGCGTAATCCGCGCGTCACGCATGGTCCGCGGCGCTGGCACGTTCGCAGCGGCGAATTTCAGTTACAGCAGGTGAATCCTTGAGTTACCAGTTCAACTACAGCATGCCGCCCTTTCCGGCGCCGGCGCCGACCATCGATCCGAACGCGCCGACGTTCGCGTCCGAGGATGGCCTCGTCGCATCGCTGTCGAGCCAGGAATGCGTGTTCCAGGTGCGCCGCACCGGCGAGACGCACGTGATGACGTTTCAGGTGCTGCAGGCGCTCGATCAGTGCCGTGAGTTTCGTTCGCTCGACGAACACGCCGCGCGCATTCAGTCCGCCATTCCAGCGCTCGCGAACAAACGCGAAGACGTCCGGCGTGTGCTCGACAGTCTCGTGCAACGTCGCCTATTGGTGTCGGACAGCGGTTTCGTGGAGCAGCTCGGGGCGGCCGCGCCGCGCGTCCAGGCACCGTTGCGCGCGGTGTTCATCCGCGCCTGCGATCGCCCCGCACAGCTGGCCCACCTGGTCGCGTCGCTGACCGAATACGAGCGCCGCTTCCGTGCCGGGCGCCGCTATGTGCTGCTCGACGATTCGACCTTGTCGGCGAATATCAATGAGCAGCGCGATCTGATGCGCGAGTTCGCACGCAAGACCGGCTGCAAGGTGAATTACGTCGGCCAGGCCGAGCGCTCGAAAATCCTCGAGAAGTTCGCCAAGGCACAACCACAGGCCAAAGCCGCGGCGGAAAGCCTGCTGCTGCGCGAGCGCCATCCGCAGGCGCAGCGCTTCGGCGGCGGGCGCGGCTGGAACATGGCGCTGCTGCTTTCGGCCGGCTCTCGTCTGGCGCTGCTCGACGACGATCTGCGCCTGAATCTGCGGCGCCCGCCGATCGCGCAGGACGGGCTCGATCCGAACCCGAACGCGCAGGTGCAAGCAGCTTTTGCGGCCAACATGGAGGAAGCGCTCGGCTACGGCGACGAGGCCGCACAGGATCCGTTCGCGCTGCATCTGGATGCCTGCGGACAGTCCCTCGGCACGCTTGCGCGCACGCAATACCCGGTTGCCCATCGCGCCTTGCGTGGTCTCAACCTTTCGCGTCTGGATCTGCTCGCCGGGTCCTCGCGCGTGGTCGCGACCCAGCTCGGCACCTACGGCAGCGCGCGTACCGAGACCGGATTGTGGATGTACTACCTGGACGGCCGCAGCCGCCAGGAATTCTGGAGCGACCGCGCGGGCTATCTGCGCAACACCGAAGCGCAACACGTCTGGTTCGGCGTTGGTCAGGCGCGCGTTTCCGAAGTCACCGGGTTTACCCCGTTCACGCTCGACAACAGTCTGATGCTGCCGTGCACGAACGGAGTCGGTCGTGGCGAAGATTCACTGTGGAGCGCATTGACCCGCTATGTCCACACCGATGCGCTGGTGCTCGAACTGCCGCAGGCGATCGCGCATGTACAGGAGAGTCCGCGCAAGCGCGCCGACCTGACGCGTAGCGCCTACGTGCCGCGCGTCAATCATTTCCTGCGCGACTATGTGCAGCGCCAGTTCGGCCTGTTCAAGGCCGCCGATCCGGCGCAGCGCCTGTGTCTGTTCGCCGAGGTTCTGCGCGATCTCGCCGGCGCGAGCGTATCCGATCGCGTTGCGCACCTGCGCGAATACCTGAGTTATGGGCGCGCCGATGTCGTCGATCGCCTGCAGCATCAGCTCGAGGCAGCGACCGACGCGCCGATCTACTGGCAGGCGGACATGCGCGCGATCGTCGAGGCCAATGCCAAGGCGCTGCTGGCCAAGGCGCCGCCGCGTCTGGCCGACTGGGCCGAGGATGCCGACGACAGCGCATGCGCGCAGGCGCTCGCGGCCGAGTTGAACGGCATGGCCAGCGCACTCGAGCACTGGCCGGCGTTGTGGCAGCACGCGGCCGAGCAGGGCGAGAAGCTGCTCAGCGCGTTGTGATCGAATCCGCCGCGCAGACGCGCCCGGAGGCGCCGGCGGAACTGCACGCCGGCCTTACCAGCGTCGTCATCGTCGCGGCGGACAGCGGCGACGTGCTCGCGCGCTGCGTCGAACTCGCGCTCGCGAGCAGCGCCGAGCTTGAAATCATCATCGACGACAACGATACGCGTGACGGCAGCGTGGCGCGCCTGGCCGCGCGCTACGCGCAGGATGCGCGCGTCGGGTTCGTCTACAACGGTGCCAATCTCGGCTTCGGCGCGGGCTGCAATCGCGGCGCCGCGCGTGCGCGCGGCGATACGCTGCTGTTTCTCAATCCGGATTGTCTGATCGAGCGCGACACGATTGCGCGGCTGCGCGCGGTATTGAAAGCCGCTGCACGTGGCGGCGTCGTCGGCGCAACACAGGTGAATGCGGACGGCCATATCGATCCCGCGTCGCGCCGGCGCGACCCGCTGCTGCGTCGCGCCTTGATGAGCGTGAGTGGCCTTGCGCGCTTCGCGTCGCGCTGGCCGGCATTCGCGGGCGTCGAGCTGCCGCCATCGTCTGCTGCGTCTGATCGGGTCGACGCCGTCTCCGGTGCGCTGATGCTGCTGTCGCGCGACACGTTTGCGCGCATCGGCGGCTTCGACGAAGGCTACTTCCTGCATTGCGAGGATCTGGACCTGTGCCGCCGCGTGCGCGATGCCGGTTACGACGTCGTCTGCGTCAATGAGGTGCGCGTCGTGCACGCTAAGGGCGGTTCGAGCCGGCACCGTCCGGTGTTCGTCGCGCTGCACAAGCATCGCGGCATGTGGCGCTGGTTCCGGAAATTCGATCCCGCTGCGCGCAATCCGCTGCTGCGCGGACTGGTGTTCGCGGGCATCTGGACCGCGTTCGGTGTAAAGGTGCCGCTACTGCTGCTGCGCGGTGCGCTGCGCGCGCGTCCGGCGCAGTAGGTCGAGATTCGCCCGCAGTCCTTCATGCTGCGGCAACAGCTGTAGCGCCTGCGTGAACAGGGTTTCGGCGCGATCGAAATTGCCCGCGCGCAAGTACGCGACGCCGCCGAGATTCAATGCGTTGATGTCACCGGGTCGAAGATGCAGCGTCTGCTCGAAGCACGCGCTGGCGGCGTCGAGATCGCCGCCGTCGAGGTAGGCGCGGCCGGCGAGCAGCACCGCCGGCGGGTCTGCCAGCCAGGATTCAAATGCGCGCGCCCATTTGCTCCGAATCGCCCTCACGCTCGCATCGCGCAGCGCGGGATCGTCGTTCGCGCCGAAGCCGCAACCCGACTCGCCGGCATCGGCATGCCAGATGGAAGTCGCCGCGTCGACATAGCGAAAAGCGGTGCGTGTCGCGCAATTGACCTGGAAGTCGTGATCCTCATGCACGGCGAAAGCCGGATCGAAGCGCACGCCTTCGTCGACGAGGCTGCGATGCAGCAGGGTCGCGCACGTCGTCGCGCGGCTGTGAAAGTACAGCTGCACGTGATTGCCCGCGTGACTCACATGACCGAGCACCTTGCCGCTGGCATCGACGACGCGCGTGCGCGCGTAGATCACGCGCTCGTCTTCGCTTCGCGATGCGCTCAGCAGTGTCGCGAGGTGTTGCGGCAGCAGTTCGTCGTCGTCGTCGAGAAAATTGAACCATTCGCCGCGCGCCGATGCGAGCGCAAGATTCGCCGCTTCTGCGCGCGGTAGGCGGCGATCGGTTTCCGGCAAGACCAGACGCAGCGGCCTGCCACGGTATTCGCTCGGCAGTGCGCGATGCGCATGCCCGCAGGCGGCGACGACGACGATCTCCAGATTGCGCCAGGTCTGCGCCGCGGCGGAATCAAGTGCGCGCTGCAGCGTCGGCCGATCCATGCTGCGGATCAGGATCGAAACGAGCGGTTGGTCGGATTGGGTCATCGACGGGATGGCTTGCGCCGCTTACGACTGCGGTCTGGTCGAGCGCCGAGCCTGATTGATTGCCTCGCGCAATTCCAGTGTTGCGCGCCGCGCGGCCGCGGCGAAATCGTCGCCCGCGCTTGCGTACAGGATCGCGCGCGACGAGCTGATGATGAGTCCGCTGCCATCGGCCGTCGCGCCGTGGCGCACCACGGCATCAACATCGCCGCCCTGTGCGCCGATGCCGGGCACGAGGATCGGCATGTCGCCGACCAGGGAGCGCACCGCCGCGAGTTGCTCTGGATAGGTCGCGCCGACGACGAGCGCGCAATTGCCGTGCGTGTTCCAGTCGCGCGCGATCGTTGCGGCGACATGTTCGTATAGCGGCAATTCCGCGCCGGACGCAGGGCGCACGATCAGATCCTGCAGATCGGCCGCACCCGGGTTCGAGGTATGACAGAGCAGGATCACGCCGCGATCCGCGCGATCGAGGAATGGCTGCGCCGAGTCGCGGCCGAGATAGGGATTGAGCGTCACCGCATTCGCGCCATAGCGATCATAGGCCTCGACCGCATATTGCTGCGCGGTCGAGCCGATATCGCCGCGCTTGGCGTCGAGGATCACTGGCACGCCCGGATGCCGCGCGTGGATGTGCGCAATCAAGCGTCCGAGCGCTTCCTCGGCACGATGCGCGGCGAAGTAGGCGATCTGCGGTTTGTAGCAACAGACGAGATCGGCCGTCGCATCGACGATCGTGCGACAGAATTCGAAGATCGCGTCGGCATCGCGACGCAGCGCCGGCGGAAAACGTGAAGGCTCCGGGTCTAGGCCGACGCAGACGAGCGAGTCGTTGCGTCGCCACGCGGACTTCAACGACTCGACGAAGCTCATCCGACGTGCTCCATCACGCCAGCTTCTTGAATTTCACGCGATGCGGCTTCGCCGCTTCCTCGCCGAGGCGGCGCTTCTTGTCTTCCTCGTATTCCTTGTAGTTGCCGGCGAAGAACTCGACGTGCGAGTCGCCTTCGAACGCGAGGATGTGCGTGGCGATGCGATCGAGGAACCAGCGATCGTGCGAGATCACGAAGGCGTTGCCGGGGAATTCCAGCAGCGCATCTTCGAGCGCGCGCAGCGTTTCTATGTCGAGGTCGTTGGACGGCTCGTCGAGCAGCAGCACATTGCCGCCCTGCAGCAGTGTTTTCGCCAGATGCAGGCGACCGCGTTCGCCGCCCGAGAGCTGGCCGACGATTTTCTGCTGGTCGGGGCCCTTGAAGTTGAAACGGCCGATATAGGCGCGCGACTGGATTTCGATGCCGTTGATATTGAGGATGTCCAGACCACCCGAGACTTCCTGAAAGACGCTGTGCTTGCCGTCGAGCTTGTCGCGGCTCTGGTCAACGTAGGCGATCTTCACCGTCTGACCTTCGATGATTTCGCCCTGGTCGGGCTTTTCCTGGCCGGTGATCATCTTGAACAGCGTGGATTTGCCGGCGCCGTTGGGGCCGATAATGCCGACGATCGCACCGGGCGGCACCTTGAAACTCAGGTCGTCGATCAGCAGGCGATCGCCGAAGGACTTGGACACGCCCTTGAACTCGACCACGTTGTCGCCGAGGCGCTCGCCCGGCGGAATGAAGATTTCGTTGGTCTCGTTGCGCTTCTGGTAATCGACCGCCTGCAGCTCGTCGATGCGCGCAAGGCGCGCCTTGCCCTTCGAACGGCCGCCTTTGGCATTCTGCCTGGCCCATTCCAGTTCCTTCTGAATCGCCTTCTGCCGCGCCTTTTCGCTGGAAGCTTCCTGCTTCAGGCGCTCGTCCTTCTGTTCGAGCCACGAGGTGTAGTTGCCCTTCCACGGAATGCCGCGGCCGCGGTCAAGCTCGAGGATCCACTCGGCCGCATTATCGAGGAAGTACCGATCATGCGTGACCGCAACGACCGTGCCCGGGAACTTCGCCAGGAACTGTTCCAGCCACTCGACCGATTCGGCATCGAGATGGTTGGTCGGCTCGTCGAGCAGCAGCATGTCGGGCTTCGACAGCAGCAGGCGGCACAGCGCGACGCGGCGCTTCTCGCCGCCCGACAGCGTCTTGATCTGGGTGTCCCACGCCGGCAGGCGCAGCGCATCGGCGGCTACTTCGAGCGTGCGCTCGAGCGTGTGGCCATCGCCCGCGGCGAGGATGGCTTCCAGGCGCTGCTGCTCGGCGGCGAGCTTGTCGAAGTCGGCGCCTTCCTCGGCATACGCTGCATAAACTTCCTCGAGGCGCTTCTGCGCGCCGGTGATCTCCGACACGCCTTCCTCGACCGATTCGCGCACGGTCTTCTCTGGATCGAGCTGCGGCTCCTGCGCCAGATAGCCGATCTTGATCCCAGGCTGCGGTCGCGACTCGCCGTTATATTCCGTGTCGACGCCGGCCATGATGCGCAGCACGGTCGACTTGCCCGCGCCGTTGAGTCCGAGCAAGCCGATCTTGGCGCCGGGGAAGAACGAAAGCGAAATGTCCTTGATGATCTCGCGCTTCGGCGGCACGACCTTGGACACACCGATCATGGTGTAGATGTATTGCATGGGGTTCCTGCAGAGGTTGGAGCTTCGTGAAGACGGCAATTATCGCCGATGCGGCCGCTTCCCGCCACGTATTGCACTGCCGCAAACCGCCATAACCCGGTAACATTGCGCTCTTGCCGTCCGTTTGCCGTGGAGCGCCCCAGAGCATGTTTGCCGCCAACCTGAAGATTGAAGGCTACGACCCCGAACTCGCCGCTGCCATCGCCGCCGAGAAGCAGCGTCAGGAGGACCACGTCGAGCTGATCGCGTCGGAAAACTACGCCAGTCCGCGCGTACTCGAGGCGCAGGGCTCGGTGCTGACGAACAAATACGCGGAAGGCTATCCGGGCAAGCGTTACTACGGCGGCTGCGAATTCGTCGATATCGCCGAGCAGCTCGCGATCGAGCGCGTGAAGCAGCTGTTCGGCGCCGACTACGCCAATGTGCAGCCGCATTCGGGTTCGCAGGCCAACCAGGCGGTGTATTTCGCCCTGCTCAATCCGGGCGACAAGATCCTCGGCATGAGCCTCGCGCACGGCGGGCACCTCACGCACGGCGCCAAGGTCAATATCTCGGGCAAGATCCTCGACGCCGTGCAGTACGGGGTCAACGCGCAGGGTCTGATCGACTACGACGAAGTCGAAAAACTCGCGCTCGAGCACAAGCCGAAGATGGTCGTCGCCGGGTTCTCGGCCTACTCGCAGGTCGTCGACTGGGCGCGCTTCCGCGCGATCGCAGACAAGGTCGGCGCCTATCTGTTCGTCGATATGGCACATGTTGCGGGACTGATCGCGGCGGGCGTGTATCCGAGTCCGCTGCCGCATGCGCACGTCGTCACCTCGACCACGCACAAGACCCTGCGTGGTCCGCGCGGCGGCATCATCGTCGCGAAAGGCGCAGGCGAGGAAATCGAGAAGAAGCTGCAGTCGATCGTGTTCCCCGGCATCCAGGGCGGCCCCCTGATGCACGTGATCGCGGCCAAGGCGGTCGCGTTCAAGGAAGCGCTCGAACCCGAGTTCAAGGCCTACCAGGCGCAGGTCGTGAAGAATGCGCAGGCGATGGCGGGCGAGTTCATCAAGCGCGGCTACAAGATTGTCTCGGGCGGCACGCAGAACCACCTGTTCCTCGTCGACATGATCGGCAAACCGATCACCGGCAAGGACGCCGAGGCCGCGCTTGGCAAGGCGCATATCACAGTCAACAAGAACGCCGTGCCGAACGATCCGCAGAAACCCTTCGTCACCTCGGGCCTGCGCATCGGCACGCCGGCGGTGACCACGCGCGGCTACAAGGAAC
>CAZDWH010000068.1:0-13745 GCA_964509025.1 uncultured Rhodanobacteraceae bacterium
CGGCCTCGTGCGCTTGGGCGCGGGCGTGCGCGCGCGACCCGCGCGTGCGGCCGGCGTGATCGCGACCGTGCTCGTGCTCGGGCTCGGCGGATGGTTCGGTTACAAGGCCTGGCGCGATCGGCCCAAGCCGATCGAGGAAAAGCCCTCGGTGGTCAAGGCGTACGCGCCGATGCTGACCGGCTACGACGACACGACGCATACCCTCGTCGTGCATCCGCTGCGCGTCGAGTTCACGCGTGCCACCGCGCCGCTGGCGTTGATCGGCAAAACGACGACCGCGGGAATCACGTTGCAGCCCGAACTCGCCGGCACCTGGACCTGGCTCAACGACCGCGAACTGCAGTTCATGCCGAAGGACGATTGGCCGATCGGCCAGGCCTACGACGTGCGCTTCGATCCGGCGCAGGCGTTCGCGCCGCATGTGAAGGTCGACAAGGATCGCCTGAATTTCTCCAGCGCCGCGTTTGCGACGCAGTCGGTGCAGGGCGAGTTCTATCAGGACCCGCAAGACGCGACCGCGAAGAAGGCGGTGATCCACGTCAGTTTCACCCATCCGGTCGACACGGCGAGCTTCGAAAAGGCCGTCGCGCTCAAGCTGCTCGGTCCCAAGCTGAGCGTCGTGCCGAAGAAGTTCGTCGTGAGCTACGACGAACGCAAGGTCAACGCCTTCGTGCATTCCGAACCGCTGTCGATCCCGAAGGATGATGCCACGCTCACCTACACGATCGCATCGAGCGTGCACGCCGCGCGCGGCGGGGCGGGGCTGGCCAAGGACATCGATGGCCGCGTCGCCGTGCCCGGGCTCTACAGCCTGCGTATCGAGCAGGTTCAGGCCACGCTGGTGGACAACGCAAAGTTCGAACCCGAGCAGGTGCTCGTGGTCAGCGCTTCACAGGCCGTGCGGACGGAAGATATCGCTCGCACGATCGAAGTCTGGGTGCTGCCCAAGTTCAATCCAAAGACACCGGAGGCCGAGCGCGGTGACCAACCCTATCCTTGGTACGTCAGTGAAGTCGGCCAGCAGGATGTGTTGAAATCCTCGCAGAAACTGACGCTCGAGCCGATCCCGACCGAACGCGACTATTCGGAAACGCAGAGCTTCAAGTACCACGCCGATCCGGGCAGACGTCTCTACATCATGGTTCGCACTGGCCTGAAGTCGTTTGGCGGCTACGTCGACGGCCGCGGCTTCGCCAATGTCGAGACCGTGCCGGAATATCCGCAGCTGCTGCGCTTCATGGCCGACGGTGCGCTGCTGTCGCTCTCCGGCGAGAAGCGCGTCGCGGTGATTTCGCGCAATGTGCCCGGCATCGAACTCGAAGTCGCGCGTGTGCTGCCGGATCAGCTGCAGCATCTCGTCTCGTTCAATCGGGGCACCTACGCCAAGCCGCGGCTGTATTCGCTGAGTCCCGACCAGATCACCGAGCGCTTCGTGCAGAAGGTCCCGTTCGAGGTCGACGATCCGGGCAAGGCGCATTTCGAGGGCGTCGATCTCACCAAGTATTTCGGCAAGGAGGGGCGTGCCCGGCATGGCGTGTTTCTGCTCAAGCTCGCGCAACTGAAAGCGGAGCCAAAGAAGACCGAAGTCGATCCCAACGCCGACGACGGTGCAGGAGACGCCGAAGCCGCACCGAGCGATGGCGAGATGACGCCCAGCGAAGGCGAATACGAAGGCGATGGCACGCAGACTGCGAATATCGGCGACGCACGCCTGATCGTCGTCACCGATCTCGGCATGATTGCGAAGAAATCGCTCGACGGCGGCAGCGACGTCTACATCCAGTCGATCCACGGCGGCACGCCGGTCGATGGCGCGACCGTCGACGTGGTTGGCAAGAACGGCCAGACACTGATGAGCCACGCGACCGACGCCGGCGGCCACGTGCACTTCGACACACTCGAAGGCATGACGCGCGAGAAGACGCCTGCGATGTTCGTCGTGCGCAAGGGTGACGACGAATCCTTCCTGCCGCTCGGCGAACACGATCGCGCGCTCGATCTTTCGCGTTTCGATATCGGTGGCGAGCGCAATGCGAAGAACGCGGGCCGGCTGTCGGCCTACTTGTTCTCCGATCGCGGCATCTATCGTCCGGGCGACACCTTCCATGTCGGCGTGATCGTGCGCACGGCGGATTGGACGAAGTCGCTCGACGGTATTCCGCTGCTCGCCGAAATCACCGACGCGCGTGGCGCGGTGGTCGAGCAGCGCAAGCTGCGCGCCGACACCGCGGGCTTCCTCGCAGTCGATTACTCGACCCAGGAAAGCTCGCCGACCGGCAACTGGAACGTCAACGTTTATATCGTCAAGGATGGCAAGACCGGCGCGCAGATCGGCTCGACCTCGGTGCAGATCAAGGAATTCCAGCCCGACCGCATGAAGGCCGAGGCGCGCCTGTCGCAGAGTTCGCCGGACGGTTGGGTCAAGCCGAACGACTTGAAGGCGCTGTTCTCGCTGCAGAACCTGTTCGGCACGCCGGCGCAGAACCGCCGTGTCGAGGCGACGCTGACTCTGTCGCCGTCAGTGCCGAGCTTCCGTGCCTATCCCGACTACCGCTTCTTCGATCCGCAACGCGCGAAAGAGGGCTACACCGAACCGCTCGGCGAGGACAAGACCGACGAGAAGGGCGAGGCCGAGTTCCCGCTCGATCTCACAAAGTACGCGAATGCGACCTATCAGCTGCGCTTCTTCGCCAAAGGCTACGAGGCCGAAGGCGGACGCAGTGTCGGCGCCGAAACGCACCAGCTCGTCTCTTCGCTCGACTATCTCGTCGGTACCAAAACCGATGGGGCGCTCGACTTCGTGCAGCGCGATGCCAAACGCAGCGTCGGCCTGATCGCGATCGACTCGAACGCGAAGAAGATTGCGGTGGCGGATCTCAAGGCTGCGATCATCGAGCGCCGTTACGTCTCGATCCTGACCAAGCAGGATTCCGGCGTCTACAAATACGAATCGAAGACCAAGGACATCGCGGTGTCCGAAGTGCCGCTCGCCATCACTGCGGCTGGCAACGAATTCGCGCTGCCAACGAACAAGCCCGGCACCTACGCACTGGTCGTGCGCAATGCGCACGGCGAGGAATTGAATCGCGTCGAGTACAGCGTCGCGGGCGAAGCGAATCTCACGCGCTCGCTCGAACGCAATGCCGAGCTGCAGCTCGCGCTCTCCAAGCACGACTACGCGCCGGGCGAGGAGATCGAAATCGCGATCCGCGCACCGTACGCAGGCAACGGCTTGATCACGATCGAGCGCGACAAGGTGTATGCGCATGCCTGGTTCAAGGCCGCGACCTCGGGTTCGGTGCAGAAGATCACCGTGCCGAAGGATTTCGAGGGCAACGGCTACGTCAACGTGCAATTCGTGCGCGATCCGTCGTCGGACGAAATCTTCATGTCGCCGCTGAGCTACGGCGTGGTGCCGTTCTCTGTCAATCGCGACGCGCGTCGCGACGTGCTCACGCTCGACGTGCCGCAGCTGGTCAAGCCGGGTGACGTGCTGAAGATGAAGGCTACCGTCGCGCAGTCCGCGCGCATCGCCGTGTTCGCGGTCGACGAGGGCATCTTGCAGGTCGCGCGCTACAAGCTCGGCGATCCGCTCGAGTTCTTCTTCAAGAAGCGCATGCTCGACGTGAAGACGAGCCAGATACTCGACCTGATCCTGCCCGAGTTCTCCAAGCTCACCGGCATGGCCGCGCCCGGCGGCGACGCCGACGATCTGCTCGCGCGCCATCTCAATCCGTTCAAGAAGAAGCGCAAGGAGCCGGTCGCGTGGTGGTCGGGCATCATCGACATCAAGGACAGCCGCGAATTCACCTGGACCGTCCCCGACGATTTCAACGGCAAGCTGCGCGTGATGGCCGTCGCCGTGCGCGCCGACCGCATCGGCATCGCGCAGAACACCTCGACCGTGCGCGGCGACTTCGTCCTGTCGCCGAATCTGCCAGGCATGGTCGCACCGGGGGATGAGTTCGAAGTCAGCCTTGGCGTCGCCAACAATCTGACCGGCCTCGGCGGCAAGGAAGTCCCGGTCAAGGTCGCGCTCGCCCCGTCCGCCGGTGTCGAAGTGGTTGGTGCGGCCGAGCAGGAATTGAAACTCGGCGAGATGAAGGAAAGCGTCGTCATCTACCGGCTACGCGCGAAGGAAGTGCTTGGCCCCGCGAAGTTCGACTTCAAGGCGAGCTATGCCGACAAGGCTGCGAAGATCGCCGGCGAAGTGTCGGTGCGTCCGGCATCAGCCTATCGCACCGATCTCGTCGTCGGCGATCTCGATCGCGGCAGCGCCGAGGTCAAACCGCTGCGCGAAATGTATGAAGCGTTTGCGAAACGCGAGATCGGCGCTTCCTACACGCCGCTCGTGCTCGCGCAAGGCCTGTCCGCGTATCTCGCCGACTTCCCGCATCGCTGCACCGAGCAGCTCGTGAGCCAGGGCATGCCCGCGCTCATTTTCGGCGCGCATCCCGAGTACGGCAAGATCAAGACCACGACTGATCCGAAGGCCGATCCCAAAGCCGAGAAGGATCCGTTGCAGGCGCTGTACGCGGTCATGCACTCGCGCCAGAACGCGGAAGGCGGATTCGGCCTATGGACATCGACGCCGCAATCGCATCGCTATGCCTCGATCTACGCAATGGAATTCCTGATCGAAGCAAAGGAGCGCGGTCAGAAATTGCCGAGCGACATGCTCGACAACGGCAATCGCTACCTGATGCAGGTTGCGGCCGACGAAAGCGCCGGCTATCTCGATGGTCTGCGTGAGCGCGCGTTCGCCGTCTACATGCTGACGCGGCAGGGCGTGGTCACCACGAACTATCTCGCCGCCGTGCAGAAGCGCCTGGAGGATCAATACCCGCAGCAATGGCGCGACGATCTCGCCGCGGGTTATCTCGCCGCCTCGCTCAAGCTGCTCAAGCAGGACAAGGAAGCCGACCGCCTGATCGATGGGCCACAGAAGGTGCTGACGCGTTCGACGATCGAGAACGCCTATGCGTTCCAGCCGTATGCCTACTACGGTTCGCTCGTGCGCGACGCAGGCATGCTGTATCTGATCAGCAAGCACTTCCCGGAGCGCGCCCGCGCGCTGCCTCAATACGCGCTCGCGAACCTGCTGCAGCCGGTGAAGCGCGGCTGGTACAACACGCAGTCCTCGGCGCAGATGATTCTCGCGCTCGACGCGTATGGCACGCAGGCCGCCGCCGAGGGCAAGCTCAGCTTGACCGAACTGCACAAGGACGCCACGACTGCGGCGATCACTACGCAGATCGGTGCGCTCGTGCGCGGTCCGTTCACCGCGGCGGCGACTTCGCTCAAGGTCGACAACGCTGCCGATCTGCACGCGTGGTACGCAGTGACGCAGGCTGGCTTCGATCGCAGTCCGCCGACCAGCGAGCTGAAGCAGGGTCTCGAAATCATCCGCGAGTTCACCGACACCGACGGCAAGCCGCTCACCTCGGCGACGCTCGGGCAGGAGCTCGACGTGCACCTGAAGATCCGCGCGACCGAGCGCGACAGCATTGGCAACGTGGCGATCGTCGACCTGCTGCCGGGCGGCTTCGAGCCCGTACTGACACCGCCGCCCGCGCCGGAAGACAATGGCGACAACGCCAGTGCGAGCGCGAACAGCGCGCAGCAGCCCGCCTGGCACTCGCCGATCGGCGTGACGGGATCGAACTGGGCGCTCGAGTACGCCGACGTGCGCGACGACCGCGTCGTGATCTACGGCACCGCGCAGCGCGACTCGCACGAGTTCATCTATCGCATCCGCGCCACCAACGCCGGCAAGTTCAGCGTGCCGCCGGCGTACGGCGAATCGATGTACGACCGCACGGTGCAGGCGCGGTCGCTGGGGACGAAGATTGAGGTGACGAAGAAGCCGTGATCCGCATTGCTGAATCTCGCAAGAAAATAAGCATGCTCCTGCGCATCGCGGGAGCATGTTTTGCATTGTCGTGCGAGGCGATATTCGCCGGCGAGAGCATCGTGGATAAGGAGTGCAGAGCCTGGACGGAACAGACTCGCAAAAATCAAGGTTGCGATGCCGCGTGTCCGCAGTCCCAAGCATTAGGGATCGACAAATACGACTATGTGAAAGGCTTGAATGCCGCTTTTGCACAAAGAACCGGATTGTCGAGTTTTATAGCCTATACCGGGCGATCCACCATCATGGGCGCGGCTGCGGACGTGCAAGCCTGCAATATTTACAGTCTGTTGATGCATTGGGGCGATTTGCAGTTCTCTCAAACACTCGCTCGATTCCGTCAAACCACTCGCGATAGCGTGATGGGTCTGCTCGACTACGCGGAAATTGAGAACTTCGAGAAGCGCTTCCCGCATACCTACGCTCTTGCGAAACATGTCGATGTGTGAAGGTTTCTGAGGCGCGATCCCTGGAGTCTGGATTCCGGCAATCCATGCCGGAATGACAAGCATGAAATCTCTGGTCGCCTTCATACGCCGCTGGCAAAACTGCCTGATGGCGCTGCTATTGATCGCCCTTGCATTGGTGGCGATTCGCCTCTGGCCGCATGCGCCACTGTCGCAACTCGCGCCAGGCTCGACTGCCGTCTATGACGATCACGGCCGACTGTTGCGCCTGACGCTCGCGAGCGACGAGCGCTATCGCCAATGGGCGCCGCTCACGCAGATGCCACGGCCTCTCGTCGATGGTGTGATGCTGCACGAGGACGCGTGGTTCCGCTGGCATCCGGGCTTCAATCCGGTCAGCCTCGCGCGCGGCGCCTTCGTCACCTATGTGCGCGGCGGCAACCGCCAGGGCGGCTCGACGCTGACGATGCAGCTCGCGCGTCTGGTCTATCGCCTCAATACGCGCACACCGGGCGGCAAGCTGCGCCAAGTGCTGCGTGCGGTGCAACTGGAGCTGTGCTATTCGAAGAACTCGATCCTTGAGGCGTATCTCAATTACGCGCCCTACGGCCGCAATATCGAAGGCGCGGGCGCGGCGAGCCTGATCTACTTCGACAAGCCGGTGCAGCAGCTGACCTTGCCCGAGGCGCTGACGCTGGCGGTGATCCCGCAGGATCCGAGTCGGCGCATCGGTGAGCACGCAGCGTCGGATGAAGTCGCTGCGTCCGGCACGATCAACAAGCGCTTGAGCGAAGCACGCGCACGTCTGTTCCAGCGTTGGATCGCAAAACATCCCGAAGACAAGTCGAGCGCACCGTTGATGCAACTGCCGCTGCGCCTGCGCGCGCCGGAGAACCTGCCGTTCGCCGCGCCGCATTTCGTCGAGGAGGTGCTCGCCGATGCGCATGCGAGTGGTGCGACGCCATCCGTGCTGCGCACGACGCTCGATCTCGATCTGCAGCGCACGCTCGAACGCCAGGTAAAAAATTACGTCGCGCAGAACGACACGCGCGGTGTGCGCAATGCCGTGGCGCTGCTGGTCGACACGCGCGATCTGGGCATCAAGGCGTTGGTCGGCTCGGCCGACTATTTCGACAAGACGATTGCGGGGCAGGTGAACGGCGCGCTGGCGAAACGCTCGCCGGGGTCGGCGCTCAAGCCCTTCATCTACGGACTCGGCTTCGATCAGGGCGTGCTGCATCCGCAGACGGTGCTGCGCGATGTGCCGACTTCGTTCGGTCCGTTTACGCCGGAGAATTTCGACGGACGTTTTCTCGGCCCGGTGACTGCGACCGAAGCGCTCGTGCGCAGCCGCAATATTCCTGCGGTGTATGTCGCGTCGAAACTCAAGGATCCGAGTTTCTACCAGTTCCTCAAGGACGCCGGCATCGGCCATATGGCGCGTGAGGAATTCTACGGCCTCGCCCTGGTGCTCGGCGGCGGCGAGGTGACGCCGGAGGAACTGGCCAAACTCTATGCGATGCTCGGCAATCGCGGCACACTCGCGCCGCTGCGTCGGCGCGCGGATGAGCCCCGTAGCACGGGCGTGCGCATGCTGAGCGAGGAAGCGAGCTTCATGGTGCTCGACATGCTGCGCCAGAATCCGCGTCCCGACGATGCCGCGATCGCACAGCCGGGGGCGCTGCCGGTGTACTGGAAGACTGGTACCTCATGGGGCTTTAGGGACGCATGGAGTGCGGGCATGGTCGGTCCGTACGTGCTGATCGTCTGGGTTGGCAATTTCGATGGCAGCGGCAATCCGGCTTTTGTCGGCATCGAAGCAGCCGCGCCACTGTTCTTCCACGTCGTCGACGCGTTGCGCGCGCGCGATACGCAAATGGCAGAGGCCCCGCACGCTGTTCCGAGGAACTTGAAACGTGTCGAGGTGTGCCTTGCAAGTGGCGACTTGCCAAACCTTTGGTGTCCGCGCCGCGGCATGACCTGGTTCATTCCGGGCAAGTCGCCGATCCGGGTCAGCACGATCCATCGTCCGGTCGTGCTCGATGTTGCTACCGGGCAAGCAGCATGTCCGCCTTTCGATTCGACGAAGACGCGCACGGAAGTGTTCGAGTTCTGGCCGTCCGATCTGGCCAAGGTGTTCCGGCAGGCCGGAATTCCGCGGCGCAATCCGCCGGCGATTCCCGATTGCACGGCGACCGCGGACGAAGGGCAAGCGCCACAGATCATCTCGCCGATGCGCGGCGTCACTTTCACGCGCCGCACGAGCCGCGACGATGAGCAGCGCGTCGCGTTCAATGCTTCGGTCGATGCTTCGGTGCGCGAACTGTACTGGTTCATCGACGATGGCTTCGTCGCGAGCAGCAAGCCTGGTGAACCGGTGTTCTGGCAGCCCGCGTCGGCGGGCGAGTATACTTTGCGTGTGGTCGACGATCATGGGCATGGCGATGCGAGACCATTGCGTGTCGACGTTACGGAATAGGGTTACGGAGGTCACTCGATGCGCGTCTTGTTCTTGCTGCTCACCTGCATACTCACTGCATGTGCAACGACACAAACGACCGCGAAGCCGCCCGGCGGCGCGATGGAGCGCGTGCCGGTCTACACCGGCTGGGTCGCGCTCAACGGCGCCGGCGCGCAGGCGCGTGCTGCCAACGACGACTGGCATCTACAGAACGATCTGCATCTGATGCTGGGCGAGCGCGCGCCGCTGCATTGGCGCGACGGCAAGGCTGCCGGCTATTCGCTGCAGTTGTCGCGACGCGACTATCCGGAGCGCCACCTCGTCGTGCTGCAGCTCGATGTCGTCGACGATGCGAGCGGCAGTACGCTCGCTTATGCCTGGACCGATTCGAACGCGGCGTCGATCGGCATCAATCTGGGTTGGGTACAGGTCGGATTGCAGCGCGAGGGGACGCCGCCAGCCGTACCAAAGTTGTGACCGTTCGCCCTGAGCTTGTCGAAGATGCTTAAGTCATAAGACGCGCTTCGACAAGCCCAAAGCACCAACACACATTTCACGCTTGCGGCGCTACACTCGGCGGGCGCCATTGCTGCGCGCTGCCACGCAAGGAGTGTTAGCCATGAACAAGCTCGAAAAAGTCGTCTACACAGCGCATGCCACTGCGACCGGCGGTCGTGACGGCCGCGCGAAGACGTCCGACGGACGCATCGACGTGGTGCTCAAGCCGCCGAAGGAAATGGGTGGCACGGGCGAGGGCGTCAATCCCGAGCAGTTGTTCGCGGCCGGCTACGCGGCCTGCTTCATCGGCGCATTGAAATTCGTCGGCGGTCAGGAAAAAGTCGCGGTGCCGGCGGATACCAGCATCGAAAGCTCCGTGAGCATCGGCCCGATCCCGAAAGGTTTCGGCATCGCGGTCGACATGAAGGTGTCGATGCCCGGCGTCGATCGCACGGTCGCGCAGCATCTAATCGAGCGCGCGCACAACGAGGTGTGTCCGTACTCGAATGCCACGCGCGGCAATGTCGAAGTGACGATTACGCTCGTGTAATCCGCATTGGATCTCGCGGCGAAATCCCGTCGCGAGTTCGCTGCCCATCCGAGGAACTGCGCGATGGAGTATCAATACGACTATCTCATCGTCGGCGGCGGCATGACCGGCGACGCTGCGGCCAAGGCGATTCGTGCCGTCGATGCCAACGCCAAGATCGGGTTGATCGGCGACGAGAAGCATCCGCCTTACGAGCGCCCGCCGCTGTCGAAGGCGCTGTGGAAGGGCAACAAGCCACTCGGATCGATCGATCTCGACACCGCGCGTAGCGCTGCGACGCTGCATTTCGGCCGCAGCGTGGAGTCGCTCACTCGTGCGGCGCGCAGCCTGCATGACAATGCGGGCGACACTTATCGTTATCGCAAATTGCTGCTCGCGACCGGCGCGACACCACGGCGTCTGTCGTTCGCAGGCGAACGCGTGATCCCGTTTCGCACACTCGACGACTACGTTGCATTGCGGCGCTACGCGAAGCCAGGCGCGCAAATTGTCGTGGTCGGCGGCGGATTCATCGGCAGCGAACTCGCGGCATCGCTTGCGAGCGTGGGCTGCAAGGTGACGATGGCGTTTCCGGGCGAGGCGATCGGTGCGGGACGCTATCCGCCAGCGCTGGCACGGTTCCTCAATGCGTATTTCCGCGAACGCGGCGTGACGCTGCTGCCCGGCGTGCGCGTCGTCGACGGCAAGGCTGCGGCCGACCAAGTCGAAGTCGCATTGTCCGACGGCACAACGCTGCACGCCGATGCGGTCGTTGCCGGGCTCGGCGTGACGCCCAACACCGCGCTCGCCGAGCAGGCCGGGCTCACGGTCGACAACGGCATCGTCGTCGACGCGCAATTGCGCACGAGCGATCCCGATATCTTTGCCGCTGGCGACGTTGCCAATTTCCAGGATGTTGCGCTCGGCATGCGCCTGCGCGTCGAACATGAAGATGCCGCGGTCGGCATGGGCCGCCATGCGGGCAAGGCGATGACCGGGGCGACCGACGCGTATACGAGCCAGCCGTTCTTCTATTCCGACCTGTTCGATCTCGGTTATGAGGCGGTCGGATTGCTCGACGATCGCCTCGACGTGGTCGAACAATGGACCGAACCGTTCCGCGAGGGCGTGATCTACTACCTCGACAACGGCCGCGTGCGCGGCGTATTGCTGTGGAACGTCTGGGGCCAGGTCGATGCGGCACGCGAGCTGATTGCGGCGCCAGGACCGTTCGACACCGAGAGCGTGCGGGGACACCTCCCGCGAGCCGTTTGAAACGCGTCGCCCATCTGTCCATTCGACGTAAAAGTGTCGGATACTTGAGGCGGGCTGATAAATCCAGAAGGGGAGTGGCGATGACCTATTTCGTAACCGGGGCGACGGGCTTTATCGGCAAGAACCTGATCCCGAAGCTGCTCGCGCGCAAGGGCAACATCTACTGCCTCGTGCGCAAAGGTTCGCAAGCCAAGTTCGAGGCGCTGCGCGAGCGGTTCGGCGACGACAGCAAGCGCTTGATCGCGGTCAGCGGCGATCTGTCGAAGACCGGTCTCGGTATCAGCCCCGCACTGCGCAAGACGCTTGAAGGCAAGATCAAGCATTTCTTCCATCTCGGCGCGATCTACGATCTTGCCGCTGATGCCGAAAGCCAGCACGCCGCGAACGTCGAAGGCACGCGTCATGCCGTGCAGTTCGCCGAGCAGGTCAGGGCCGGCTGCTTCCACCACACAAGTTCGATCGCGGTCGCCGGCCTGTATCCGGGCGTGTTCCGCGAG
Organism: uncultured Rhodanobacteraceae bacterium; assembly: GCA_964509025.1. GTDB lineage: Bacteria > Pseudomonadota > Gammaproteobacteria > Xanthomonadales > Rhodanobacteraceae > Rudaea. The sequence continues at coordinate 11,579 of CAZDWH010000068.1, forward strand.
GACATGTTCGACGAGGCCGAGGATCTCGAGCGCAATCCCTATTTCAAGACCAAGCACGAGTCCGAGGCAATCGTGCGCAAGGAATGCAAGCGGCCGTATCGCATCTATCGCCCGGCGATGGTGCTCGGAAGTTCGCAGACCGGCGAGATCGACAAGATCGACGGCCCGTACTACTTCTTCCGCACGCTGAAGAAAATGCGCGAGGCGCTGCCGCAGTGGATGCCGATGCTCGGCCTTGAAGGCGGGCGCGTGAACATGGTGCCGGTCGATTTCGTCGTCGATGCGATGGATCACATCGCGCACAAGCCGGGACTGGACGGACATTGCTTCCATCTCACCGATCCCGCGCCGCGGCGCATCGGCCAGGTGCTGAATATCTTCGCCAACGCCGGTCACGCGCCGCAGATGTCGATGCGCCTCGACGCGCGCATGTTCGCGTTCGTTCCCCCCGCGGTGAAGCAGGGACTCGGCAGCCTGCCGCCGGTCAAGCGTTTCGTCAATGCGGTGCTGCGCGATCTCGGCATTCCCGCTGCGGCGCTGAAGCTGATCAATTATCCGACGCGCTTCGACTCGCGCGAAACCGAACGCGCGCTCAAAGGCACCAAGATCCGCGTGCCCGACCTCGAAACCTATGCCTGGCGCCTGTGGGATTACTGGGAGCGCCACCTCGATCCCGATCTGTTCGTCGACCACTCGCTCAGCGGCAAGGTGAAGGGGCGCACGGTGCTGATCACCGGCGGCTCCTCGGGCATAGGCAAGGCGGCCGCATTGAAGCTCGCCGCGGCCGGCGCGAAAGTGCTGATCTGCGCGCGCGGCGAGGAAGAGCTTGCCGCGGCGAAGAAGGAAATCGAGGACGCGGGCGGCAGCTGCCACACCTATATCGCCGATCTGTCGGAGCTGAAATCCTGCGATGAACTCGTCGCGAAGATCATCGCCGAGCACAAGGGCGTGGATATCCTGATCAATAATGCAGGGCGTTCGATCCGCCGCGCGATTGCGGCGAGCTACGACCGCTTCCACGATTTCGAGCGCACGATGCAGCTCAATTACTTCGGCTCGCTGCGTCTCGTCATGGGCTTCCTGCCCGGCATGACCGCGCGCCATCGCGGCCACATCATCAATATCTCGTCGATCGGCGTGCTGACCAATGCGCCGCGTTTCTCGGCCTATGTCGCGTCGAAAGCCGCGCTCGACGCATTCTCGCGCTGCGCGCAGGCGGAGTTCTCCGACAACGGCATCAACTTCACCACGATCAACATGCCGCTGGTGAAGACGCCGATGATCGCGCCGACCAAGATGTACGAATCGGTGCCGACGCTGACGCCCGAAGAGGCCGCCGACCTGATCGTCGAGGCGATCATCGAACGCCCCGTACGCATCGCCACGCGCACCGGCATCTTCGCCCAGCTGCTCTATGCGTGCATGCCGCGCATGTACGAAATCATCATGAACACTGCGTTCCGCCTGTTCCCCGATTCCGCTGCGGCGAAGGGCATGAAGGGCAGGGCAGAACTCGAGCAGCAGCCGACTAGCGAACAGGTCGCGTTCGCCTCACTGATGCGCGGAGTTCACTGGTAGAGCGCGGAGCGCTCACGCGATGCGTTGAAGCGCATCGCGTGCGACGCGCGATGGTGAGGCAGGATGCCGAACGGGAGCACACCAAGGATGGTTGAACGGAAGGCCCGCTTCGCTCTGGGCTCCAATGTTTGGCAGAAAAAAACCGCCAGCCAGGACGAATGGGACGGGGGAGGGTTGTCCGGCTCGTCTTGAGTTGGCTGGCGGTTGGAACTGACCGGCGTCGGGCGCCGGGGACCTGCTTATTTCTTCTTCGCGGCCTTCTTCGCCGGGGTCTTCTTTGCCGCCGGTTTTTGAGCAGGCGCGGCCTTCTTCGGCGCGGGCTTCTTCGCCGGAGCGACAGCAGCACTGGCAGCATCGGCCACCTTTGCTACGGTGCGCTGCACGGTGTTCTTCGCCGCAAGCTGCGCTTCCTCGATGTCCTTGACCAGATCGCCGAAGTCATCGCGCGCGCGGCGCACGGTGGCGCTCAGCGCGTCGGTGAAGCCGACCTTCTTCGCCGACGGGTTGACCTTGCGCACTTCGCGGTTGAGCTCCTCGACGCGCTTGAGCAATTCGTCGAGTTCCTTGCGGCCCGGCACGCCGAGCTTGG
>CAZDWH010000069.1:0-13657 GCA_964509025.1 uncultured Rhodanobacteraceae bacterium
CTTCGGAGAGGGGCAAGGCCGGTCAAGTCGAGAAAGTTGCGCTTATCTCGGAGCGTCAGAGCAACGGGTGACGTTGCGAGCCCAGTCCACAAATCAATGCGGCCTTCGTGTTCGGCCGCTCGGACCGGCGCTGATCCCACACCATACAGTTTCGCTTCGAGCCGCTCGTTGGTGACGACCTCCGGCGTAAAGCGCGTGTTCTCGTCGGTCGCTGCACCTTCGTGCTTGGGCAGCCTCCAGTCCTCTCTGAACAACAGAGGCGGACGAACAGAAGGTGCGGTCTGCTGCGGCGCTGAGGAAATTTCGCCGCCGATGCCGAAGACGAAGAGCACAAAAGCGAGTAATCTCATAGCCGGTGATCTTACGCCTCGGCGTCGCTCGTGGCTAAAGGAGAATATAATCCCGAATTATGGCTAAGCAGTGCATCCGGCTCTTCGTGATTTGTTTCCTTGCTTGTTGTTCGACTGCGCCGGCGCAGAACCCACTTCCGGCACTTCAGGCAGAAACGGCCGCTTACAACAAAATACGCGCGGAGCAAAACGCTCAAACAAAAAAGAAACTCCTGGCTGGGTTCGAACAAAGCTTCCCGAAATCCACACATTTGCCGGAGCTCTATATCGATTGGAGCCGCACCTTGGTTTCGCAAAGTGATTTCGCATCGGCCGTCCAGTACGCCGAGAAAGCAGTTAGCTTGGCGGCAAAAATCAAAACCGATTCGCCGGACTTGGATCGAAAAGATCCGAAATGGCAGGGGTGCGGGCAATCGAACCCCGGCAAAAGGCCACCAGCGACGGCGCGATTCTGTTCGATGCCGGCCTAGTCGCACAAGCGCAATTCGCGGCCGACTGGTTCGAGCAGGACTATTGGCGTACGCAAAATGCGGCACGCGAGGATGCCGGTGGACGCGGCGGCGTCATGCTCGCGCAATCGCCGTTCGGTGCGTGGGTGCTGCGCCATTATCGCCGTGGCGGCATGGTCGCGCGTGTGATGGGTGACCGTTACCTGTGGAGCGGCGCGGAGCGTACGCGCGGTTTCGCCGAACTGCGCCTGCTTGCGGAATTGCATCGCCGCGGCCTCGATGTGCCACGCCCGGTCGCCGCGCGCTATCAGCGCAACGGGGTGCATTATCGCGCGGACCTGATCACGCAATACATCGCCAACGCGCCGACGCTCGCCCAGTGCTTGCGCGACAAGGGCATCGATGCCGCGAGTTCGCAGCGCGTTGGCGAAGCGATTGCGCGACTGCACAACGCCGGCGGCTATCACGCCGATCTCAATGCGCACAACGTGCTGCTCGACACACAACGCGTCTGGCTGATCGATTTCGATCGCGGCGAACTGCGCGCTCCACAGCGCGGCTGGCAGCTGGAGAACCTCGCACGCCTGCGTCGCTCGCTGATCAAGCTCGGTGCGGCCGAAGGCGGCGAAGCGGCGTTCGATCACGCGATCTGGCAGCCTTTGATGGCCGCGTACGAGCAGTCGGTCGTCACGCCCGGGCGGAGCGCACGCGCATGAGTTTGGCCTTGCGCTTCCTCGGCGTCGGCTCTGCGCAGGCGGTCGAGCTGGGCTCGCCTGGCGCGGTGTTCGAGCGCGACGGCCAGCCGTCTCTGCTGATCGACTGCGGCCCCGAAACGCTCACGCGCTATATCGAGGCTTACGGCGCCGTGCCGCGCGCGGTTTACATCACCCACGTCCATATGGATCACGTCGGCGGGCTCGAGCGCCTGTTCTATCGCTGCTATTTCGATCCCGCGCTCAAGGGCAAGGTGCGACTCTACGTGCATGCGGCTTTGCTGACGCATCTGCAGTCGCGCGTGGCCGATTATCCGAATGTGGTCGCCGAAGGCGGCGCGAATTTCTGGGACGCGTTCCAGCTGATTGCGCTGTCGCGTGGCTTCTGGCTCGAAGGCCTGTGGTTCGACGTGTTCCCGACGCGGCATCACGCGCCGATGACCTCGTTCGGCGTCGCACTGCGCGGCAGCTTCGTCTGGACCGGTGATACGCGGCCGATTCCCGAGATACTCGCGCAATACGCCGGACATGGCGAAATCGTCGCGCACGACTGCGCGCTCGTGGGCAATCCCTCGCACACGGGGCTCGACGATCTGGAACGCGAATATCCGGAGGAACTGCGCTCGCGCCTCGTGATCTATCACTACAATAGTGTCGCGGATGGGGCGAAGATCGCTGCACGCGGCTATCGCATCGCGCAGCGTGACGAACGCCTTGCGCTGGCGGTCCCGCATCCCGATATTCGCGTTGGCGCAACGCAAACCTGAAATTACAATGGTTGGCCCGATTCCCGCACAATTGATCGAGACTCCACGCGATGCGCTCGCGCGCCCGTTGCGCGATCTGCGCATTTCGGTGATCGATCGCTGCAATTTCCGCTGCCCGTACTGCATGCCGGAAGACCAGTACGCACAGGACTACGTGTTCCTTGCCAAAGATCAGCGCCTGCGTTTCGAGGAGATCGAGCGCATCGCGCGCGCATTCGTGCGCCTGGGCGTGCGCAAGCTGCGCCTGACCGGCGGCGAACCGCTGCTGCGCCGTGATTTGCAGCAACTCGTGCGCATGCTCGCGGCGATTCCCGGTGTCGACGATATCGCGATGACGACCAATGGCGTGCTGCTGCCGAAGTTCGCACACGCGCTGCGCGACGCGGGCCTGCAGCGGCTGACCGTTTCGCTCGATACGCTCGATCCCGAGACGTTCCGCCAACTCAGCGGCGGGCGTGGCGAAGTCGACGAAGTGCTCGCGGGCATCGCGGCCGCGGAGCAAGCCGGCTTCGAACGCATCAAACTCAACTGCGTGGTGATGCGCGGCATCAACGATCAGCAGATTCTTGATCTGCTCGAACGCTTCCGCGGCACGCGGCATATCGTGCGCTTCATCGAGTACATGGATGTCGGCACCGTCAATCACTGGCGCGGCGAACTGGTCGTGCCCAGTGCGGAACTTGTCGCGCGCATCGCCGCACGCTGGCCACTCGAGCCGCTCGAGCCTAACTATCGCGGCGAAGTCGCCGCGCGCTATCGCTATGCTGATGGCAAGGGCGAAATCGGATTCATCAGTTCGGTATCACATCCGTTCTGCGGCGACTGCGCGCGCGCGCGGCTCTCGGCCGACGGCAAGCTGTATACCTGCCTGTTCGCGCGCAGCGGACACGACTTGCGCACGCCGCTGCGCGCTGGGGCGGGCGACGATGAAATGGCTACGATAGTTGCGGCGCGTTGGGTCGCACGTAGCGATCGCTACAGCGAACAGCGCGCGGAGCTGCGCGCGCGGCGACCAGAAGCACGTGGAAATGTTTGCGGTGGGCGGATGAAAACACGCAAGAAAACAAAAGGGTCGTCATCCTCGCGGAAGCGTGGATCCAGTTTTGCCTTGACCGGCGAGGCAGCGCTTACGCATTTGGATGCGGGCAACAAGCCCCGCATGGTCGACGTCGGCACCAACGCGGTCACCGCGCGCAGCGCCGAAGCGCGCGCGATCATCCGTTTTCCGATCGCCGTCGCGGATGCCCTGCGCGCAGGCGGCATGCGCGCGAAGAAGGGCCCGGTGATCGACACGGCGATCATTGCCGGCACGCTCGCGGCCAAGCGCACGCACGAATTGATCCCGTTCTGCCATCCACTTGCGATCGAGCGCTGCGACCTGACGATCGATTTCGTTTCCGCAAACGAGCTCGAAGTGCGCGCGACGGTGGGCGTGTCGCACAAGACCGGCGTCGAGATGGAGGCGCTGACGGCGGCGAGCGTCGCAGCGCTCACGGTATACGACATGTGCAAAGCGCTATCGCATGAGATCGTAATCGCCGACCTGCGCCTCGTCGAAAAATCCGGCGGCAAGCGCACGGTGAAGAAAGGCAAGGTTATCCTGTGAACTACCGCGTGCTGTATTTCGCCTCGCTGCGCGATCGCGCCGGCATGGATGCCGAGCAGGTCAACTCGCTCGCGACCGATGCGCGCGGGCTCTACACCGAATTGCGTGCCAGACACGGTTTCGGGCTTGGGGAAGATAAGTTGCGCGTGGCGATCAATGGCGGCTTCGCGGCCTGGAATCAGCATCTGCACGATGGCGATGAAGTGGTGTTCATCCCCCCCGTATCTGGCGGCTGACATGTTCGCGCTCAGCGATAACGCAATCGATCCTGCCGTCCTTGCGCGCTGCCTTGCGCACGCGCACGCGGGCGCCTGCACGACCTTCGAAGGCTGGGTACGCGATCACAACGATGGCCGCTCGGTGGCGCGCCTCGATTACCAAGCCTATGCGCCGCTCGCGCAATCCGAGGGCGAGCGCATCCTCGCTGAAGCAAAGCAGAAATTCGACATCCTCGATGCGCGCTGCGTGCATCGCGTCGGCGCGCTCGCGATTGGCGATCTCGCCGTCTGGGTCGGCGTCAGCGCGGCGCATCGCGGTGCCGCGTTCGATGCCTGTCGCTGGATCATCGACGAGGTGAAAGCACGCGTGCCGATCTGGAAAAACGAGCACTACGCCGGCGGCGAGTCGGGGTGGCTGCATCCCGACAATACACCGGTATCGAAGTAAGATTTGCCTTGTTTGCGACGGCTGTGTCCTGTATCCTCCGCGACCTTTCCCGGAGCGGTGTCCGAGTGGTTGAAGGAGCACGCCTGGAAAGTGTGTAAGCGGCTTATACCCGCTTCGCGGGTTCGAATCCCGCCCGCTCCGCCAGTTTTTATCAATGCACGGAACACCGGCATTGCCGCTGCTCAATGGTGGCCCCGTTGGTTCTCTCGCGACGATAGTTTGCAAACCCCGCCAGGGCCGGAAGGCAGCAACGGTAGTGAATGATTCGGGTGCCGGGATGTAGCTGGCGGGGCCGCCACCTTCGCTTTTGCGTTCCTCCCTGAACGCGAAGATCAGAACGGCATCCTGCCGCGAATTTCAAGTGGAGCAAAAAGCCTGCTCCGATGGCACAATCAGCGCTCGTTTGATCGGATTGTGCTGATGTCGTACCAAGTCCTCGCACGCAAATGGCGGCCGAAGAAGTTCTCCGAACTCGTCGGCCAGGAACATGTGGTGCGCGCGCTCAGCAATGCGCTCGATTCGGATCGCATGCACCATGCGTTTCTGTTCACCGGTACGCGCGGCGTCGGCAAGACGACGATCGCACGCATCTTCGCCAAGTCGCTGAATTGCGAGAAAGGGCAGTCGTCGAATCCCTGCGGCGAATGCGCGGCGTGCAAGGACATCGATGCCGGGCGCTTCGTCGATCTGCTCGAAATCGACGCGGCCTCACGCACCAAGGTCGACGACACGCGCGAGCTGCTCGACAACGTGATCTACGCGCCCACGCGCGGACGCTGCAAGGTCTATCTGATCGACGAAGTGCATATGCTGTCGGGGCATAGCTTCAACGCGCTGCTGAAGACGCTCGAGGAGCCGCCGCCGCATGTGAAATTCCTGCTCGCGACGACCGATCCGCAAAAACTGCCGGTCACCGTGCTGTCGCGCTGCCTCAAGTTCAACCTGAAACGTCTGCTGCCCGAACAAATTAGCGGGCAGATGCGGCGCATTCTCGACGCCGAACAGATCGCGTTCGAGCCCAACGCATTGAGTGAACTTGCGCGCTCGGCCGACGGCTCGCTGCGCGATGGCCTGTCGCTGCTCGATCAGGCGATCGCCTACGGCGCGGGCGCGGTGCGCGCGGGCGAAGTGCGTGCGATGCTCGGCACGATCGAACGCGGCCAGGTGCATGCGCTGTTGCATGCGGTGCATGCGGGCGATGGCGCGGCGCTGATGGCCGAGGTCGATCGCCTCGCGGAATTTTCGCCCGACTATGCCGGAGTGCTCGACGAAATCGCGAATGCATTGCACCGGGTACAGCTCAAGCAGCTGGTCAAGGACTACGCTGCGCCCGATGAAGGCGAAGATGGCGGCATCGATGCGCTCGCCGCTGCGCTATCGCCTGAGGAGACCCAGTTGTTCTATCAGTTCGCGGTGATCGGCCGGCGCGACCTGCCGCTGGCGCCAAGTGCGCGTGCGGGATTCGAGATGACGTTGCTGCGTATGCTGGCGTTTCATCCGGCACATGCGCGCGGCGCGTCAGCGTCCTTGCCGGTGCGCCCGCAATCAGCTGTGGCGACACCTGCGCCAGCGTCGGCATCGGTCAAATCGGCGAGCGCCGCGCCCACGAGCACACGCGCGATGCTAATACCGGAGCCGGATCGCGCGCCGCGTATCGCCGAACCCGCGCGGTTTGCAGAACCCGCGATTCCGACCACGCGCGAAGTCGCCAAGCCTGCCGCGCCGCCGCGTGCGGTCGACACCTCGGACTGGGCCGGAATGATCGAGGCCGCGGGGCTCAAAGGTCCCGTCGGCCAGCTCGCGCAGCATTCCAACCTGATCGCCGTCGAACAGCATGTGGTGCGTCTCGCGCTCAAGTCCGCGCATGAACACATGAACGCGGCGCCGCTCGTCGCCGTGATGGAAGAAAAACTCGGCAGCGTGCTGGGCCGCGCGATCAAGGTGCGTTTCGAGAAGGCGGGCGAAAGTCTCGGCGAGGCGCCAGCGGAAGTCGCTGGTCGCGCGCGCGTGGCGCGGCAGCAGGCGACCGAGCAGGCCATGAGCGACGATCCGATCGTGCAGGCGCTGATGCGCGATTTCGATGCGAAAGTGATCCCCGAATCTGTCAAACCAATCGGTTAAAGAGAGAAATCCCATGCGCGGACAAATGGCGCAACTGATGCAGCAAGCGCAGAAGATGCAGGACAACCTGAAGCGCGCGCAGGAAGAAATCGCCAAGCTCGAAGTCGTCGGTCAATCCGGCGGTGGCATGGTCAAGGTGACGATGAGCGGGCGCCATGAGGTGCGTCGCGTCGAAATCGATCGCAAGCTGTTTGCCGACGATCCCGAGATGACCGAGGACCTGATCGCCGCGGCGATCAACGATGCGGTCAACAAAGTCGCCGAAGCGAGTCAGAAACAGATGGGCGATGTCGCAGGGGGCATGAATCTGCCGCCAGGATTCAAGCTGCCGTTTTGATGTCGAGTTCTCCGCTTCTCAACGAATTGATCGAGGCGCTGCGCTGTCTGCCGGGCGTTGGCGCGAAGACCGCGCAGCGCATGGCGTTTCACCTGCTGGAACGCGACCGCGCAGGTGCGCAAAGATTGTCGGAAAAGCTCGCCACGGCGGTCACACGCATCGGCAACTGCACGCGCTGTCGCACCTTCAGCGAAGACAAAACCTGCGCGACGTGTGCAAGCGCGCAACGCGATGCGTCGCTGCTGTGCGTGGTCGAAACTCCGGTCGATCAGCTGGCGATCGAGCAGGCTACGGGTTTTCGCGGGCGCTATTTCGTGCTGCTCGGTCGCCTGTCACCGCTCGATGGGATGGGGCCGAAGGAGCTCGGTCTCGACCTGCTCGCCGCGCGCCTCGCCGAGGGCGAAGTGCGCGAACTGATCATCGCGACCAATCCGACTGTCGAAGGCGAAGCGACCGCGCATCTGCTCGGCCAGCTCGCGCGCGACGCGCAGGTACGCGCGACCCGTTTAGCGCACGGCGTGCCGCTCGGCGGCGAACTTGAATTCATCGACCGCGGCACGCTCGCGCATGCGTTCGGCGGCCGGCAAAATCTGTAGCGACGTTGCAAAGGAGCGCCCTATGCCCGACACATTGTTCGACAAGATCATCCGCCGCGAAATTCCGGCACAGATCGTCTACGAGGACGACGACGTACTCGCGTTCCGCGATATCCATCCGCAGGCGCCGGTGCACGTGCTGTTCATCCCGAAGCGCGCGGTAGCGACGCTCAACGATCTCGCGCCAGATGATGCCGTGCTGATCGGCAAGCTGTTCCTCGCTGCGGCGCATTGGGCGAAGCAGCAGGGCTTCGCCGACGACGGCTATCGCTGCGTGATGAACTGCAACCAGCACGGCGGGCAGACGGTCTTCCATATCCATCTGCATTTGCTCGCCGGCCGCCAAATGCACTGGCCACCGGGGTGAGCGAACGCGCGCGCGCGATGCGTTGAAGCGCATCGCGCGCGTTAGCGAACGCCCGTAGCAGGAGCGGAGGGCAGGGTTGCTTAGCGAGGCCGGGACGGCCGAGCTTAGCAACAGCCAGCGAGGCGAAGCCGAGCGCGAGCGCTACGAAGAAATCGCTCTAGAAGCGTGACGCCCTACTTCCCCGACTTCGGCGTCGGCTTCACGATCACGATCGGCCGCGGACCCCAATAGCCGCCCCAGCCGTAGTCCAGACGCCAGCACGGACCCCAGAACGGATCGCAATACGGACCATAGAACGGATCGTAATAGTGCAGCGGGTAGTCGGTGCGCTTGGGCCACATATAGACCTCGTTCGCGGCAACGACTGCAAACGTATAGTCGTACTCGCCGACCTTGTGCTTTTCGCTGCCATTGAGCGTCCCAACGACGGTGATGTCGCGGCCCTTGGCGTAGACGGCCGGATCGAAGAAACCGGACTTGCATGCGAGGAAGCGCCCTTCGCTGCGATCATGGCGTTTCGGTCGCGCGTCGTCGTACAACTCACGCGAGAGTATCTCGAAGCAGGTCGCGTTGGCGCGCGGCTCGACGCGGATGATTTCGCCGCCCCAACGCACATGCTGCCCATTGGCGCTCTGGCTTACTGCCTGCTGTGGGGTCACGGCAGCGAAGTCGGTGCCGGCAAGCGGCGCGGGAACTGTGGCGCAGCCGGAGAGCGCCGCAAAAGCCGCGATCGCGGCAGCCTTGAGTCCGGTTCGATTCAATCGACGCATGACACACCTCGTAACGGACAATTCGATGATTTGCATTTTACCGCCACCATGAACCGCCAGACGTGAGCTTTTGCAAGCGGACAGCGCAGATTCAGCCTGGCAGCGTTGCAACACGACCGACGCGCAGGCCGCGCACCGCGCGCGCGAAGTCCGCGACCGCTTCAGCCGACGGTAACGCGCAGGCGTAGCGCAGGCTGACATAGTCGGCGAGCAAGTCCTGCACTCGTTGATTCCGTTCCAGAGGCAAACGGGTCAATGTCCTGAGGCGCTCGGCATAGGCTTGCGGGCCTTCCGCAGGCGCGCGCAACGCGCCGGCGCGCGCGAGCTTGGCGCAGAATCGCGTGTAGGCGGCGTCGAGCGGATCGAGGCGGCAGCGCGGCGTACGCATGATCCACAGCGCGGCGCCGATCAGCACCGTGGTGGTCGAGCCGATCAGAATCCAGATCAGCGTCATGTAGTCGGCCTTTTCGATACCGAAGTTCGCAAGCAGATTCTGCTGGCGCAAGGAATTGAACTGCACGATGAACAGATTCCAGCCGTGATTGATCAGGTCGAAGCGGTTGCGCAGGGTCAGAATCCAGCTCGACTGGTACCAGCGCGCCGAAGCCCCGGCCGCGGCTTGCGACCCGATCTCCACGCGCGCCGGGCTCACCGCGGCGGTGGGATCGACGCGCACCCAGCCCTTGCCGGCGAGCCAGACTTCGGCCCAGGCATGCGCATCGGACTGCCGCACGATCAGGTAGTTGCCGGTCGCATTGAAATAGCCACCCAGGTAACCGGTGACGACGCGCGCGGGAATCTGTGCCGCGCGCATCAGGAACACAAAGGCCGCCGCATAGTGTTCGCAGTACCCGCGCTTGGTATCGAACATGAAGTCGTCGACCGAATCGCGGCCGAGCAGGGGGGGCGTCAGCGTATAGAAAAATTCGTCGTGGAAGCGCGCCAGGGCCGCCCGCATGATCGCCGTTTCATCGCGCAGATTGCGGCGCCAGCCTTGCGCCAGTTCGACGCTGCGCGGGTTGAAGCCGCGCGGTAGCGCGAGTGCTGCAGCGCGCTGGCGTTCACCGAGTTGCAGGTCGAACCGATAGTCGGGCGCGGACCGCGCGCGATAGCGCACCAGCTCGGTTACCGGATTGCGCCGCAGCAGGCTCATGCTGCGATCGCGGCGCGCACCCTCGGGCGCTTCGAGCGGCAGGTCGAGCGCGAACAACCAGGGTTTGTCGGTCGGCTCTAGGGTCACCTCGTAGCCGACCGGAATGCCGGAAACCTGCGCCGCGTCGGCTGACGCATCGCGTGGATCTGAGGGGCGCTTCCAGGTACGGCCGTCGAAATCGCTCAGCACCGGGCCGCGCCAGTACAGCTGCGCGTGCGGCGGTGGCGTCGCATCGAACACGACACGGAATGCGGGGCTGTCGTCGGTAAGCAGGTTCTGGATGTTGCCCGGTGCCATCGAGTCGCTGATGCCGGTGCGCGCACTCGCGTCGCTCGGCGTATTCCACAGCGGCGAATCGAGGCGCGGAAAAAACACGAACACGCAGATCGCAAGCGGAATCGCCAGAGCCAGCGCACGGCCACCGCTGCGCAGATTGCCGAGCAGCGTCGCGCGCCAGGACAGCGGCGCTGCCTGCGCGGGCCGTGGCTCGAGTTCGCGCAACGTCGCCAGCAGCAGAGCAAGGCAGGCGAACAGCAGCAGGGTGAACACGAGGCCGGTATCGAACAGCAGCGCGCTCATCAGAACGAAGCTCGCGAACAGCACGATCGCGAGCGCATCGCGACGGCGTGCGGTTTCGGTAAGCTTGAGTGTGAGCATGGCGCAGGCGAGCGCGGCGCCGGGCTCGCGCCCGAAGACATTGCCGTACTGCACGATTACGATGACCGGCAGCAGAAGAACGAGCGGCACCTTGATCCACGCCGGCAGCATGCGCCCACCGCGCCAGCGCTGCAGGCAGACCCCGCCGAACAGGGCGAAAATCAGCGCACCCAGAGCAAGCGTGAGATGCGCGGCGTGCGCGAGCACGGACGCGAACACGCAGGCCGCGACGAAGGCAAATTGCCGCGGCGACAGCGCGGGCGAGACGCGCTTGCTCAAGCGCCCGCCTCAGGCAGCAGGGCAAGCTCGCGCAGGCAGGCATCGCGATGTTCGCTGCCAATGCCCGGGCCGAGTCGCGTTTGCGGCAGCGCGAGTACATAAGGCATGCTGGCGGCTTCCGCGCGTTCGACCCATGCGGCCAGGCGCGAAATGCGCGCTTCGTAGTCGATACCATCGACGCGCTGCCAGTCGAGCACGACTTCGCGGCTCTGGCGCTGCTCGAACTCTTTCACCAGCAGGCTGCCGTGGCGCGCGCTCGCCTTCCACGCGATCAGGCGGCGCGGGTCGGTCGGGTGGTAGTCGCGCAACATGCCGAACTCGTCGCCGCTGCGGCGCACCGATTGCGCTTGCGCTGCGTCGCCGTCGTGCGGCAATGGCGGTGGATTCGCCTCGGCATGCGGATAGACAAGCGCGTGCGCATCGGGATGCAGCCAGCTCCAGACGTGGAAGAGGCCGAACGGATATTCGCTCCACACGCGCACGCGGCCGATCGCCTGCCAGCCGCGCCGCAACGCAGGCAACTCGACCGCAACGGTCGCGTCGGCGTCGTTCGGGATATCGAAAACGCTTTCGACCGTCGACATGTTGGAGGAGTCGAGCGGTAACGCGTTTTCCATACGGCAACGCAGACTCTGCCTGGCCGCACCGTCGCCATGAAAATACAGCATGAGGCGCAGAGTTTCGCCGGCAACACATGCCTGCGCCTTGATCGCGCGCAGTGCAATGCGATTGAGAGCGCCGAAGCCCGCGAACACGCTTTGATAAGCCGCTGCGCCGAGCAGGCAAGTGAGCAGGATGGCGGGATTGTTGTTGTAGTTCAGCGCGCCGAGCAGCATCACGACCAGCATCAGCGAGAACATCAGGCCGAAGCGCGTCGGCACGACATAAATGCGACGACGGTGCAGGGCGATCGGCAGCGACTCGGCGCGCTTGAGCCGGGTCAGCGCGGGCAGGCGCTTTTCCGCCATGCCCAGGAGCGAGAACCAACGAGAAGCCAGCGCGGCACGCATCCGGTTGCCTGCGGCGCTCAGCGCACGGGAACCTGCGCGAGCAATTGCGCTGCAAGTTCGGCGCGCGTGGCGCGGCTCGATGCGGCCGGAATCAGGCGATGCGCCGCCGCCGCGACGAACACGGCCTGGATATCCTCCGGCAGGCAATAGCCGCGCCCGGCGAGCAGGGCGTGTGCGCGTGCCGCGTGCAGCATCGCCAGGCCCGCGCGCGGCGACAGGCCGATGCGGATATCGGGATGGCTGCGGCTCGCGGCAAGCAAAGCCTGCACGTAGTCGACCAAGGCAGGGCTCGCGAGCACGCGGCTCGTTTCCGCGCGCAAGGCGGCGATCTGCGCGGCATCGAGTCTGGGCTCGAGGTGCGCGATCAGCTCGCGCCGATCCGCGGCCATCAGCAGCGCGCGTTCCGCATCGCGATCGGGATAGTCGAGGCTGATGCGCAGCATGAAGCGGTCAAGCTGCGAGTCGGGCAAGGGGAAAGTGCCGGCGAGATCGAGCGGGTTCTGCGTCGCAACGACAAAGAACGGTTCGGGCAGTGTGTGGGTGACGCCGTCGGCCGTGACCTGGCCCTCGGCCATCGCTTCGAGCAGGGCGCTTTGCGTCTTCGGCGTCGCGCGATTGATCTCGTCGGCAAGCACGAGCTGCGCGAACAACGGGCCGGGGTGGAACTTGAACGCGGCCTGTTCGCGCTCATACACGCTCACGCCGATGATGTCCGACGGCATCAGGTCCGGGGTGAACTGCACGCGCTGGAACGACAGCGCCAGCGTCGCCGCGAGCGCATGCGCAAGCGTGGTTTTGCCGACCCCGGGCAGATCTTCGATAAGGAGGTGCCCGCCGGCAAGAAACCCGGCAAACGCCATGCGCACCTGCGCCGTCTTGCCTAGCAGTACGGCATTCACCTGGTCGAGCGCAGCCTTGAGCGCCGCACTCAAGTCCGGGGCGATCGCAGCGGCGGGCGAGGGCGTAACCAGCGAAACGGCCATAGCGCGAAATCCTTGAGCGATACGTGTTGGCGACTATCTTGGAGTATAGGCACTTCGCCGCAAAGCAAGTTCAAAACGGCGGCGGGTCTAAACCACCATGACGCCAGCCTGCCGCAGCAGGCCGCACAGCGCGATCAATGGCAAGCCGATCAGCGCGGTCGGGTCGGACGACTCGATGCGCTCGAACAGGTTGATCCCGAGCCCTTCGGACTTGAAGCTGCCGGCGCAATCGAACGGGCGCTCGCGTTCAAGATAACGCTCGATCTCGGCATCGGTGAGCGATCGAAACGCGACGCGGGTCGAATCGAGCGCGGCAAACTCTCGCGCTGGAACGTGGCGCGTGTCGATCAGGCAGAGCGCGGTGTGGAAGACGACGCTCGCGCCGGAGCTGGCGTGCAGCTGCTCGCGGGCGCGGTCGATTGATCCGGGTTTGCCGAGCACGGCGCCGGCGCAATCGGCAACCTGATCGGAGCCGATCACGAGCGCATTCGGATTGCGTGCCGCGACCGCACGCGCTTTCGCCACCGCCAGTCGCGCGGCGAGCTGCGCGGGTGCCTCGCCGGGTAGGGCGGCTTCATCGACGTGGGGCGACTCCTGGCGAAAGTGTGAAGTCAATCGGCTCAGCAGTTCGCGCCGGTAACGCGAAGTGGAGGCAAGAACGAGGTCGATCTCTGCAAGCGGGGTCATGCCTGCATTTTCGCCGAAAGCGGCGCGTTTGGCGCGTCAGAGTGCGTTTTGCGTGCCGCAAACCACGTTCTGCAATCGAGACGAAACCAAGGCGAAACATTGACTTTGTGCACCGCGGCACCTACCATCGCGCGCGCCGTGTCCTC
>CAZDWH010000070.1:0-13653 GCA_964509025.1 uncultured Rhodanobacteraceae bacterium
TTGGTGTTCTGTCCCGCGCCGATGCCGCCCATATGGCTCACGCGCGCGGCGTAGGCCTCGAGCGCGCGCCGCACGCGCGCGCGCGCGTCGGCATCGCCGCCGACCATGATCGAGAGTTTGCCGTTCTTCGCACCTTCGACGCCGCCCGACACCGGCGCATCGAGAAAATCGCCGCCAGCCGCGCGCATCAATTCCTGTGCCGCCTTCGCCGTCGTCGACGATACGGTCGAATGATCGACCACGATCGTGCCCGGTCGCGCTTGCGCGGCGATCTCGCGTGTTACGCCAAGCACGTCGGCGTCAGCGCTGACGCAGAGCACGATCACATCGCATAGCTTCGCCAATTCACCAGGCGACGCCGCGACGACACCGTGCTCGATAGCAAAGGCTTGAGCTTTCGCCGGCGTGCGATTGGCAACGGCGACGAGCAGGCCCGCGCGTTTGAGATGCGCCGCCATCGACACGCCCATCGCGCCCAGGCCAATGAATCCAACATGCAATTTGCTCATGGGAGTTTTCCGAATCCATCACTCAATGCGCGGGCTTGAGCTGCGGCTCACCCACTGCCAGTACGAGCTTGTTGCGCACCGGCTTCAGATTGCTGATGAGGCTCGTCAGAGCCGCCTGCACTTGGCGCACGCACAGATGGAAGGCGTGCGGCTCGACCGGCCGCTTGAGCTGCAGCTCGGTGTAGAAGTTGACGAACTCCGGCACATTGACGGCCGCCGCCATCTGCTGCGTCCAACCCCCCATATTGCGCTGCTCTGCATAGGCTGCGGAAAGTTTCCTCAGCTCCTCGCGCGGAATCCAGGTCGCCGACTGGTTCGCCACTGCGACTTCCCACGCATTCGAGGCCAGGTTCGGCGCATCGAGATTGAGCTTGAATGCGTCGTGCAAGTCCTGGATGTGTTCATTGATCGTCGCAGCATCGGTCTGCTTGTCGAAATCCGCCGTGAGCGTTGCGTCGAGCTTTTTGATATCGCTCAGCGTGGCGGCGTTCCTCTCGAGCACCTCGTCCATCTCCTTGAGGTTCTGGCGCAATTCCGCCTGCATTGCCGTCACCGACTCAGCCGCGGCGTGTTCGTGATGCATGTGTTCGAGCCACGCCTCGAGCCCGAGCGCAGTGAGGATACTGAGCACGATCATCAGATAGTGCTTGAAGAAATCCTTGAGCGATTCGAGCGGGATTTTCGGCAGTTCGAAATGCATGGCAACTCCGGCGTAAGTCTGGCGGCCGCGGTCAGTGCGCGGCTTCCTCGGCGAGATAGGTATAGCCGGTCAGGCCCGCTTCAAGCGCGGCCGAGACGCGCTCCGCATCCACAGCCACGAGCTTCGCTGCCGCGATCTTGTCGCGATACGCCGCGCGCAGCGCATCGAGGTTGTAACCGACGTAATCGAGCATCAGATCGGTCGTATCGCCGCGGCGCAAGTGCGAAAATTCATAGCTGTCCCCATCGGTCAGGCGCACATTGACCGCGTCGGTATCGCCGAACAGATTGTGGATGTCGCCGAGCGCTTCCTGGTACGCACCGACGAGGAAAATGCCGAGGCGATACGACTCGCCCGCAATCGGCGCGTGCAGCGGCAGGCTCACGTCGACGCCCTCGGCATCGACATAGGCATCGAGACGGCCGTCCGAGTCGCAAGTCAGATCGGCGATCACGCCGCGCCGATCCGGCACGCGATCGAGGCCGGCGATCGGCACGATCGGAAAGATCTGGTCGATCGCCCAGGCATCGGGAATCGATTCGAAGATCGAGAAATTGACGAAATATTTGTCGACGAGCTTCTCGTTCAGCTCATCGAGCGCCTGCCGATGCGCACGCTCGTCGGGCTTCAAGTGTCCGCGCAGCGCATTGACGATCGCGTAGTACAGATCGTCGAGGCGCGCACGTTGACGCAGCGTGAGCGACCCGAGAGCGAACAGCTGATGGCCCTCGCTCCAGTGATGCTGCGCCTCGTGATACAACTCGATCACCGCGCGCTGGCCGATCTCGCCATGGATTTCGCGCAGGCGGCGCAGCGCGACCGGCTCGTTCTCATCAGATGGCGGAACGCGCCCCTCCGGCGCACGCTCGATATCGCTGACATTGGTGATTAGCACCGCGTGGTGCGCGACCATGGCGCGCCCGGTTTCGCTGATCACATGCGGCGCCCTGAGCTTGTGTTCGGCGCAGGCCTCCGCCAACGGCTCGACGATCGTCGCAGCATACTGATCGAGGCCGTAGTTGATCGAACAGGCCGAGCGCGAGCGCGTACCCTCGTAATCGACGCCGAGACCGCCGCCGACATCGACGTAGCCGAGCGGAATTCCCATTTTGCACAATTCCACAAAATAGCGCGTCGCCTCGCGCATGCCGCTGGCGATGTCGCGCACATTGGAAATCTGCGAACCCATGAAGACGTGCAGCAGCTGCAGCGTATGCGTCAACTCGTAGGTCTTGAGCTGATCGACCAGGGTGATGAGCTGACGTGGCGTGAGGCCGAACTTGGACTTCTCGCCGCCGGTGTTCTGCCACTTGCCCGCACCGAGACTGGTCAGGCGCACGCGCACGCCGAACAGCGGTTCGACGCCGAGCGCCTTCGCTTCCTCGAGCGCCGGGCGCAGTTCGGACGGCTTCTCGATCACGATGAACACGCGCAGGCCCAGCTTGCGCCCGATCAACGCGAGGCGCAGATATTCGCGATCCTTGTAGCCGTTGCAGATGACGATGCTGCCCGGCGCGGCGAGCGCGAGCACGGCCATGAGTTCCGGCTTCGATCCCGCTTCGAGACCAAAACCTTCGCCGCCGGCACGCGCGAGCTCGCCCGCGACGCCGTGCTGCTGGTTGACCTTGACCGGATAGACCGCGCTGTAGCCGCCCGCGTATTCCCAGTCGCGCATCGCCTTGGCGAAGGCGCCCTGCAAGCGACCTAGGCGGTGGCGCAGGATATCGGCAAAGCGCACGAGCAGCGGCAGGCGCGAACCCTTGGCGCGCGCCGCTTCGACGATTTCCGGCAAGGGCAGCGCCGGGCCTTCGGCGCCACGCGGGCGCACCACCAGCTGGCCGTTCGCGCCGACATCGAAATAGCCCTCGCCCCAGTGACCGATCGCGTATTGGGCGCGCGCGGCGTCTGCATTCCACATTTTCGTCACGACAAATCTCCTTGCGAACCATCGGCAGGATGCCGGCTTCGCATCAGGTAACGAAAACGTCGCAGCGGCGGGCCTTGACGTAGATGAGTCGGACAACCGGAAGCCACCAGCGCCGCGGGGTTGCCGACAGCGCATATTGTAGCGTCGCTGTTGACGTCATGTTTACAGCACGATGAACCGCTACAATTCGCACCCCAAATTCCCCTGATTGCGAACGCCATGACCGAACCCACCTGGTTCACCGAACAACACGACTATTCCGGCTCGTCGATCGGCTTCCGCATCAAGGGCAAGCTCGACGAACGCCGCTCGCCGTTCCAGCACATCGAGATCTTCGATACGACCGATTGGGGCAAGCTGATGACCATCGATGGCTGCATGATGGTCACCACGCGCGACAATTTCTTCTATCACGAGATGATGTCTCACCCGGCGCTGTACACGCACACCAACCCGCAGCACGTAGCGATCATCGGCGGCGGCGATTGCGGCACGCTGCGCGAAGTGCTCAAGCACAAGTCGGTGCAGTCGGCGACGCAGATCGACATCGACGAGCAGGTCACGCGTCTGGCCGAAATCTATTTCCCCGAGCTGTGCGAGTCGAACAACGACCCGCGCGCCAAGCTGCTGTGGATCGACGGCATCAAATGGATGGCCGAAGCCAAGCCCGAATCGCTCGACATCATCATCATCGACTCGACCGATCCGATCGGCCCGGCCGAAGGCCTGTTCAATGCGGCGTTCTACGCCGCGTGCCTGCGCGCGCTCAAGCCCGACGGCATCCTCGTGCAACAGTCGGAATCGCCGCTCGCGCATCTGCCGCTGTTGCTGGATATCCGCAACGCGATGACGACGGCCGGTTTCGAATCGCTGCGCACGCTGTGCTTCCCGCAGCCGTGCTATCCGACCGGCTGGTGGAGCGCCACGCTCGCGCGCAAGCGCGGCGCGCTCGATGCCTTCCGCGAAGCCGACGCCGCGGCCAAGCCGTTCGCGACCGAGTACTACAACCTCGATACGCATCGCGCGGCGCTGGCGCAGCCGGAGTTTTTGAAGCGCACGTTTGCATAGCAGGCCAGAGAGCCCGCTTCATCGCGTTGATTCGCAAGACACGTTTGCATACGCTGCATGCGCGTCGACAAGGAGTTCGGATATGCGTGTGCCGATTTTGATGCTCCTGGCCTTCACCTTGGCCGCGCTGCCCGTTGCCCGGGCGGCGGATACGTCGACTCCCGCGAATCCTCCGGCGTCCGGGGTGGCTGTTTCCGCCGACGCACAAGCCGAGACGATTGATCCGGCTGCGGAGAAAACCGCAGAGATCTATCGCTCGCACCGCCAGGAGATGATCGCATCGCTATCGCGCGGCGCCAGCCCGCATGATTGGGCGCTGTCACGATTGCTGGCGGGTGAGCCGCAGAAGCCGGGATCCGTGGATCTTCTGCATCAGGCGACAGCCGCGTCGCCGGAAGATGTATTGGTGCAGTGGATAGCGCTGCTCGCATCGGGCAACGCGGGACGCGAGCACGACGCGGCGCTGAAGGCGCTCGAACGCCTGGAATCGGACAACGCCGCGGTCTGGCTTTGGTCGCTACAACGCGTCAATGGGAGCAAAGATCAAACCGCCCTCGACGGCGCACTGGCACATATGGCCGCCAGCACGCGCTTCAACGATCATCGCGCCGATCTGCTGCGTGCGCTTGTCGATGTGCACCTGCGCTATCCGCTGCCTGCGCAGTTCTACGCCTTTGCTGATCCGAGTGTGGTCGCAATGAAAGACCTCATGCCCTATGTGACCGCTATGGCCGAGGTCAACGCATTGCCCAGTCATGGATATCAAGCATTGATCAACCTGTGTCGTGTCGACCCGGTCAGCGGCAAGAACACCGCGCACGCAGAACAGTGCGACGCCATCGGCAGCATGCTGGCGCGGCATGGCAGCACGTATCTCGATACGCTCATGGGCTTTGTCGTGCTGCGCGCCTCACGTACCTACAAGGACGATGACGTGCGCTACGCCCGCGGGCAGGACTGGCTATTCCAGCAGTATATAAATTTGCAGAAAGAGATGTACGAGGGCACGGATAATGCAGTCACCGATCAGACCCTCATCGCGGAAAATGTGCGGGCAATGCGCGCATATATCACCGATCAGATAGAAACAGGCAGCGAGATGGAAGCGACTAGACAAGCGCTGGTACGCGCGCACAAGTCGCTCTCGCCGCCGGGGGATTGGGTCGACACACGATCGCCGTTCTCGCCCGAACGCCTGCGCGAGGAGGAGGAGCGTGCGGCGAAAGAGCGTCAACGTGCGATCGCGGCATCACCGGCGACGAATCGCACCGCGCCGCCACCCGCCGCGCATTAAGCTGCGGCTCACGCGCGCTGCGGCTACACTCTCGGCCCCTTTATCTCGTGGTAACTGCAATGTCCCACAAGACGATTTTGGCGCTTGCGTGTGCCGCGATTCTTTTCGTGCCCACGCCTGCGGCGACGGCGCAGACCGCGCCGCCGTCAAGTCCGCCCGAGCAATCCGGCACGACCGCGCCCGCCCCGGCGGAAACACCGGCTCCCGCGCCAGCGGATGCCGCACCAGCGGCATCCGCTCCTCCCGCGCAGCGCACGGACGAAGAAATCCTCACCGTCTTCCGCCACGATTTGATCAATCTGCTCGTGCTCGGCGCAGACGGACGCAAGCTCGCCGCGGCGGCGCAGATCGCGGCGCCGGATCAAAACAATCCGGCGCGCTCGGAATTGAAAAAGCCACCGGGCTTGATCAAGCGCGCTCAGCAGTTCGCGCCGAACGATCCGTTCGTGCTCTGGGTCGCCGCGTCGAATCCGTGCATGACAAAACCCGGCTGCGCCGATGTGGCGGCGCTGGCGACGCTGCAGAAAACCGATGCCGACAACGCCGCAGTGTGGCTGCGCACGTTCCCGGCCGAAGGCAATCCGGTCAAAGCGCAAGCGATCGTCGCGCGCATGGCACTGGCGCCACGCTACGACGATTACTGGGCCGCCGACGTGGTCGCGCTGTATCACGCGCTCGAAAGCATGCCGGTGCCCGAGATCATCACGCGCCAGGGCATGAGTACGCAGGGCGCGCGCGTCAATTTCGCCTCGAGCATGGCGAGCGCGATGTTGCCGGGCGAGCTCAAGCAGCTCGGCAAGTTCTGCAGTTCGGTCGACATGGCCAAGGAAGCGGGTCTCACCGCCGATTGTTTGAACGTGGCGAAGAAACTCGAGACCAGCGGCACTTTCATCTCGCAGAGTGTCGGCTTTGCAATCGAGGATCACTTCGTCAGCGGCACGGAGCGCGAAGTGATGGGCGCGCGCCAGCGTTCGGCGGCCTGGCAGCGCGAACAGTTCCTCGAATTGACGGTACGCTTCAACCGCGAGCCGGCCCTGGCCGAAAGCTATATCCGCCTGCTCGGCAGCGAGCAGAACGAGCTGGCTGCCGTGCCGGCGCTGCTGCGCGAACAGAACATCCACACCGACCCACCCGGCGGCTGGCAGGCCCCGCAGCCGAAGGCGCCCGATCCGCTGCAGGCGCCGGCGGCGCAGCATTGAATCGACCGGATTGAATCGGGCCCGGCCCGGTGCCGGGCTTCACTTCGCGTACTATACAAGTGTACTCTTGACCCTTCTCGCGCCTGGCGCGGCTTGGGGAGTTCACGCGGATGCTGAAGATCCTGGTAGCCAATTCCAAGGGCGGTTGCGGCAAGTCGACCATCGCAACCAATCTCGCGGCGTACTACGCGGCCGACGGCAAGAACACCGTGCTGGTCGATACCGACCGCCAGGGTTCGAGCCAGCATTGGTGCGAGAAACGCGCCGGTTTCGCGCATCCGGTGCTGCCGGTCAATGGCACGCGCTCGGACTGGCGCTCGCACGTGCCCAAGGGTACGCAGCGTGTGGTGATAGACGCGCCGGCGGCGATCCGGCCGAGCGATGTCGACGCGTTTCTCGACGATCTCGATGCGCTGGTGATTCCGGTGCTGCCCTCGCGTTTCGATCTCGAAGCGAGCGAACATTTCATCCAGGGCATCGCCCAGCTCGGCCGCATCAAACGCGGCAAGGTCGCAGTCGGCATCGTAGCCAATCGCCTGAAGCCGTGGACCAATGCCTCGCATCAAGCACTCGACGAGATGAAGGGGCTGCCGTTCCCGATCGTCGCGCAGATTCGCGATTCGCAGGGCTATGTGCTGATGAGCGGACTCGGCAAAAGCATCTTCGATTACTCCAGCGAAGCGATCCGCTCGCACCAGGAGGATTGGGAGAAGATGCTGCGCTGGCTGAAGAAGCTGGATTAAACGCTGCGCCGCGTACTACTCTCGACAAACTTGAAGCTGCAGCGCAGGAGCTGATGATGACGAAGGCTTTGATCCTCTTGCGCCATGCGCACGCCGAACCCGCGACACGCGGCCAGGAAGATATCGACCGACCGCTGTCCGCGCGCGGTGTAGCCGAAGCCGAAGGCGCCGGCGCCTGGCTCAAGTCGCATCCGACCCTGCCCGCGCGCATCCTGTGTTCGCCCGCGCGGCGCGCACGCGAGACACTGCAGCACGCACTCGGCAAGATCGAGGCAACGATCGAGCCGCGCATTTTCGAGGCGACCGCGGGCGAACTCGTCGCCCTGATCGACGAGCACAGCGATGTCGACCATCTGCTGCTGGTCGGCCACAACCCGGGCTTCGAGACGCTCGCTGCCCTGCTTGCGACCGGGCAATCGGGCGATTTCCGCGGCATCCCGCCGGGCGGCGTCGTGTGGATCGACCATGACGACGGCGTGATCGAGCCCGGCGCCGGCAAGTTGAAGGCGTTCTGGGCACCGTAAGCGGCATTGCGTTAATTTGGCATGCACGCATCCCGCGTCCATGCGGGATATACGGTTAGAGCTGCCGCAGGACTCCTGATGCCCAGCGCCCGTCTTGGTCTGGCCTTGTTGTTTGCGCTCGCGTGTACCTGCGCGCGCGCGGACCCACCGCGCGTGCAGACGCTCGCGCTCGACAGCGCGCGCTCGCGCGTCGACTTCGAAGTGAAGGTGTTGTGGCTGGTCGGCGTGCACGGCCGTTTCAACCGCGTGCAGGGCACGCTCGCGATCGATCATTTCCGCAACAGTGCGACGGTCGACGCGCGCATCGATACGAACAGCGTGTCGATGCGCAACAAGGGTCATGAGGATTGGGTCAAGTCGCCGGAATTTTTCGACGCGCAGCACTATCCGACGATCGAGTTCGTGTCCGAGGCGATTCCGCTGCGGCGCCTGCAGTCGGGCGGCGAGATCGAGGGCATGCTCACCCTGCGTGGCATCACCAAAAAGGTACGTCTCGAACTCGAAGCGCCGGATTGCCCGGCTACGAGCGGCGACAATTGTCCGGTCGAGGCGAGCGGCACGATCCGGCGCAGCGAGTTCGGCATGCGCTCGCGCCACGGCACGCTGTCGGACAAGGTCGAACTGAGTTTCGCAATCTATCTGCGCGACGCGGAGCGCAAGCGGTGAACACGGCGGCGGCGCCACGCAATCATGCGCTGCGCGGCCTATTTGTGCTGGCGTTTGCATGGCTTGCGTCCGGCTGCGCGCTCGATCCGCTGCATGCGCGCCGTGCGGGCGCGACCGCGGCGGCAGCGCAGGAACACGCGCTCGATTGCGCGGCCGAGCGCGAGGATCGCTGCGCGCTCGCTTCGCCCTGGCACGATCTCGCCGCGCAGGCGCTTGCGCAGTCGACGCCCGACGCGCCGGTACATTACGTCAACCTGCTCGAACGCGGAGCCGATGCGCTGATGTTGCGTGTGCATCTGATCCGTAGCGCGCGGCGCAGCATAGAGGTGCAGACCTTCATCTTCCAGGACGACGACGCCGGCAGCCTGATCCTCGACGAACTGGTGAAGGCCGCGCGCCGCGGTGTCAAGGTGCGCGTGATCGCCGACCAATTGTTCTCGACCGAGAATACGCACCTGCTCGCGGCGCTCGCGCGTGCGCACGCGAACTTCGAGTTGCGCGTGTACAACCCGGCATTCCACAAGGCCGCGACGCCGCCGCTCGAATTCGCCGCGGGACTCCTGTGCTGCTTCTGGCGCTTCAACCAGCGCATGCACGACAAGATGCTGCTCGTCGACGACAGCATCGGCATCGTCGGCGGGCGCAATTATGAGAACCGCTATTACGACTGGGACGAGACTTTCGACTACCGCGACCGCGACGTGCTCGCTGTCGGCCCGGTCGGCGCACGCATGCGCGTGCGATTCGACCTGTTCTGGAACGATCCGCACACGGTGCCGCTGACCCGCCTGACCGATGTCGCGCACGATATTCTCGCCGGCGGCATCCGCGCGCCGGCATACGTGACGCATGGCTACCGCAACCCGATGCGAGTCGAGGCCTTGTCGCGTCAGGCTGACGATATCGACGCCTTGCGGACACAGTTTGCGGGTGCGGCGCTGCGCGTAGGGCGCATCGACTACTTCGCCGATGCTCCGGGCAAACCGACGCCGCAAAAGCCATTCGGCGTGCACGAATCGACGCGGCAGCTGATGACCCTGCTGCGTTCGACGCGCGAAGAGGTCGTGCTGCAGACGCCATATCTCGTGCTGAGCAAACAAGCGCGCGCGCTGTTCGCCGAACTGCATGCACACCCGCCTGCGCCGCGCGTGATCGTTTCGACCAATTCGCTCGCCGCGACGGACGCGTTCTACGTCTACGCGCTGTCGTACAAGTACAAGAAGCGCTACCTCAAGCTCGGCTTCGAGATCCACGAGTTCAAACCGTTTGCCGACGAAGCGGACGAAGTGATTGCCGACTATGCGAGCCTCGGCAGCGACCTGCGTGCCACGTCCACGCAACCCAGGCGCCGCGCGAGATATTCGAGCGCGCCACTCAAGCACGCGGGCGTGCGCCTCGGGCTGCATGCGAAATCCTTCGTCATCGACGGCGCGATCGCGGTGATCGGTTCGCATAACCTCGATCCGCGCTCGGAGGAGCACAACACCGAAACCGGCTTCATCGTCTACGACCGCGCCTTCGCCGCGCGCCTGCGTGAATCGATCCTGCGCGATACGGCACCGGAGAATGCCTGGACCATCGCCAAGCGCGAACATGTGCCGCTGTTCGGCAAACTCAGCAACGCGATCGCGAACATTTCCGCCGCGCTGCCGATCTTCGATTTCTGGCCGTTCCGCTACGCAACGAGCTACGAATTCGATCCCGACGACGTTGCCGCATGCACGCCGCCGCCGCGTCCAGGCGATGCGAAATTCCACACCTGCTATGTCGATGTCGGCGACTTCCCCGAAGTCGATCTGCCGCTCAAGACGATCTACACGCGCATTGTCACGGCGTTCGGGGCGGGGTTGGTTTCCATCATGTAGTCTCGCTTGGCAATCTGTGCTCCCCTCGCAGCGAGGTTTGAGCGCCACAACCCGATATTCAGCAAATTGAGGCTGTCGATGGGCGTTTCCAGCAACGAGTTCAAAGCCTTCGTATTGGATCAGCTGTGCGATATTCCGGAGCTTTCATCCGGCCCCTTCTTCGGCGGCACCGGCCTACGGTCCGGCGCTGTCTTCTTCGGCATGATCATGGATGGCACCTTGTTCTTTACCACCGATGATCGCAGCCGGCCCACCTATGAAAAGCTCGGCGCCAAGTGTTTCGCCTACGAGAAACAAGGACGAATGCAAAGCACGAGGCTGTTCGAGGTGCCAGCGGAAGTGCTCGATGATCAGGAGCGGCTGGCAGCGTTCGCGACCGAGGCGATCGCCGTTGCAAAAGCCAAGCGAAGCAGCAAGACGAGTCCGTCCGCCAAGCGTCCGCGCAAGACCGCGGCCCGCACTTCGACTAGACGCAGTTGATTCAGTCCGCTACGGCCGCTCGAGTATCGCCGTCACGCCCATCCCACCCGCCGTGCAGATCGAAATCAGTCCGCGGCCGGAGCCTTTTTCTTCGAGCATCTTCGCCAGCGTCGCGACGATGCGCGTGCCGGTCGCGGCAAACGGATGGCCGAGCGCGAGGCTCGATCCGTTCACGTTGAGCTTGGCCGGATCGATGCTGCCTAGCGGCTTGTCGAGTCCCAAGCGATTCTTGCAGTAGTCGGCACTCTCCCACGCGCGCAGCGTGCACAGCACCTGCGCGGCGAAGGCTTCGTGGATTTCATAGTAGTCGAAATCCTGCAGCGTGAGTCTGGCGTCGGCGAGCATGCGCGGTACCGCGATCGTCGGCGCCATCAGCAGACCCTCGCCGCGCACGAAATCGACCGCGGCAACTTTGGCGTGAGTGAAGAACGCCTTCGGCTTGATGCCACGCGCTGCGGCCCATTCCTCGCTCGCAAGCAGCACGGCGGAAGCGCCGTCGGAGAGGCCGGTCGAATTGCCCGCGGTCAATGTGCCTTCACCCGAGGTCTTGTCGAATGCCGGCTTGAGCGCCGCGAGTTTCTCGAGCGTGGTGTCGGGACGCAGGAAGCCGTCGCGCTCGAGTCCGCGGAACGGCACGACCAGATCCTTGTAGAAGCCACGCTCATACGCAGCGGCGCCTTTCATATGGCTCGCGAGCGCGAGTTCGTCCTGCGCCTGGCGCGTGATCTTCCATTCCTTCGCCATCAGCTCGCAGTGCTCACCCATCGACATGCCAGTGCGCGGTTCGGCCACGCCGGGGAAGCTTGGCTTCAATTCGCCGAACGAGAATCCGTGCACCGCGGCCTTCAATTTGTCGCCGACATCCTTGGCGCGATTGACCGCGAGCAGGCGCTGCTGCATCGCGCGGCTGTACACGATCGGTACGTCGCTCGTGGTGTCGCTGCCACCAGCGATGCCGGCGTCGATCTGCCCCGCGGCGATCTTGTTGGCGATGATGATCGCGTTGTCGAGCGAGGTGCCACAGGCGCGCGCGGTCGTGATCGCAGGTGTGAGCGGCGATAGGCCTGACGAAAGCACTGCTTCGCGCGCGAGATTCCAGTCGGCGGCGAGGCGGATCACCGCGCCGAATGCGACATCGCCGAGTTCAACCCCGTGCAGATCGTACTTCTCGACCAGCGCGCCGAGCGTCTTCACCGCCATGCCGAAATTGCCGACGTCGGCATAGGCCGTATTGTTGCGGCAGAACGGAATGCGGACACCACCGAGTACGGCAACGCGCTTGGTCATGTTGTTCTCTCGTCCGTGCGATGCGGGCTGGTATTATGCGCTCAACTCGCGGCGGCGCGCGACCCGCGCGCGAGGCTCACGTTCAAGGCTCTACCATCGATGCCCTATGTTTTCGACACCGCGCGGCTGAATGAAATCGCCGCGACGCAGGCCCAGGCGTTCCGCGCGGCGCAGCCGTATCCGCACATCGTGATCGACGAGTTCCTGCCCGTCGCGGTCGCGCGCGAACTCGCAGCGGTGTTCCCGGGCCCGGACGACGACGTTGCCTGGGACCACTACGCTGCGCCCGGGCTCGAAGTGAAGCTCGGCTGCGGCGACGAGACGAAGTTTCCGAAACCGATTCGCGATGCGCTGCGCGACATGAATTCGTCGGCCTTCGTGCACGTCCTCGAAAAACTTACGGGCGTGCAGCATCTGCTGACTGATCCGCACCTGCTCGGCGGCGGTATGCATCTGACGCGGCACGGCGGCGTGCTCGGCGTGCACGCGGATTTCAATTGGCATCCGCAGATTCACGCGCATCGGCGTCTGAATCTGCTGCTCTATCTCACGCCGGACTGGCGTCCGGAATACGGCGGCGAGCTCGAGTTGTGGAGCACCGACGGCACCCAGCTCGTGCGCCGCGTCGAACCGCTGTTCAATCGCGCTGTGCTGTTCACAACGCGCTCGGACACCTTCCACGGCCATCCGAATCCGTGGGCCGCGCCACCCAGCATCAACCGTCAATCGCTCGCTTTATACTATTATACAACCGAGCGTCCCGAGGACGAAAAACGGCCGGCGCACAATACCTTGTACAAGGGCTACAACGTCTAGGCGGTATTTTCCGGGGATGCGTCCGTCGCGGCATGCAGCGGCGCCGCGTCTTCGATCCAGTGCGCCAGTTCGCCCCAGAAATACCAGGCCTCGGGTGTGCGGCGAATCTGCTGCGTCAGAATATCCGCGAATTTCTGCAGCGCGTCCGCATCCTTGGCATCGATCGGCTCGCCGATCGTCAGCGTGCGCGTGCCGCGCTCGAAATCGAACTCGGTCCAGAACGGCACTAGCGGCACATGACAGGATCGTGCGAGCTTGATCAGGCCGTTCGGCAGGCTCGCTGGCAGATCGAGCAAGGTCACGGGTTTTTGCCCATGCGCCGCGAGCCGCGGCGGCACGTCGATCAACGCGGTCGCGGTCTTGCCGGACTCGATCGCCTGCAGCGCGCGCCGGATGTGTGGGCGAAACACGCTCTCGGTGCCGGCGAGTTTCTCCACACTCGCGATGCGCAGATCACCGTACCAGAAGCGCATCGGGTGTGCACGAAATCCTTCGCGACTGCGCTCGGCATACAACGCGACTTACTGACGACCCGCGCGCCCGAGCGAGAGAAAAATCCAGTACCCGGTAACGTT
>CAZDWH010000071.1:0-13456 GCA_964509025.1 uncultured Rhodanobacteraceae bacterium
CAACGTAGAGCGCGTTCATGATCTTCGCGCCGGGCTTGGTCTTGACGAAGAAGGTACCGATGATCGAAGCGACGATCGACACGCCGCCGAGCACGAGCGGATACAGCACGCCATTCGCACCGAGTTCGTTGACGAGCACGCCGCCGAGCAGCATCGTCGCGACGAGCGTGACTGCATAGGTCTCGAACAGGTCGGCCGCCATGCCGGCGCAGTCGCCGACGTTGTCGCCGACGTTGTCCGCGATCACCGCGGGGTTGCGCGGATCGTCTTCCGGAATGCCCGCTTCGACCTTGCCGACGAGGTCGGCGCCGACGTCGGCGCCCTTGGTAAAGATGCCGCCGCCGAGACGCGCGAAGATCGAGATCAGCGACGAGCCGAAGGCGAGACCGACCAGCGCGTGCAGCGCATGGGTCGAGTCAAAGCCAAAGTGCAGCAGTGCCATGTAGTAACCGGCGACGCCGAGCAAGCCGAGGCCGACGACCAGCATGCCGGTGATCGCGCCGCCGCGGAAGGCAACGTCGAGCGCAGCGGCGAGACCCGAGCGCGCGGCTTCGGCCGTGCGCACGTTCGAGGCGACCGAGACATTCATGCCGATGAAACCGGCGGCGCCCGAGAGAATCGCGCCGATCGCAAAGCCGATCGCGGTCGGCCAGCCCAGCGCAAAGCCGATCACCACGAACAGCACCACGCCGACCGCGCCAATCGTCGTGTACTGACGATTCAGATAGGCTTGGGCGCCTTCCTGGATCGCCGCGGCGATCTGCTGCATGCGCTCATTGCCGGCCGGCTTGGCCATGATCCAGCTGCGCGACCAGACGCCATAAACGATCGCCAGCAGCGCGCAGACTGGGGCGATCCAGTAACCATATTGTTGCAACATGCAGCTCTCCCTCGGAACAGGCTTTGGATAAGAAACAGTGGGGGTCCCACGAACGGCTGGGCTGAGTATAACTGTATATCCGGCCGGATTACGTTGCAGCGCACCGAAACGGACGTTTGGACTGCGCCCGGTGCGGCGGGTCGAATCAGTGCCGTCGCGGTGCGCGAGCGAAGGCCCAGACTTCGATCCGCGCGACGCCTGCACGCTTGAGCACGCGTGCGCATTCCGCAAGTGTTGCGCCCGTGGTCATCACATCGTCGAGCAGCACGGCGGAAGCGGGTGGGTCGGGCTGGCCCGACGGCAGCTGAAACTCGAACGCCCCGCGCAGATTCTTGCGCCGCGTCTTGGCATCGAGTTCGGCCTGTGCCGGCGTCGCGCGCATGCGCGCGAGCAGATCGGGCGCGAGCGCGAGCCCGAATGTCTTGGCGAGTGGCCGCGCGAGTTCCAGCGCCTGGTTGTAGCCGCGTTCGCGCAGACGCTGTGCATGCAGCGGCACGGGTATCACGACCGCAGGCAACCCGGCCACGACGCCGTTGGCTAGCGCCGGGCGCAGCGCATCGAGCCACAGCTCGGCAACGACACGCCCCGCCGCAAGGCTATGCCCGAACTTGAGCTGGGTCAGCAGATGATCGAGCGGATGACCATAGACATAGGGTACGAACGCCGCATCGAACGGCGGCTCGCGCTTGAGGCATTCGCCGCAGAGCGCAGCCGGCACGGCAAGTGGCAGGGCGCAACGTGCGCAGCAGCGATCGTTCGCATGGAAATCGGCGCGGCAGGCGGCACACAGATCGCGTGCGGTGTCGCTGCGCTGCGCACAGATCAGGCAGCGCGGCGGCAGCAACGCCTGTTGAGCATGCCGCCGGAGACCGTCAACCAGCGAAGGCAGTTTCAAGTTGACAGCCATTCCTAGCCTATCCAAACTGTGGCCTATCCGCACCGCACCCAAGTTTACTCTCGAACCTCCCGCAATCATGTCAGCCGTTTCCGTCACTTCCCGTCAGCCGGCGCAGTCGGCGAGTGCATCCGTGTCAGAAAAAGTCAGCCGCGCCGAGGTACTCGCCCTGTTCGCGCTGCCGTTCAACGATCTGCTCGCACGCGCTCATGACGTGCATCGTGCGCACCACGATGCGAATGCCGTGCAAGTGTCGACCCTGCTGTCGATCAAGACCGGCGGCTGCCCCGAGGATTGCGCCTACTGTCCGCAGAGCGCGCGTTATGCGACCGGCGTGAAGGCGGAAAAGCTGATGCCGCTCGATGCCGTCGTCGAGAAGGCGAAGCAGGCCAAGGCGGCCGGCGCGACGCGCTTCTGCATGGGCGCCGCATGGCGCTCGCCGAAGGATCGCGATGTCGAGAAGGTCGCCGAGATGGTCGGCGCGGTGCGCGCGCTCGGCATGGAAACCTGTGCGACGCTGGGCATGCTCAGTGCGCCGCAGGCACAGTCCCTGAAATCGGCTGGACTCGATTACTACAATCACAATCTCGACAGCGCGCCCGAGTTCTACGGCGAGATCATCCATACGCGCGAATACCAGGATCGCCTCGACACGCTCGACAACGTGCGCGCGGCCGGCATGAAAACCTGCTGCGGTGGCATCGTCGGCATGGGCGAATCGCGCGAGCAGCGCGCGGGACTGTTGCGCACGCTGGCGAATCTGCCGGAGCATCCGCAATCGGTACCGATCAATCGCCTCGTGCAGGTCGCTGGCACGCCGCTGAACGGTACGGCGCTGCTCGACCCGTTCGAGTTCGTGCGCACGATCGCGGTCGCGCGCATCCTGATGCCGCGCTCGATGGTGCGCCTGTCCGCGGGTCGCGCCGAGATGAGCGACGAGTTGCAGGCACTGTGTTTCTTCGCAGGGGCGAACTCGATTTTCTACGGCGAGAAGCTGCTAACGACCGGCAATCCCGACGTCGAGCACGATCAGGCGTTGTTCGCGCGGCTCGACATCCATGCGATGCGGCTCGATCTCGCATACGATGCGCATGCGACGACGGTGCATGCGGATATCATCGAGGCGGCTTAGAGACTCAATTCGTAGGGGTTCGATTTATCGAATCCGCTTTCTGCTATGAAAGCGAACAAGCCGGGTGCGATTAATCGCGCCTCTACGGTAGAAGCATGACTCGTCCGGATATTCTAGAACGCCTCGAACACGCGCAGGCCGCACGCGCGCGCGAAGATTTGCTGCGCCGCCTGCGCACGGCCGAGTCGGTCGATGGCACGCACATCGTCATTGACGGCAAGGCGCTGCACAATTTCGCAAGCAATGATTATCTCGGCCTCGCACAACACCCGGCGCTGCGCGAGGCGCTGATCCGCGCGGCGCAACAGTGGGGCGTCGGCGCGACCGCGGCGCATCTGCTCGGCGGACATCGCGAAGAGCACGTCGCGCTCGAAGCCAAACTCGCGCGCTGGACCGGGCGCGAGCGCGCGCTGCTGTTTTCGACCGGCTATATGGCGAATCTCGGCGTGATGCAGGCGTTGCTCGGCGAGAATGACGTGTGTGTACAGGACAAGCTCAATCACGCCTGTCTGCTCGATGGCGCGAAGCTTGCGGGCTGCGAATTGAAGCGCTACGTGCACGTCGATGTCACCAGCGCGCAGCGCCAACTCGCGAGCCGGCCCGAAGCTGCGGCCTTGCTCGCGACCGATGGCGTGTTCAGCATGGATGGCGATATCGCGCCGCTCGCGCAATTGGCGAAGTTGTGCAAGCAGCAGCACGCGACGCTGATGGTCGACGATGCGCATGGACTTGGCGTACTCGGCAACGAAGGCGCGGGTTCACTAGTCGAAGCCGGGCTCGCACAGAGCGATGCGCCGGTTCTGATGGCCACGTTGGGCAAGGCGCTTGGCGTTGCCGGCGCCTTCGTTGCAGGCAGTGCGGCACTGATCGACGGCCTCGTGCAGTTCGCACGCACACACATCTATACGACCGCGATGCCGCCCGCGCTTGCCGCGGCGACGAGCGCGGCGATCGATATTGCGCGCTTCGAGGACTGGCGACGCGCAAAACTACAACGACTGATCGCGCATTTCCTCGATGGCGCGACCGAACGCGGCATCACGTTGTTGGAATCGCGCACGCCGATCCAGCCGGTGCTCGTCGGCGAGAGCCGCGCGGCACTCGACGCCTCGAAGCATCTCGAAACGCTGGGCTATTTCGTGCCGGCGATTCGCCCGCCGACGGTCGCGCAGAGCCAGGCGCGTCTGCGCGTGACGCTGAGTGCCGTGCATGAGGAGGCCGAAGTCGAAGGCCTGTTGAACGCACTCGCACGCGCGGTGACGCGCGCGCAGCTGCCGGCACGCACGCACGCGCGCGCGAAGCAGCGCAAGGGTTCGACGCGATGACGCTGCATGTGGAACAAATGGGTAACGGTCCCGATCTCGTGCTGCTGCACGGCTGGGCGATGCACGGCGGAATCTTCGCACCGCTAACCGAATTACTCGCGACGAATTTTCGGTTGCATCTTATCGATCTGCCGGGACATGGTTATAGCGCGGATGATGCTGTTCCGATGAATGCCGATACGTGGGCCGCACGCATCGGCGCTGCCGTTCCGCGCAATGCGCTCTGGATTGGTTGGTCGCTCGGGGGACTCGTCGCGTTGCAAGCCGCGCTCGATACGTCGGCGCAGCCGCGCGGCCTGGTGCTGATCGCCGCATCGCCGCGCTTCGTCATCGCACCTGATTGGCCGCACGGCGTCGCGCTCGAAGTGTTCGAGCAGTTCGGCGCCGGCCTGCGCGCACGCTATCGCGAAACGATCGAACGCTTCCTCGCGCTCGAAACGCTCGGTTCGGCGCATGCGCAGTCCGAACTGCGTGATCTCAAGACGCGCGTGTTCGCGCGCGGCGAGCCGCGCATGGCGGCACTGCAGGCGGGACTGCAGCTGCTGGAAACTGCCGATCTACGCGCGCGCCTGCGCGAGCTTGCCGTGCCAAACCTGTGGATCGCCGGGCGGCGCGATCGGCTCGTGCCACCGGCGGCGATGCGCTGGGCGAGCGAACAAAGTGGAAAAGGCGAATTTGTGGAAATGCCCAGCGGACATGCGCCGTTCATCGGTCACGCGGTCGAAGTCGCGCGGGCGATTGGCGATTTCGCGCAGCGGAGCGCGCACGCATGAGTCCGCCATTCGACACGCATCATGTGCAGCGCGCTTTCGCGCGCGCCGCGCAAACTTACGACGCGCACGCCGTGCTGCAACACGAGGTCGAGCAACGCCTGCTCGAACGCCTCGACTATGTGACGACCGCGCCGACGCGCGTGCTCGATCTCGGCTGCGGGCCCGGCCGTGCCGCGCTGGCGATGCGCGCGCGCTGGAAATCTGCACAGGTCGTCGCGCTCGATCTTGCCGCGCCGATGCTGCGTTTGATCAAGCCCGCCTGGCTGCGTCCGATCCAGCGCGTCAACGCGGATGCGCGCGCGCTGCCGCTGGCCGACGCGAGCGTCGACGTGCTGTTCTCGAATCTATGCCTGCAGTGGATCGACGATCTGCCGTCCCTGTTCGATGAATTCCGCCGCGTGCTCAAGCCCGGTGGTTATTTCACATTCTCGACCTTCGGCCCCGACACGCTGCACGAGTTGCGCGGCGCCTGGGCTGCGGTCGACCGCGCGCCACATGTCAGCGCGTTTGCCGATATCGCGCGCATCGGCGATGCACTCGTGCATGCGGGCTTCCGCGATCCGGTGCTCGATGCGGAGCACTTCACGCTGACCTACAGCGACGCGTTTGCCTTGATGCGCGAACTCAAGGCGATCGGCGCGACCAATGCCGAAGCGCGTCGGGGGCGCGGGCTCACTGCACGCACGCGTCTGCGCGCGGTCGCTGATGCCTATGAGGCGCATCGCAGCGAAGGCGTGCTGCCAGCGACATACGAGGTGATCTATGCACATGCATTTGCGCCAGAGCCGGGGCAGCCGCGGCGGCGCAATGGCGGCGAGATCGCCTCATTTTCGGTCGAACGCCTACGCGGATCTCGGCGCTAGACCGAACCAGAATTCCATAGCTTCTTCGTCCACCCCATGGCCGCCGCGCCACCAGCGAATAGGGTAGGGCCAATCGTCTTTGTGCCAAGGGGTCTCTCGCCTGTTGGGCGCTTCGGTGAAAGATCGGAAGAATCCGTCATGATCGGGAATACGGAGTACTCCCGCATACCCAAGAATCGAAACGATAGAACGTCTCTGAGCATCATTACCTGCGATATAGGGTTTCAGTGCACGAACCAAGTCTGCGAGTTTTGATGCCGCTGGCATTGAATCGATAGCGTCTACTAGCCGTGTCAGGAAAGGAAGGTCAACAGGTGGCGCGTCATCCGGTGCTTCGACAGTAAAGCGTTCGAGATCAAACGCCATATAGGAAGGTTGTTCGTGCCGTACACCGCCCCACTTGTGTCGCTCAAAATTCAAAACATTCAGGTCACTTCCACCCTGCTCGTAGTCACCGCATATGCCGCATCGAGACGCAGATTGCAATGATGCGGCATGAATGGGCATGCGCAACGCAACAGCATAGCTGCCGAGGGCGGAGCACAATCCTATGTCGCCCGAAAGTAGGCTGGAAAGGAACACGCGCCCGACGCGCACGGGCGAGATGCTGTCTCTAAGATCGCAGGTGCGACGTACGGCGTCAGCATGCGTTAGGACGCGCTGGCGGAACATTGTGCCCGCACGAATAGCAGTCTCCAGATCATCTGGCGGTGTATCCGGGCTCCAATCGCGAACGCCGGCGGATTTCCAACCACGAGGAGACCAATACGTGTCGAACAGGATCTTTAATGCACGCCTGTCGATTGGCACGTCAGACTTCCTTGTGCCGAAAGCAACCGACGAAATGGTCGTTGACCATCCCGGTCGCCTGCATATGCGCGTAGATGATGGTCGAACCGACGAAATTGAAGCCACGCTTCTGCAGGTCTTTCGAAAGCGAGTCGGATAGCGCCGTGCGCGCGGGCACCTGGCCGCGCTCGCGCCAGCGGTTGACGATCGGCTTGCCCTCGACGAACGACCAGAAATAGGCGTCAAGGCTGCCGCATTCTTCGATCACGCGCAGTGCGGCGCGCGCGTTGTTGCGTGCGGAGTATACTTTTTGCCGGTTGCGGATGATGCCGGGATCGAGCAGCAGCTTGTCCAGCGCGGCATCGGTCATGCGCGCGACGCGCGCGACGTCGAAACCGCGGAATGCCTTGCGATACGCCTCGCGCTTGTTCAGCACCGTACTCCACGACAACCCCGCCTGTGCGCCTTCGAGCACAAGGAATTCGAACAGTTGCGTGTCGTCGTGCAGCGGCACGCCCCATTCGGTGTCGTGATAGTGATAGTAGAGCGCGTTGCCGCCGTCGACCCAGGAACAACGTTCGCGCGCGTCGGGCGCTTCGGACTTCTTCAGCACCATGGGAGGTCGTCCAGATCGATATTGCCACCAGAAAGAATCACCCCGACGCGACGACCGCGGAAATATTCCGGATAGCGCAGCACCGCGGCGAGCGCCGTCGCGGACGACGGTTCGATCACGAGCTTCATGCGCTCGAATACCAGACGCATTGCGGCGATCGTTTCCGCATCGCTCACACGCAGCACGCGCACGCGATGCGCGCGCAGCAGGTCGAAATTGATCGCGCCGATGATGCCGCGCAGGCCGTCGCTGATCGTGTGTGGTGTCAGCGTCGTGACGCGCATGCCGCTTTGCAGCGACTCCCAGGCATCCGCCGCGCCTTCTGGCTCGGCGGCGAAGATTTCCATCGCCGGATACAGCGCGTGCGCAGCCGTCGCGGTGCCGCCGATCAGTCCGCCGCCGCCGACCGGCGTGATCAGCGCATCGAGTGCGCCGACCTCATCGATCAGTTCGAGTGCCGCCGTGCCTTGCCCTGCGATGACTGCCGGATCGGTAAACGGATGCACGAGCGTTGCGCCGGTTTCGCGCTGTACGCGTTCGGCCGTGGCTTCGCGTGCGGCCATGGTCGGCGCGCAGCGATGCAGGGTCGCGCCATAGGCTTCGATCGCCGCGAGCTTTGCCGCCACGCCGCCTTCCGGCACGACCACGTGCGCAGCGATGCCGCGCGTGCGCGCGGCGAGGGCGAGCGCCGCACCGTGGTTGCCGGAGGAGTGCGTGACGACACCGTGCGCAGCTTGCGCCTCGGTCAGCGACCACACCGCATTGCAGGCGCCGCGAAACTTGAATGCGCCGGCGCGCTGTAGGTTTTCGCACTTGAACGCGAGGCGTGCGCCGCTCAGCGCATCGATGCCGCCCGAACTCAGCACGGGTGTGCGCTGCGCATGCGGCGCAATGCGTGCCGCAGCGGCGCGAATAGCGGCAATATCGATCGCCGCGGCAGGAAGGGGTTGCGAGCTTTCGACGTCGAACGCGGTCATGCGCGCATTCTAAGGCAGCGCCAATGAATCGAGTGTGCAAAAAAAATCCCGCGTGAGCGGGATTGAACTGGGATCGCTGCGGCGCGTAGATCGCGCCTGCTTGGAGGAAGATGCACACGAGCGCGCCCCCCGACGCGCCCGCATGCACAAGAACGCTTAGTGCAGATTGGCCAGCTTGGTCAGCGCATCGGCGACGCGCGCATGCTTGGTCTGCAGAGAATCGAAAGAATCGTCGTTGGCGCCCTGGCGCTGCGAGTCTTCCATCGCCATTTCGAGGCGGAACAGCTCGACCATCAGGTCATGACGCAGGAAGGTGGTATTGGTGTTGGCGGTTTCGGCGATCATGATGGTTCCCCTGGATAGTCCTGGTTACGGTTTTGGCCTTTACGCCAGTAAGAAAAGCAGGGACCGTGCCAACCGCAAATTGTGCGAACCAGTTTGCGCAAACTTTGCGATGCGTGTCGTTATTTGTGGAATCCGGACAGGCGGGCTGACGCAAAACGTCCAAATTTGACTGCCGCCAAGGTATGCTGAACGAACAATGCGCGATGAGTCACAGACGTGTTGCCACGCAACAGGTACTGTGCGCGGCGAGCCTCGAAAGACTTGAAGTAGGAGAGGTTCGGAGCTATCTTGCTAGCGCAGAATTGGGTTACTGGCGCCCGGCATACGGTCCTCTTGGATTCCCCCTGTTCCTAAGACCGCCGGGCGCCAGCCTTTCATACTGGAATCCCTTCCCTAGCTCCTTCTGCGTCCTTCACGCGATTCGCGGATCGGTCCCTGTAATCCCAATCATCAGCGCGCCTGCGGCGTCATGCTGTGCGATTGTGTGAAGTGCAGCTCACGTTATGCAGATTCTGTGCCAACTTGCAGCAATGCTCTGGATTGCTGCGCAACCAGCTGAAATGCCAGTAAAATTGCGCTCAGGGCTCGCTGACTAGAGCGGAGGGCGGGTCATTTGGCGGAACAGGAAGTTCGAGCGTAGTGACCGACGGTGCTTCAGGTGCAAATTCATGCAGCAAGATCTGACAAATTTTGACGTCATCGTAGTCGGCGGTGGCCATGCGGGCACCGAAGCCGCGCTCGCTGCTGCGCGTCTTGGCGCGCGCACCCTGTTGTTGACGCACAACATCGAAACGCTCGGCCAGATGAGCTGCAACCCGGCGATCGGCGGCATCGGCAAGGGGCATCTGGTCAAGGAAATCGACGCGCTCGGCGGCGTGATGGCACAAGCGGCGGACCGCGCTGGCATCCAGTGGCGCATCTTGAACGCATCGAAGGGGCCGGCGGTGCGCGCGACGCGTTGCCAGGCCGACCGCGCCTTATATAAAGCGTATATCCGTCGGCGCCTCGAAACGCAGGAAAACCTGGTCATCTTTCAGCAGGCGGTCGACGATCTGACGCTGACCGGCCAGCGTGTGACAGGCGTCGTCACGCAGATGGGACTGACCTTCAATGCGCGCTGCGTCGTGCTGACGGCGGGAACCTTCCTCGCGGGCAAGATTCACGTCGGCCTGGAAAATCATCCGGGTGGACGCGCGGGCGATCCACCTGCGTCGCGTCTCGCCGCGCGCATGCGCGAACTGCCACTCGCGGTTGATCGCCTGAAGACCGGCACGCCGCCGCGCATCGACGGCCGCAGCATCGACTACACCGGCTTGCAGGAACAGCCCGGCGACACGCCGCTGCCGGTGTTTTCGTTCTGGGGTTCGGCCGCGGATCATCCGCGCCAGGTGCCGTGCTGGATCACGCATACGAGCGAGCGCACGCATGAGGTCATTCGCGCTGGCCTCGATCGCTCGCCGTTGTACACCGGCGTGATCGAAGGCGTCGGCCCACGTTATTGCCCGTCGATCGAAGACAAGGTGATGCGCTTCGCCGAGAAGTCATCGCATCAGATTTTCATCGAACCCGAAGGCCTCGACACGACCGAGATCTATCCGAACGGCATCTCGACCTCACTGCCGTTCGACGTGCAGGTCGATCTCGTGCGCTCGATCAAGGGCTTCGAGCACGCGCATATCACGCGCCCCGGTTATGCGATCGAATACGATTACTTCGATCCGCGCGGGCTCAAGGCCTCGCTCGAAACCAAGGCGATCGAAGGCCTGTATTTCGCCGGCCAGATCAATGGCACCACCGGCTACGAGGAAGCGGCGGCGCAGGGATTGATCGCGGGACTCAATGCCGCACGCGCCGCGCAGGACCAGGCGCCGTGGACGCCGCGTCGCGACGAGGCGTACATCGGCGTCTTGATCGATGACCTCATCACCAACGGCACGAGCGAGCCGTATCGCATGTTCACTTCGCGCGCGGAATATCGCCTGCATCTGCGCGAAGACAATGCCGATCTGCGCCTGTCGGACCAGGGCCACGAGCTCGGCAGCCTCGACGATGCGCGGTACGAAGCGTTCGAGCGCAAGCGCGAGGCCGTTGCGCGCGAGACGCAGCGCCTGCGAGGCCTGTGGGCAGCGCCCGGCAATGCGCTGGGGCGCGAAGTCGTCGCTACGCTCGACGCGCCGGTGTCGCGCGAGACGCATGCGCTCGACCTGTTGCGTCGCCCCGAACTCGATTACGCGCGGCTGATGCGCGTGCCCGGACTCGGTCCCGCGGTCGATGATGCGCGTGTCGCCGAGCAGGTCGAAATCGCGGCGAAGTATTCGGGCTATCTCGAACGGCAGAACGATGAAATCGCACGCCAGCGCCGCAACGAGGACACGACAATTCCTTCCGCGTTCGATTACGCCGTGGTGCGCGGTCTCTCGGCCGAGGTCATGCAGAAACTGAAGAAGAGTCAGCCGCAAACGATCGGGCAGGCGATGCGCATTTCCGGCGTCACGCCTGCGGCAATTTCGTTGCTTTTGGTACACCTCAAACGTGGCACGCGTCGCGTCGCCTAGGCCTGCTGCTTCTTTCTGCGTGCGACTGCGCTGCGTGGCGGCCGCCGCGTATCTCGCGTTCTGCACGATCATCGCGCATGCAGACGACGAGGCCACCGAGCCCACGGTCACACCGTATCGTCCGACGGTTTCGAATCCCGCCGACCTGCCGGTGCCGGGCTGGTTCGAGTTCGAAGCCGGTGGTCTGCACGTGCGCAGCGCCGACAGCACGCGTACCGATACCGCGCCGTGGGTAATCAAGTATGCGTTCAACGAAGACTCCGGGCTGCTGTTCGGCGGCAATGCGTTCGATCGCGTGCGCACGCCCGACAGCATGCATATGTCCGGTATCGGCGATACGTTGCTCGAATGGAAGCAGCGCTTCCCCCTGCACGAGGGCGCCGCATTCGGCATCGAGGCGGGCGTGGAGGCGCCGACGGCACGCGCCAATCTCGGCATCGGCAAGCCCGCTTGGCTCATCAACGGCATCTACAGCGTCGATCTCGGCGCGAGTCATCTCGATCTGAATTTCGGCGGCACGCGTTACACCTTGAAGCAGCCGCGCACATCATCGTGGCAGAGCGCTTGGGCCGCGGCGCTATCGCATCCGCTCGGCGAAACTTTTGGCGTGGCGGTCGAGCTGTCGGGTACGGCGCAGCGCGGCGCGGGCGCGACGCATCAGCTGCTCGGCGCGATCAATTACAACCTGTCGCGTCGCGTCGTGCTCGATTGCGGCGTGGCGCGCAATCTCGATCGCGCCGCGCATGATCGCAGCCTGTTCGCCGGCGGTACGTTCCTGCTCGGAAAATTCCCCTGAGCAAACGCGGCGCGACCGCGAGTGCATTTTGTCTTGATCTTCGGTCCGCGCCGAACGCGCACGACGCGACCACAACCAGGCGCTGGATTGCAAGCCGTAGTTCATCACTACAATGCGGCTTCCGATTGATTGAGGCCAGTTGTCAGATCCATGCTCGATATCGAACA
The DNA here is from genome assembly GCA_964509025.1 of uncultured Rhodanobacteraceae bacterium. Classification (GTDB taxonomy): domain Bacteria; phylum Pseudomonadota; class Gammaproteobacteria; order Xanthomonadales; family Rhodanobacteraceae; genus Rudaea. Next base: position 12,114 of record CAZDWH010000071.1, read on the forward strand.
AAAAATTGCGCTTGAAATCGCCGCCAAACCCGCGCAAGTAGTAGCGGCGGTGCAATTGCTCGATGAAGGCGCGACCGTGCCTTTCATCGCGCGCTACCGCAAGGAGGTCACCGGCGGTCTCGACGATACGCAACTACGCCTGCTCGAAGAACGCCTGGTTTATTTGCGCGAACTTGAAGCGCGCCGCGGTGCGGTACTTGCCAGCGTCGCCGAGCAGGGCAAGCTCAGTGACGAATTGAAGGTGCAGATCCTCGAAGCTGACAGCAAGGCGCGCCTCGAGGACTTGTATCTGCCGTACAAACCGAAGCGCCGTACGAAAGCGCAGATTGCGCGCGAAGCGGGCTTGCAGCCACTGGCCGATGCGCTGCGCGCGAATCCGGCGGAAACCCCCGAAGCGCTCGCTGCTGCGTACATAAGTGCCGAAAAGAACATCGCTGATGCGAAAGCCGCGCTCGATGGCGCGCGTGCGATCGTGCTCGAGGAAATCGCCGAAGACGCGGCGCTCGTCGGCTCCCTGCGCGAGTGGCTGTGGGAGCGCGGGCAGATCCGTGCCAAGGTCGTCGCAGGCAAGGAGAACGAAGGCGCCAAATATCGCGACTACTTCGACCACGTCGAAGCGATCAAGGCGATACCGTCGCATCGCCTGCTCGCGCTGTTCCGCGCGCGCAACGAAGGCATACTTGATCTGGAGCTCGAGCCAACAACACAGCCAGATCAGGGCCACCTCGAGGGCGAGGGTCGCGTTGCCGCACATTACGGCTATGCAGAACGTGGACGCCCAGCGGACCTTTGGCTCAAGGAAACCTGCCGCCAGGCCTGGCGTATAAAATTACACTTGCAGCTCGTGCTCGACCTGTTTGCGCGCGCGCGCGAGGCGGGCGAAGACGAGGCGATTCGCGTCTTCGGCAGCAATCTCAAGGATCTCATGATGGCCGCGCCCGCCGGCGCAAAGGTCGTGCTCGGTCTCGATCCCGGCATCCGCACGGGCGTAAAGATCGCCGCGGTCGATGCGACCGGCAAAGTGCTCACCACCGGCGTGATCTATCCGCACGAGCCGCGCAACGAATGGAACAAGTCGATCGCACAGCTCGCGGCCGGCTGCAAGACGCTCGGCGTGAACTTGATCTCAATCGGCAACGGCACGGCCTCGCGCGAGACCGACAAGCTCGTCGGCGAGGTGATGCGCAAGCATCCGGAATTGAAGCTCGCGAAGATCGTCGTGAGCGAAGCCGGTGCGTCGGTGTATTCCGCCTCGGAAACCGCGGCGAAGGAATTTCCCGAACTGGACGTGTCGCTGCGCGGCGCGGTGTCGATTGCCCGGCGGCTGCAGGATCCGCTGGCCG
>CAZDWH010000072.1:0-3410 GCA_964509025.1 uncultured Rhodanobacteraceae bacterium
TCAGCACGCGCTCGGAAAGATCGTAGACGCGCTGGAAATTCTCGCGCCGCGCGACCATCAGATCGCCGAGCGCGAACCAGGCTTCGAGGCAGCGCTTCTCGTCTTTCCAGCTCCACCAGCCGGATATGCGTTTTTCCGTTGCCTCGAAGTCGGACGATTTCGCTCCGCCGTTCGCACGCACATGTTCGAGCACGCGCTGCATGCTCTCGCGCCGCTCGCGCAGCATGCGCCGTGCGCCGTTCTGAGCGAAATGCGTTTCGCGCAAGCCGTGACCAGTCTGGTGCAGGGCAAAATCGCGCATCGGCGCGAAGCAGGCCTCATGCGCCCAGCATTCGAAAATCTCCGCGCGCGCGAGCAATTCGTCGAGCCAGCGCGGCTCGTATTGGCCGAGACGCGAAAACAGTACGAGATACGGACTGCGCGCGACGACATGGATCGTGTCGATCTGCAGCAGACGCATGCGCTCGATCGCTGCGAGCACGCTGCGCCGCGTCGCGCATGCGCGCGCTGGCGCAAGCAGGCCCTGTGCGGCAAGGTGCAGATTGCGTGCCTGTTGCAGGCTCAACGGCTTGTGCATCGGTCAGCCGGCCTTAATACTGATCAGAACTCGCCGGCGCACAATCGGTCCAAGTCTGCGCTCTCGTGTATTCATCGTAAGGAGGCTTTCCATGAAGACGCTATTGAGTACCGCCGCTTTCTGCGCACTGTCAGCATTTGCGCTCAGCGCAGGCGCGCAGAACGCGCAAAGTGGCGATAGTGTCCGGCACTTCGTCGATGCGCAAGGGCGCGAAGTCACGCTGACATCCGGGCAACCGGCGCCGGTTCAATACGGCCCGCATCCGAGTTTCGCCGAACTCGATCGCAACCACGACGGCGTGATCACGCCGGACGAAGCTGAGGCCTACCCACCGCTCGCCAACGATTTCGACAATGTCGCGTTTCCGAGCCGCGAACGCATCACGCGCGCGCAGTACGAGCGCTGGGACAAGCGTCGCTGATCAACGCGTCGCTTCGCTGAACCACATCAACCGCGCAGCCTTCGCCGCGCGGTTTTTTTGCATACGCAATTAGTGGTGATGCGACGGTGCCGAGTGTCCGCCTGACGCGTGCCCACTCGACGAGTGCGGATGATACGGCCCATGGTAGCTGTGATGATGGCCATACCAGCCCCCGTAGAAGCCTAGCGAAACGTATGGCCAGCCCCAACCACCGTAATACGGTCCCCAATATGAACCGTAATACGCTGGACCGTAGTAAGCCGGATAGTAGTAGCCCGGCGAGCTGTAGGAGTAGCTGTCGTCATAGTCGACAGCCGCATTACCGTCCGAATAGACCACGCCCGTGTGGCGATAGTACGCGGGGTCGTAGACGCAGCCACTCAACGCAGCAGCCGCACCCAGCAGCGCAGCGAGGCCAGCGATTTTGATTGAGTGTTTCATGGGGCCTCTCTCCTGTTCACACGTCGGACTTATACGCCGCCATCACTAAATCGGCGCTGAGCGCGACGCCGGCGCAGCATTATTCCCGACGAGCGGCCGACGAGCGGTAAGGCCCTTAACAGGCCCTAGGCCGGATTGCGTGCCACCCACTGCGCAAACGCGTGCATGTATTTTTCCAGGAATTCCTGCGTGCGCGGCACCAGCGCGCCGGATTCCTCGAACAGCTTGTCGACGCCGCTCAGGTAGGCCTCGCGCTGCAACATCGGCACGTCGAGAAACACCATCGGCTGGCGCAGATGGTGGTTCGCGCCGAAGCCGCCGATCGCACCCGGCGAGCAGCTCACGATCGCACCGGGCTTGCCCGCCCACACACTTTTGCCATAGGGCCGCGATCCGACGTCGATCGCGTTCTTGAGGCCACCCGGCACCGAACGGTTGTACTCGGGCGTGACGAACAGCAGCGCCTGCGCGCGATGCATGCGTTCGCGGAATGCCACCCATGCTGTCGGCGGCGTGTCGGTTTCCAGATCCTGGTTGTACAGCGGCAAGTCGCCGATCTCGACAATCTCGCAGGCCAGCGGCGCAGGTGCGAGTTGCATCATCACATGTGCGACGCGGCGGCTGAACGATTCTTTGCGCAGGCTGCCAACGATGACGGCGACATCGGTGCTCATGTCCTTGCTCCTTGATTACGATGCGACTAGGGGTGAAAACTCGGATGACTCAATTGCTCGAGGAAGACCCCGATCACACGCGGCGCGGCGACGACGGTGAACGCCACGCCATAGGCCGCGCCCCACAGGTGCGCGCTGTGGTTGATATTGTCGGTAGCCTTGCGCCCCATGTAGAACGAGTAGGCCACATACGCTACTGCGTAGATGATCGCCGGCATCGGCACGAACCAGACCAGGATCGTCGCCCAGGGTTGCACCAGGATGAACGCAAACAGCACCGCCGACACTCCGCCCGAGGCGCCGAGGCTGTGATAGCTCGCATTCTCGCGATTGGCGAAATAGCTCGGCAGAATCGCCACCACGATGGAGCTCAGATAGAACAGCGCGAAGCCGAACGGCCCGAGGATCGCGTTGTACAACGGCTCCATCGCGCGTCCGAAGAAGAACAGCGTGAACATGTTGAGCAACAGATGTGTCGTATCGGCATGGATCAGACCATGGCTCACGAGGCGATAATACTGTCCACGCTGCACCGCCGGCGGCCACAGGATCAGCTGCTGCACGAGGCGCGGGTTGCTGAACGCCATGAACGAAATGACACAGGTGATGGCGATGATGATCAGGGTGGTCATCGATGATTCCCGGGTGGTGATTTTGGAAATTCCTTACGGGCGCGTGCGATATGCTTGCAGCCGGTCCGATGGCAAAGGATAACCCGTGCTGACGATCTACTGGGCAGATTCGAGTACGCCGCTGCGCTGGCAGGCGGGCGTCGCGATGCCTGCGGCAACGGCGCCGCTGTGGTTCGATCTTGTCGACCCGAGCGACGAAGAGCGTCGCTACGTCGAATCGGTGTTCAACGCGAAGCTGCCGACACGCGATCAGACCAGCGCGCTGGAACTGTCGAGCCGCATGCGCGCGACCGCATCCACGCTGTGTCTCAATGTGCCGGCCTTCGTGCGCAGCGAGCAGGGCCAGGGGCCGATGACGCCGCTCGCCTTCGTGTTCACGCAGCAGCAGCTCGCGTCGGTGCGCTACGCCGATTCGCTCGCCTTCAACCTGGTCGACAAGGCGATGCACGGTACTGATGCGCCGGATGGCAGCGTCGATCTGTTCGTCACGCTGATCGAGGCGATCGTCAATATCGGCGCCGACCGCTTGCAGGAAATCGCCAGCGACCTGTCGCGTCAATCGCGCGCGATCTTTTCCGAAAGCCGCGAGCACTCGCGCCAGCTGCGCGGCGCCTTGTTCAAGGTCGGCAGCATGCAGCGCCAGGTCACGCAGATCCGGCAGGCGA
>CAZDWH010000072.1:3420-12477 GCA_964509025.1 uncultured Rhodanobacteraceae bacterium
CGCGCATTGTCACCTGGCTGCGCGATGTGGCACCTGACTGGGTCGGCGCCGACGCGCATACGCGCCTGTGCACGGTACACACCGACATCGGCGCGCTGACCGAATTCGACCAGCAGCTCAACGACCGCATCCAGTTCCTGCTCGACGCGGTGCTCGGCTTCATCAACAACGATCAGAACGACATCATGAAGGTGCTGACCGTGATCACGGTCGTGACGATTCCGCCGATGATCCTCGCCGGCATCTGGGGCATGAACTTCAAGTCGATTCCCGAGTACAACTGGGACCATGGCTATGCCTTCGGTCTGACGATGATCGCGCTTAGCATGCTGCTGCCGCTGGCGTGGTTCCGCTGGAAGAAATGGGTTTAGCTCCCCGCAAAAATACCCATTCGTACCGAGCCCGTCGAAGCACGCCCGAGTGCGGGTGACTTCCGGCATTGTCGTGCGCGCGTCGCGTGCGACACAGTGTGGTTCGGTTCGCCGGGGAATCGACTCATGCAACGATGGCTCATCGCCGCAATCGGCACGCTGTGCGCAGGTCTCGCGAGCGCGAGCGATGTCGCAACGGTCGCGCCCGGAGTCGACCTGATCGCTGGCAGCTTCGTTCCCAATCGCCAGCCCGACGGCAACAGCGTGATCTTCCGCGCGCGCGACGGCCTCGTCGTGATCGACACCGGGCGCCACGCCGAACACACGCAGCGCATCCTCGACTACGCGGACGCGGCGAACCTGCCGATCAAGGCCGTGATCAATTCGCATTGGCATCTCGATCACATCGGCGGCAACCCGCGCGTACGCGCGGCGTTTCCCGAGGTGCAGGTTTATGCGAGCGGAGCGATCGACGAGGCGATGCACGGATTTCTCGCCGGCTATCGCAAGCAGCTTGAAGGCGCGATCGCGCAGTCGAAGGACCCGGCGCAAATCGACAGCTGGCGCGAGGAAATCGCGCGCATCGATGCCGGCCGCGCACTTTACCCGGATATCGTCATCGACAAGACGCAGACGCAGCGCATCGCCGGACGCGATTTCTCGCTGCACCTCGAGTCGCACGCGGTCACCGCGGGCGACATCTGGGTGTTCGACCCGCGCTCACGCGTGCTCGCCGCGGGCGATCTCGTCACCCTGCCCGTGCCGTTTCTCGACACGGCTTGTCCCGCGCGCTGGGGCGATGCGCTCGGCGAGCTCGCACGCGCCGATTTCAAGACGCTGATTCCCGGTCACGGCGCACCGATGTCGCGCGCACAGTTCGCGGCGTATCGCGGCGCCTACGCGAAACTGCTCGCCTGCGCCGCCGGCGACAAGAACAAATCCGTTTGCGCGGACGGCTGGCTCAAGGATGCGCAGCCATTGCTCGCAGACGGCGATCTCCAATTCGTGCGCTCACTACTCGACTACTACATCGACAATTCGCTGCGCGCGCCGCCGGACAGGCGCAACAAGCTGTGCGGCACCTCTTCTGCCTCATGATTGCTTTGCGGAGGAAACCATGCGTCTGATTTCCGCTGTCGCGGCCGTGCTGCTGGCATCGAACGCGTTGGCGGCGACGCCAGCGCAGAAGTTTGGCTGCCCCGCCGCGCTCGCCGAGTACCACCAATTCGATTTCTGGATCGGCCATTGGGAGGTGCGCGATCCGAGCGGCAAAGCCATCGTCGGCCACAGCCGCATCGAGCCTGTCGCCGACGGCTGTGGCATCTCCGAGCGCTGGACCGGCGCCAAGGGCAGCAATGGGGTCAGCTACAACGCCTGGGACGACGAATCGAAACACTGGCACCAGTTCTGGATCGGCAACAATCCAGGCGGTGTACTGCAGCTCGAAGGCGGCATCGACCATGGTGAGATGGTACTGCTGGGAACCAAGGCCAACGCGCAGACCAGCAAGCCGCAATTACAGCGCATCACCTGGACCCCGAACAAGGACGGCAGCGTGCGCCAGCATTGGGAAACCTCGGACGACACCGGCAAGACCTGGATGGATGCGTTTGATGGCATCTATCGAAAGGAAGCATCAGGTCATTGATATCGCTTTCGACGCTGAGATGCTGATCCAAATGAATTCAAATGAGACGCAAATGATCCACGGCTCGTGCCACTGCAGCGCAGTCAGCTGGCAACTCCGGGGAACGCCCGAGTCGGCAACAGCATGCAATTGCACCGTCTGTCGACGCTATGGTGTGTTGTGGGCCTATGACTACGAAGGCGAAGGCATCCACGTGTCTGGTTCGACCAAGGCATACATCCGCGGCAAGGCGATCGAATTCCACTTCTGTCCGAACTGCGGCTGCGTGGCGTATTGGCGCGCGCGCGAAACCGATCCGGACGGGCGTCGACGTATCGCGGTCAATTTGCGTTTGACCGAACCCGGTCCGGTCGCCAGAGTGCCCATCGACCATTTCGACGGATTCGACACATTCGAAGATCTGCCGCGCGATGGGCGCTGTGTCGCGGACTATTGGTCCTAACCGACGACCAGCCGAAAAATACTCCGCCTGTGGTAAGGCACAGTGCCCTGCTCAAATATCTGTCTGCTTTCGGCGAAAAGCGGCCTAGTAGTCGTTCGGCGCAATAAACGCCCCGGGCGCGAACCCGAGGCGCTTGTTGTTGAACGCCTTTGCTGCCTCGCCTTGCTCCACTTACTGCAAGCGGTACTATAAAGGCCCGTTCTGCGGAGTGACTCATCATGAAATTGATTCCTATCCTGTGCTCAGTCGCCATGGCACTGGCAGTTTCGGTTTCGACAGCAGTCGCCAAACCACCGGTTGACAATGTCAGCCACAAGCGGCATCCGAACATCGCCGCTGCGCAGCACCTTTCCACGCAAGCCTACGAGAAGATCGTTGCGGCCCAGCGCGCAAATGAATTCGACCTCGATGGCCACGCGCAAAAAGCCAAAGATTTACTTGATCAAGTCAACCGCGAGTTGAAGGCTGCTGCCGAAACTGCGAATGCAGAGCACAAGTAAGCAACGTACGCTCAGCCGAAGACATCTGTCGTCAGAGTGCTGGTCGACAGCCCCGTTGTTCACGCTGCGCAGCTGATCTATTCACCTGCGCAGATGTGGGTGCGTCGTAAATTTGTGGTTTGAATTTGTGGTTTGCGGACGACACGCCGAAGCCGTTGACGCTGTCAGCAGGGTCAGACCATGCTTTGCCTCTAACCTTGCGCGAGAGTCCAGGGAGAAGCGTGCATGTCGTTGACCCCGCAACGCACGGAAATCGACTATCTCACGATCAAGCTGATCGTCGGCGTCATGGCGCTCAGCCTCGCCGGCCTCACCAGCTTTTTTTCCGATGGGCAGATCGCCTCGATCAGCGAGTCGTACTACCGGGGCGGCTGGGCCCAGAGCACGCTGATTGGATTCCTGTATGCGACGGCCGCCTTCCTGCTTGCCTACAATGGCCTGTGGCGCAGCGAGATGGTGCTGAGCAAGGTAGCGTCCATCGCCGCGCTCGGCGTGGCCTTGTTTCCCTGCCGCTGTGGCGATCACATCGAGATCATTCCCTATGTGCATGCCGTGTCGGCGGCGACGCTGTTCCTGATACTGGCGTACTTCTGCTACGCGTTCTTCCAGCGCGCCATGGAAAAGGGACACACTCAGGCGAAGGCGCGCGCGGTCATCTATGCGCTTTGTGGTAGCGCGATCGTACTTTCGATTGTCGCGATCGCCGTGTACAACCTGCCCGGCGGAACCCTAAAAACGCAGATGCCGCGATTGACGTTCTATGGCGAAAGCGTAGCGTTGATCGCTTTCGGGTTTTCCTGGCTCACGGCGAGTCGCGTTCTGCCTTGGCTCACGCGCGAGGACGAGCGATTCAAGCTGCTCTGACCGCCGTTCAAGCGTCAGCGAGCGACAATACTGCGCGATACGCGGCGTGAGCTACTTGCTTTCGACGAATCAGCAATTCATATACCGCCAGTTGCGCTGCTTGCCTTCGGCGATCCACTCGACCGCCTGCGCGAGACGCTTGGCGCGCGTCTCCTCGCGCTTGGCTTCGGTGAGCCAATCGACGTACTCGCGCTTGGCGCTCGGACTGAAGGTTTCGTAGACGGCAAGTGCCTTTTTGTTTTTCCTGAGCGCAGCGGCGAGATCGTCGGGCGTTTTCGGCGCCGGCTTCGCGGCCTTCTTCGGCGTGGCAACTTTGGGCGCGGTCGCGCGGATGTCGCTATCCTGAATCGCGCGTTTGATCAGCGCGAGCAGTTCCTTCTTCTTCGGCAGATCCTTGAGTGTGGTGATGCGGCCTAACTGCCCCATCGCCTCGCCTTCTCTGGATTCGGCATAACCCAGCTCGCGGCCTTTCCAGAATCCGAACGCGCAGTGCTGCTTGAACGCCGCCATGCCGCAAAGGATTTTGCCGCGATAGAGAAACGACGGCATGCTCCACTTGATCGCTTCTTCGACCTCGGCGCAGCCCGCATGCACGAGCTCGCGCAGATGCGTGAGGATCGGCTGCGCGAACGCGGCCGATTTAGCGATGTAGGCGTCGACTCGTGGATCGCGCTGGCCCATTGCACCTTTCCCGATCAGGCTTCTGGACGCATATACGGAAACAGCAGCACATCGCGAATCGATGGCACATCGGCCAGCAGCATCACGAGACGATCGATGCCGACGCCGAGACCGCCGGTCGGCGGCAGGCCGACTTCGAGCGCGCGGATATAGTCGGCGTCGAAGTGCATCGCCTCGTCGTCGCCGGAATCCTTGGCCTCGACCTGCGCCTTGAAGCGCGCGGCTTGATCTTCCGGATCGTTTAACTCCGAAAAACCGTTCGCGAGTTCCTTCGCGCCGACGAACAGCTCGAAGCGGTCGGTCACTTCCGGATCGTGATCGTTCGCGCGCGCTAGCGGTGAGACTTCGGTCGGATAAGTCGTGATAAAAGTCGGTTGGATCAGCGTGTGCTCGACGGTCTTCTCGAAGATCTCGAGCAGCAGCTTGCCCCAGCCGTAGTCCGACTTGACCTGGCAGCCTAGCGCGCGCGCATGCGCGGCGATCTTCTCGCGATCGCGAATGTCCGCACGCGCGATCTGCGGGTTGTGCTCGAGCACCGCATCGATCATCGACCAGCGCTTGAACGCTGGGCCGACATCGATCTCGCGCCCTTCCCACGTCAATGCGGTGCGTCCGACTTCGCCCGCGGCGGCGCTGCGGATCATCGCTTCGGTCAAATCCATGATCTCGTTGTAGGTGGCATAGGCCTGATACAACTCGAGCATCGTGAACTCGGGATTGTGGCGCGTCGAGATGCCCTCGTTGCGGAAATTGCGGTTGATCTCGTAGACGCGCTCGAAACCGCCGACAGTGAGGCGCTTCAGATACAACTCCGGCGCGACGCGCAAATACAGGTCGAGATCGAGCGCATTGTGATGCGTGACGAACGGGCGCGCAGTCGCGCCACCCGGGATGATGTGCATCATCGGCGTCTCGACTTCGAGGAAGCGGCGCGCGTCGAGGAAATTGCGGATGTGGCGCACGACACGCGAACGCAACTCGAACACGCGGCGCGATTCCGGAGTGACGATCAGGTCGACATAACGCTGGCGATAGCGCTGCTCGACGTCGGCCATGCCGTGGAACTTGTCCGGCAGCGGACGCAGCGCCTTGGTGAGCAGACGCAACTTTTCCACTTTCACGCTGAGCTCGCCGGTCTTGGTGCGCATCAGCAGGCCTTCGGCCGCGACGATGTCGCCAATGTCCCAGGACTTGAAGGCCTCGTAGGTCTCGCCTACGGTGTTGGCCTGGATGAACAGCTGCACGCGTCCGGTGAAGTCTTGTATCTGCACGAAGCTGACCTTGCCCTGCCCGCGCTTGAGCAGCATGCGGCCCGCGACTTTCACGCGCTTGCCGGCGGCTTCGATTTCTTCGGCCGATTTGCCTTCGAATTCGGTTTGCAGATCGCCCGCAAATGCGTCCGGCACGAAATCGTTCGGAAACGCGACGCCCTGTGCGCGCAGGGCGCGCAGTTTTTCGCGGCGCTCCGCGATCAACTTGTTTTCGTCGGGCTTGGCTTCGCCTGATGCGGACGCGGCTGGCTGGGCATTCTCCACTGAATCACTCATTTTCTGGCTTTTTTTCCGAACAGATAGATAGGTCAAGTTATTGATTTTAACGTAATTCCACAGCTGACTTTACAAAATGTGATGTAATTCACACAAAGCGTATACTTCCCGTTCCCGCGGAAGTCGATCGACTCCGTCCAGGCGGGGGGACACAACAACAACACACGAGGGAGGGGAAGTCATGAAAGCACGCAATCTCCGGCAAGCGCTGGGCTTGATGCTCGCTTTGCTCTTTGCCGTCTGTGGATCATACGCAAGCGCGGCCGAAAAGGCCGCTGCCAAGGCGCCCGCTGCGACGGGCGGCAATATCGCGTCGCGCTGGGTGGTGTGGCCGAAGGCCGGCCACGAGCATGAGTTCGAATCTGCCGTGAAGGAATTTGTCGCGTGGCGCAAGAAAAACGGCGATCCGTTCACGTGGGTCGCGTATCAGCCGGTTGTTGGAACCGACATCGGTTTTTACGTATTCCGTTCTGACGATCATCAATGGAAAGACCTCGACGCCGAGGAGGCATGGGAGATGAAGTCGGGCGCAAACGAAGCCTACGACAAGCAACTGAGCATGCACGTCGACAAGGTAGCGCACTATTTAGAGGAAACCGATGCTGCTCACAGCCATATGGTCGGCGACCTCAAGGACTACAGGTATTTCTCGATCGTGACGCGCAATGTCAAATCTGGCTCGCGTGCCGAAGCGATGGCCGCGATCGACAAGATCCACAAGGCGCTCAGCGATCAGAAATGGCCGTACCCATATCGTCTCGCGTGGACGATCGGCGGCAAGGACAGCCTGCGCGTGATCTTCCCGATGAAGGGCTATGCCGACATGGCCGATCCGAATCCGAGCCTGTACCAGGTATTGGAAAAGGCGCTCGGCAAGGATGACGCGGGGGCCACGCTGAAGCAGTTCGGCACGACGCTGGAGTTCCAGGAACACTCGATCGCTACCGTGCGTCCGGACCTTTCGACGCAGAAGTAGCCGTTATCGCTGCGCCTTTCCGGTTGCGGGAAGGCGCAGCTTCGTTACGCATCGAGGCGCTTCGCGCCCGCTTCCAATCCTGATTTCAAACTGCCCTCGATAAACTCGTCGAGATCGCCATCGAGCACCTTCTGCGTATCGGTGCGCTCGATGCCGGTGCGCAGGTCCTTGATACGCGACTGGTCCAGTACGTAATTGCGAATCTGGCTGCCCCAGCCGATATCGGACTTGGTCGCCTCGAGCTTGTCCTTCTCGGCGTTGCGCTTCTGGATTTCCAATTCGTAGAGCTTGGCCTTGAGCATCTTCATCGCGCGGTCGCGGTTCGCGTGTTGCGAGCGCTCGGTCTGGCAGGCGACGACCACGCCGCTCGGCACATGCGTGATGCGCACGGCGGATTCGGTCTTGTTGACGTGCTGGCCGCCGGCGCCGGACGAACGATAGACGTCCGTTTTCAGATCGGCCGGATTGATCTCGATGTCGATGTCGTCGTCGACTTCGGGCGAGACGAAGATCGAGGTGAAACTCGTGTGGCGGCGGTTGTCCGAATCGAACGGCGACTTGCGCACGAGGCGATGCACGCCGATCTCGGTCTTGAGCCAGCCGTACGCATAGTCACCTTCGACGCGGAACGTCGCGCTCTTGATGCCGGCGACTTCGCCCGCGGAGACTTCGAGCAACTCGGCCTTCCAGCCCTTGTTCTCGGTCCAGCGCAGATACATGCGCAACAGCATTTCCGCCCAGTCCTGCGCCTCGGTGCCGCCGGCGCCGGCCTGGATGTCCACGAAGGCGTTGTGCGAATCCATCTTGCCCGAGAACATGCGCTGGAATTCGAGCGCTTCGACGCGCTGCGTGAGCTTGTCCACGTCTTCGGACACGGCGACGGCAGTACCTTCGTCGCTCTCGGCTTCGGCGAGCTGCAGCAGCTCGTCCGCGCCGGCAAGCCCTTCGGTCAACGTGCGGATGCCGTTGACGATCTTGTCGAGCGACGCGCGCTCCTTGCCTAGTTGCTGTGCGCGCTCCGGATTGTCCCAGACTGTGGGGCTTTCGAGTTCGCGCGAGACTTCCTCGAGACGTTCGGCTTTCGTCTCGTAGTCAAAGATACCCCCGTAACGACGCGACGCGGGCGGTCAGGTCGGCGATGCGGGCGCGGATGGGATTGGTTTCGATCACGGTGCAACACTAACGAAAAATCGGGCGCGAAGGATAACAGGTGCGACGGGCAAACGCGTAGACCGAGCCAGCAGCTCGGTCCGCAGCGGAGCCTGTCAAGCGCACTTTAACGAGCCTCAGCTTGTGCGCTCGAACGTGCTGACCCAGTTCGATTCCCAGGTCTTGCCGCCATCGACGGAACAGGACTGCTCCCAACGCGCCGATTTCGCGGTGATCTGCGACCAGACGACGCGCGTCTTGATCGGACGCCCATCGAGTTCGTCATCGGCGAGCAGCGTTCCCACCCCGTCGACGAAGGCACCGCCGCGCTGCGGAGTGGTGAATTCCGTCGGCGCGCGGCCGTCCAGCCACCAGCTCGACCATTGTTTCGACTTGGGATCGAACGTACGCAGCCCGATGCCGCGAATCGTGCCGCCGGGCGCATTCATCACGTTGTCGCCGACATTGCCGTGACCACCGAGCACCGGCCAGTTCACGAGCGTGCCGTCGAATTCGTCCCAGTCATCATTGCCAACCAGTCGATGACGCAGCTTGCAATGCTGCACCTTCCAGCTGCCGACCAGAAATGCGAAATCCTTCGGCGCATCCGGCAGCAAGGCCACCGGGCTCGGCTTGGGCGAGGTGCGCGTGAACCAGTTGCGCCAATTGACCTCCCAGGTCTTGCCGTCGTCCGGCGAAAACGCCTGTTCCCACCAGGGCCGCTTGCTGCGCAAATCCTGCCACTTGAAGCGCATGATGATCGGGCGATCTTTGAACGTCGCCTTGCCGAAGAAGGTGCCCAGTCCCTTTTCAAAGCGGCCGTGAACGGTCCCCGCGAACGTCGTGTGGTTGATGACGTTGAAAGTAGCGTCGGCGGTC
>CAZDWH010000072.1:12487-13428 GCA_964509025.1 uncultured Rhodanobacteraceae bacterium
AAGAAAGGAATCGATCGGACCATCCGAGCGTCCGCGGCCGTGAACGGGCACGTCGATAGTCGTCGGATCGCGCCCGTCGACCCACCAGATCGCCCATTGGTCCCTCGCCGGATCGTAAGCGCGCACCGTAAGCCCACGATAGGTATCGCCTGGCAGTTCGACGATGTTGTCGTCGACATTGCCGAGTCCACCGAGGGTCTGCCAGAAGGAACTCTTGCCCGCGAACTCTTCCCAGTGCGTATCGCCGACCAGGCGCTCCTTCAAACGGCGGTGCCAGACATCCCAGCTGCCGACAAGCCAATCCCAATCGTGCGCCCGTGACACCAGATCGCGGCTTGCGGCGACTGCCGGATCGGCTGCGGACCAGACATCCGCCGCAGGCCAGCCCAAGGCGGTCGCACCGCCAGCGGTGGCAAGAAGAGACAGAAACTCACGTCGCGTCTGCACAACCATGAAGCCCTCGCCTGTGTCGGAATGGTGTTGTAGCGTGCCCGGACGCACGGGCGATTGACAACGCAGAAATCCGGCGACAGGCTAAGGCAGACTTATGGTCTCCCCGCGCCGCCTCCCCTCACTGGCTTCGATCCGCGCTTTCGAAGCGGCGGCGCGTCATGGCAGTTTCGCCAAGGCCGCGCAGGAACTGGATACCACTGCCGCGTCGGTGAGCTACCACGTACGCCGCCTCGAACAGGAAACCGGCGTGCGCCTGTTCATGCGCTTTGCGCAACGCGTCGAACTCACGCAACCAGGCACCCTGGTGGCACGTGAAGCGACGGCCGCATTCGACTCCCTGCGCGCGAGTTTCCTGCATGCCGCCACGGTCGAAGAGACGCGCCTGTCGCTCACCACCCTGCCGAGCCTTGGCACCAGCTGGCTCACACCTAAACTCGGGCGCTTTCGCGCGAAGCACGCGAACATCGCGCTGGAAATCGAACTCTCTG
>CAZDWH010000073.1:0-13370 GCA_964509025.1 uncultured Rhodanobacteraceae bacterium
TAGTCTGGGGGCGTTTCGGCGGGCGGGGGTCGGTGCGGGGCTGGGGGGTTTGGTCGATCAAGACAATGTGCGCTTCGTCGTGCGCGCCGCGAGCGCGGCAGCGATCGCAGCGGCGGGCCTCGTGTTGCTCGGTCGCGCGCGCGGCCTCGATGCGCGCATCGGCCGTTTGGTGTGGGCGCGGCTCGCGCCGCTCGCGCGGCAGGTGCTGCCGTTGCGCCGCAGCTCGCAGGCCTTCGCGGTTGGCGCGATCTGGGGCTGGATGCCGTGCGGCTTCGTCTACTCCGTACTGCTGATCGCGTGGCTTTCGATGGATGCCGTGCGCGCCGCCATGATCATGGCGCTGTTCGGTCTCGGTACTTCGGCTGCGCTGCTCGCCAGCAGCTGGGGGGCAGCCCACCTCTTGCGCTGGATGGCCAGCAAGCAACTGCGCTTTGCGCTGGGCATCGTGTTGCTGGGGCTCGCTACGCTGACGCTCGGTGCGCCGTGGCTGGTCGCACACGGCGGCGCCGCAATGACGCATTGGCTGCCGTTCGACTGCTCCCTGCCGTAACGGTGGAGCACCTAGCGATCGCGCCAGAAGCGCTGCATCTCGAGGAATGTGAACGAGGCCGACCAGGTGATCAGCACCAGGCCGGTCAGCGCTTCGGTGCCGGCGAGAAACCGGACTGGACCGATGAGATAGGCGTCGCTGGCGCCGACCGTGGAAAACGTCATCGCGGAAACGTAAACAAAATCGAGCACACCGCCGTCGACGCTATGCGCCGAACCGAACGACGGCGACTGCAGCAGCAGCGCATAGGCCATACCGAAGATCCAGATCTCTGCGGTATGCACGCAGAGCAGTCCGAAAATCGCGAACACCACGCGTCGGCGGTGACGGCCTTCCAGCCGCGCCAGGCGACGCGACAACAGGTTGAGCACTTCGTAGTGCAACAGCACGCACAGGCATACGGTGACGAGCGTGGCGATCACCACGCCGATATTTGCGCCCCAGTGTGGATACCCACTCGCATACGTTTGCTCGCACGCCGCGCGCAGCGGCATGAGGCAGAGCGCGGCGAACGCAAACGGTTTCGTGCGGTGCATGTACGCAGTATCGGCCGCGCGCACAAGAGGCAATTGATACAGGTCAATGCCGGATTGACTGAAGCTGCGCTTCTTGCTCCGTTATGGTCGCTCCGCTGACCGTGACTGAGTTCTACCCTCAGCAGGCGCTTCCGAAAATCAGACTTTCTGAACGTAGAGGTCGCGGTCAAACCGAAAAAGCGGCATCACGCCGCCCTCGGCTCGATGTCCTGCTGCGATCACCATGATGATGTGCGCGGCACGCGGCAGCCCGAAGAGTCGTTTGACGCGCGGTTCGTCGAAACCTTCCATCGCGCAGGAGTCGTAGCCTGCCGCTCGCAAGGCCAGCATCAGGTTCTCACACGCGAGCGCTGCAGTCTTCGTTGCCCAGAGCACTTGCCCCGTTCGGCCGACGCCGACGCGCCAGAACGGCCTGAACTGCCCGATCATCCACGTCAGCAAGCGTTTCAACGGCGCAAGGATGTGTAACGGTCCGTCGACAAAGATCAGCGGCACCTGCAAGCGATACTTCAGCTCAAATCCCGGCAACATCGCTCGGTAAGCGGCATTCTGTTGAGGCACCGATTTATCGACTGCCAGGCGCTCGAGCATCAGATCACAACCCTTGCGCCAAAAATCAGGCCGAGCCACCGCGACGATGAGAGTTGGCGCTTGCACGGCCGGCGGCTGGTCGAGGCAGTAATGACGCAGCAATTCGAGCTTGTGCGGGTCTCGAGCAACGATGAACTGCCAAGACTCGAGGTTGTGCGAATTGGGTGCCAGCAGGGCAAGATCTAAACAAGCATCAAGCACATCATCTGGAATCGGATCAGGTTCGTAGGCACGCACAGAACGGCGCGTGCGGACGACCTTCGCGAACGCCGTGAAGTCGCAAACGAGGTCGTCATCGCAGATTGATTCACTTCTTTCGGAAGAACCAGTATCGGATGCAGTCGCTGATTGTGTTTCCATGCGCGCTTCTCGGGGAGATGGCTCGCTGCCCGATGAGCACCATATCCGCCGGTCGGCGCACGTCAATTGATTTGCATCAAACCGGCTGGCATGGACGGCCTTGGCTTGATCTAGCTCGAGGCGCGCGCATCGCGCCTCTCGCGGCGATGTCTGCGAACGACCGTGATTGGATTGCGGCGCGGCAGATCGAACAGGCTGTGGCAATGACAATGGCGATAGCCAGGTTGGCTGCAGTTTTATGCTGACCGCCCCTGCTCAGTAGGCGGCCCACAAGTAGAGGAACAACGTATTGTTGTCGCGTGAATTGCGACCGGCACCGTCATAGTTGTGCGATGCACCGTTGTATTTGTCGTAACCGGTGTACTGCAGACCGATGCGCAGGTATTGCACGGGAGTCCAGAAAATTTCCGAGGTCCAGCCGCGAATCGCCGGACTGCTCGAGATATTGCCCGATACGGGCGTAGGATCGTACAGCGTCGAGTTTCGCGTCCCCGTTTGATCGAACAACGCGAGGCTGCCGCCGTACTTTGCGCCGTACACGTAACTCGCCTTGACGCGGAAGACGCGTGTGCTGTCGCGCGCGTTGGTGTCGGGCAGCGGATTGCCGTACGCATCGGTCACCGGCTGGCCTGCGAGGAACGCCGGATAGCGATGCGAATCGCGCATATAGGCGAGCTGCACGGTGACGGCGTGAGGATCGAGCAGATACTGATATTGGCCATCGACGCCGATGTCGCGATAGCGGTGCACGCTGAGCGGATCAGACGTGTCGAGCGGATCGTCGTATACCTTCGCCCGCATTCCCGACGTTCCCACCATGACATTGTGCGCGCCCCATCCGTGGCTGACGGCGACACGCCAATAGGGATTCGTGCCCTGCAGTTTCGTCTTGTCGGCAGCGGCCACGCCGGCACTCATAAATGAAGTGATTCCTTTGGCGCTGCGATAGCCGCCGACTTCGGCATAGATCCACTGGTCCCAGAACACGTATGCCGAAAGCCCGGCGATATTCCCGCCCGCGGCGAATCCCGGATACGGCGCCGTTCCGTCGATGAAGCGGCTGCTGGTCGGACTCGGCACCGGCACGTACTGCATCCATGCCGCCGCCGAGTTCCACGGATCCTGTACCGACGGATTGTTGTTGACCGTGACACCCCAGATGACGTCGTACTCCGCAAAGCGATCTGCGTAGCGGATATCCATATTGTCCGCTTGAGTGTGGCCATGGAACTTGCCGTCGTCGGATTGGCTCGCGTAGTTGTCGTAGGTCACCTGCAGGAACGCACCGATGTTGTCGGTGATCTTGCCCGCCGCGAACGCACTCGCCGTCGCAAAAATCAGCGAGCCGTTCTTCTGAAAGTCCTGCGAGGGATCTTCGCTCTTGCTGGTATTGCGCACACGCGAATCGCTGGCCACGGCCATCACCGACAAGGGCAACTCATTGCGTTTGCCGAGCGTGTAGCCGGGGAGCTTGAACAGACGTCCGTACGGAGTCAGTTCCGGAAACTGGCCGCCGGCGTGGCAAGCGACGCAGTTTTGTCCGGTCTGTCGATAGAACGCAGGCAAAGCCCTAGCGAGCCCGGGCGAGATCAGCATAAACAGCAGGCCAAGCGAAAGCGAGCGAATGGATGCGATCATCATCGTTCTCCCGTGCCGTGTGGATCACGCTAGCCGAAGCGCGGCACATGGGATTTGATCTGCATCAATCACCGCTGACACGCATCCGTCCGCGAGTTCCTGCCGCATCAAGGCCTTAGCCTTGGATGCCTACACGGAATTGGTGCGGACCGTACGCGTCAGTGCCGCAGCAATATCGGCAGCGTCGCGTGCTCCAGCGCATACAGCGTGGCGCCGCCGAGCATCCATTCGGAAAAACGCGTGTGGCCGTACGCTCCCATCACGAGCAGATCGGCTTTGGCACTCTGCGCGACCTTGAGCAGTTCACGACCCGCCGTCTCGCCGCTGGCATCGAAATGCTGCCTTTCGAACACGATCTCATGCATGGCGAGGTAGTCTTCAATGGTCAGATCCGGCCGCCACAACACGGAGGTGAACGACTCCTTGCGATCGCCGTGGATCAGCAGCACCTTCTTCGCGCGCTTGATCAGCGGCAATGCGGCGTGAATTGCGCGCATCGCCTCGACCGAGCCGTTCCAGGCCAATGCGACTGTGTCGACGTGCGCCGTTCCCGCATAGCCTTGCGGCACGATCAGACACGGCGAACCCGAAGTCAGCGCGATCTTGCCGAGCGTTCCCGGCGAGCCCCAGGTGACGCCCTGTCCGGATTCGAGTACGAGCAGATCATGCTCGCTCGAAAGCTGTGCCAGCGCATTGCCGAGATAGCCTTCCGCGACGACCCAACGAAAATGCAGGATGCCCAGGCCCCGTGCCCATTTCTCGAACGCAGGCGCAGTCTCGGCTGCGGCCCGCGCCAGATCCGAGGCCAGCGTATATATCTCCGGGATCGCCATCGGCGTGGCTACGATTGGTATGGGCTCGGACACATACAACGCCGTAAGCGACGCATTGATTCGTGCTGCGAGCTCACCGGCATACTGCACGCTGCGCTCGAAGCGACCGTAGATGGGCGACAAAGCGAGAATGTCCACGACAGCCTCCGTTGAAGACGATGCTCAGCCGTAGCCTATCGGCGCTGAATTGCCGCGGGTTTGATGCAAGTCAACTCGATCCTCGATGCGCCGCAGTGATCGACCAAGGGACCCATTCGCGCGTCATCCGCCACAACGACTGCACCCAAAGCACGTCCTTGGTACAGTTGCGCCCACTCCCGGGAACGAACCGGATTTTGGCGGGAAAGTTTTTTGGATATGTCGGACGCGGTGGAACACATGCAATCAATTGAGGCGCATCGGGCAGCCTGCAGCGATGCCGCCTGGCGACTGTGTGTCGCCCCGATGATGGACTGGACGCAGGGAACGCCAAATCAATAACTTGCAAACGCGTGGTACACGTTTGGCGCCGCATTTCTCAATAATCCTCGAACGGATCTCGGCACTTTTCCGACGATAGCAAGAAACGTTTGAGTCGACATAAGCGTCGCCAGTGCGGGACTGGGCGAATTGCTACGACTTTCGGCTGTCTCCGATGCGAGGAGCCTCTCAGATGACCACTATGTCTTGGTAGCACGAATCTGAGTAGGTGGCCGTTCGATTGCCTCCTGCCCTCTTGGCACGGGCCTTGGCCGTCGCAGCCTTAGCTTCGATCTCGCGGCTCGTAAAGTAACAATCCGTCGTAACGTGGACGAGCCCAATGGACACAGTCGTTTGATGAGCGACGTCCGGATACTTCAGAGATTCCAGCTCCAGTCGCAGCCTCTCGACAAATTGCTGTGCTTCGGAGGGTTCCGTGTTGTGAAGGAGTAGCACGTATTCATCCCCTCCAAGTCTATAGGCATATCCTCTAGAAAAGACATGACCCTCGACTGCCCGCATAAATTTTGGCAGTACGCGCTCGTCGACAACAGTCTCGGTATACGCGGTGTTGAATCTCTTGAACTTGTCGATATCGAGGAAGGCCACGTCGCACGCTTTGTTGCGCACCTGACATTGCGCCCGGTGCCTGTTCAGGTCAGGAATGAAGTGTTGTGGCGCTTGCAGAATGTGGAACTTTTCATCAGTCTGACGTCGCCGCGCGTCCTTGCCATCATCCAGCAGATGCACGTTCTCTCGCTCCGCGTGTTCCATAACCACGTAGTCGGAAAGCCGTGGAAACATAAATCGCGGGCCGCTGCGAAACCAAGATTGCGATATGATTTCGTCGTAGTTGCGCAGCGGTTCGCGAAGTTGTCTGATCAACTCTTCGTCAAACGCCAGCGCAATCTTTTTTTCGGTCTCCATTGCAATGTGGAGACGATGTTGCGCCAGAATGGCGCGCAATATGTCGGCCCACCTTTCTTCATCCAGGACAAGGTCCTGGTCGTCGTCAGGTCTTTCGAGGCTGCCAAACGCTTCAAGGCGTTCGACTGTTCTTGCCACTGAGCTTGGCAGAGCAGCGGACAGCCTGGAAAGCGGTTCTGTTACTTCGTTAGCAAAACGGCTGCGGACTTGTTCCGCTGCACGGAAAAGCAGATTCCTGTAACGAGATGCGATATGCAAATCCATCGTGTGTTTCTCCGCGAGTGCGACATCGATCGCTTGTGCAGCATGCCAAGAAAGGAAAGGACCTTGTGGCGCGAGCGGTTATTCTTTTTAGAGACCCATATGGCGCGCAAACGAAAAAGTTTTACACGCCTTATTTGTGTTGTTGCCAGACCCTAGTTCATTGCATTCTCGGTCAGATTGAGCGGCCGATGCTTGAAAGAGCGATTCAAGTTGATCCAACGCTTTCGACACCAATTCGTCCAGGCGACAGATGTCGCTGGTATAGCGCTCGATGAGCGCGTTACTGTGAACCGCATCTTTATCGGCTCCCCGCAGCTTCGACATTATTTCCTGCTCGCGGGATCTGAGGGAATGGCTAAGATAGATTGCGTTCTGCAGACTTGTGCCTCCCGCACCCAAGTCGGGCAGTCCGTCAATCTTTTCGGATACGTCGATAGGGACACCGAAGGGTAGGCTTCCCCACAGGTTCTGGTCATCGGCCAGAGCGTGTTGAAGCCCATGCTCCGAAATGGCGTCCGAGAGCTTCTTCAGTCCATCTTTCCATCGAACTACTTCCGGCAACACAACCAACGCGACACTTCTTCCTCGCCGGGCCGATTCCATCGCCCTGGTCCGCTGGTCGCGTCTCCTTCCCCATTCGGCTAAAACGATTGCTACGAAGATGGCAAGCACGGAGCCGATTGCCTGCAACCACGCGGCCTGTTCGGCAAGGGAGAGATAAGCCCATCCAACAAAGTGACAACCCATATGATCCCGGCCTCAAGACGGCGCCCTAAAGCTCGCGTTTCCTTTCAGAAATACCAGGACTTGCTATGACATCGATGGCATCCGGCAAGTTCATTTCTGCTAAAGGATTCGGGCCCTCACAATTCATCGGACCGATTGGTCGGACACAACCTGCGTGAAGCGACGGGTTGGGACTGCATCCAATTGGCTCTGACGCACGAGTTGGCAGCCGCTCGTCGCAAAACTAAACGATAGCTGAATTAGCTGTGGACGCCGCTTGAAATTCGAATAGGCGGGCCTAGTTGCGGAAACGCGAACACATTTGGATTCGCCGTGGCAGCGTCGACGAAACGGCGCTACTTCATTTCCACATTGCTTAGGTACTTTGAGGATATGGCTATGAGGACCACACTTGATTTCACTCCGTTGTTTCGCTCTGGTGTCGGTTTCGACCGCGTGTTCGATGTCCTGGACACGGCCAGCCGCGTCCCTCCGCTCGACGACTGGCCACCGTACGACATCATGAAGGGAGGCGAGGACCACTATCGCATTGTGATGGCGGTCGCCGGCTTCGAGCAGGATGAACTGATGATCACAGACCGGCCCAATCTTCTGATTGTCTCGGGCGCCAAGAAAGACGACATGCAGCGAGCACAGGACTTCGTCTATCTGCACAGGGGCATCGCCGCCCGGGAGTTCGAGCGCCGTTTTGAACTCGCCGACTACGTCAAGGTTGCCCGCGCCACGCTACATGACGGCCTATTGACGATCGACCTCAAGCGCGATGTGCCCGAAGCGCTCAAGCCACGGTGCATCGAAATTCGAAGCGAAGGTTCGAGCGGTGCGAAAGCCGAGAGGAAACTCGAGTCACGGCAAATTGAAGCGCCGAAAGCAGCTTGATGCGGACTGCAGGACTGGACAAGGCCCCGACTCTCGCGGGCCTTGTCCAGATTGTTCGGTCAGCCATATTCGGAACTGAACAGCGGGTCGCGGTCTAGTGACGATGGCGACTCATGAGAGGCCGCAGACCGAATCTCGGACGCGGCCTCCGTAGTTCCTTCGCCGCGGCAGCTAGAGGAGGCATGTCTGCGCTTCCAGCTCGCGCGGGTTGTCACATCCCTGCGCCCAGGCTGCCCGACCCCTATGTCGAATATCTTTCAGTGAGGTGGATTCATGTACAAGTATATTTTGAGAAAGTGTGCAGTGCTGGGCATCCTTGCCTTTGTGGTACCCAACGCGTGGGCCGATTTGCCGGATTTCACCCAGTTGGTGGACAAGAATGCGGCCGCGGTCGTCAACGTTCAGGCGACCCATAGCGGCGAAATCAGCGCCCAAGGCGCGATCGACGATCAGAATGTGCCGGAGATCTTCCGGCGCTTCTTCGGTCCGAGTGGTCCGAACGGATTTCCGCGCTTTGATGGCCCCCGCGTATCGCTGGGCTCTGGATTCATCATCTCCACCGACGGCTACATACTCACCAATAACCATGTTGTAGACGGCGCAGACCAGCTGGTTGTGCGGCTTTCAGACCGCCGTGAGTTCGACGCCAAGGTGATCGGCACCGACGCTGAGTCCGATGTGGCATTGCTCAAGGTCAGTGCGACCAGTCTGCCGACTGTGACAGTCGGCGACTCCAGCAAGCTCAAACCGGGCCAGTGGGTGGTCGCGATCGGCTCGCCGTTCAATTTCGATCACTCGGTGACACACGGCGTCGTGAGTTACGTCGGACGCGGCTTCGGCGGTGCGGATCAGCAGTATGTGCCGTTCATCCAAACCGACGTGCCGATCAACCGCGGTAACTCCGGCGGCCCGCTGTTCAACCTCGACGGTCAGGTGGTCGGCATCAATTCGCAGATCTATTCCAACACCGGCAGTTCGGTCGGCATATCGTTTGCGATTCCGATCAATATCGCGATGAACACGGTCGAGCAGCTCAAGACGACCGGCCACGTCGCGCGCGGCGTGATCGGCGTGCAGATCCAGAATGTCGATCGCGCTCTTGCGCAGAGCCTGAACCTGCCACGTTCCGGAGGCGCGCTGGTAAATAAGATCAATCCGGGTAGCGGCGCCGACAAGGCGGACGTGCATGTCGGCGACGTGATCTTGGCATACAACAATCGAGAGATTGAGCTGTCCTCCGATTTGCCGCCGCTGGTCGGCAGCACGAAACCGGGTTCGACCGCGCAACTCAAACTGTTCCGCGATGGCAAGACGCTGACTGTGCCGGTGGTCGTTGGGCAATTGCCGCAGGACAAGGCGTCGCTGGCCAGTCTGCGCAACGGCAGCGATGGCAAGTCGAGCAATCCGCTCGGCGTTGTAGTCGAGGATTTGACGGCCGAGCAGCGCAAGCTGGCAGGATTGAACGACCAGGGCGTGGTCATCAGGGACCTGCAGGGCACAGCGCGTCACACCGCATTGCAAACCGGGGACGTCGTACTGATGGTTGGGCGCCAGGCGGTGAAGACGGCTGCGGAATTCAACTCTGCGCTCAAGGACGTCAAGCCCGGCGATTCCGCAATGCTGCTTGTGCGACGGAACGAGGCTACCCAGTTCGTCGCCGTGCCAGTACCCAAGGGCAAGGATAACGGCTAGTCAGCTCGCGTGACAGAACGATCCAAGGACAGGATATTGTCCAACCTGCACAAAAAAATCCCGGCAGAAGCCAGCGGTGTTGAAGTTATGACCGATGCCACCCCGGAGCTATTCCTGGGTGGTTCTTTACAGCGCTTCCTAGATCAGCCGAGACCTCTTTGCGAGAACACGTTTTCGGCTCAGTGCGCGTCGACTCGGTAGCCAATCGCGTGCTGCGATCAATCTCGGTCTCGATCTGAGACGGTCCGGTCGTATTGCCGTCGCGATAAGCTCGCAGGAACGGCCCGTTGAGGCACTGGAAGGAGCGAACCGGAAAGACCGGGAACAAGCGTGTACCAATGCCGTGGCTCGCGGCTGTCGAAATTGTTGGTACATCATTGGTACAGTTGTACTGCAAATTCCGCGGGAATGAACGGGAATCGGCGGGAAGGTTCGGGATGGTCGAAGCAGCAGAAGTGCCAGAAATCGCAGGAAAAACGGCAAGAGTCTCGCCGTGGCGCCTGTGCGTTGCCCCCATGATGGACTGGACCGATCGGCACTGCCGCTATTTCCATCGTCTGCTGGCGCCGCATGCGCGCTTGTACACCGAGATGGTGACCACCGGCGCGATCGTGCATGGCGATCGCGCGCGACATCTGGATTTCGACGCGGCGGAGCATCCGCTCGCGCTGCAGCTCGGCGGACATGAGCCGGCGGAACTCGCCGCTTGCGCGCGCATCGCCGAGGACTGGGGTTACGACGAGGTCAATCTCAATGTCGGCTGTCCCTCAGACCGCGTGCAGTCGGGGCGCTTTGGCGCCTGTCTGATGCGCGAACCGGCACTGGTCGCCGATTGCGTCGCGGCGATGCGCGCCGTCGTCGCCGTGCCTGTGACGGTGAAATGTCGCATCGGCGTGGACGAGCAGGACGAATACGAAGACCTGCACCGCTTCGTCGAAACGCTGGTCGCGGCGGGGCTCGAAACGCTGATCGTGCACGCGCGCAAAGCCTGGCTGCATGGCCTTTCGCCAAAGGAAAATCGCGAGATTCCGCCGCTGAACTACGAGCGCGTGTTGCGTCTGAAGCAGGAATTTCCGCAACTCACCATCGTGATCAACGGCGGCATCACGACGGCCGATGCCGCATTGTCCCTTTGTGGAAAAGTGCACGGCGTGATGCTCGGGCGTGCCGCATATCACGATCCCTACGTGCTCGCGCAGTGCGAAACCGCCCTGTTCGGCACACCGCTGCCGGCGCGTGCAGCCGTGCTTGAAGGCCTGCGCGGCTACGTCGCGTCGCAACTTGCGCGCGGCGAAAATCTCAATCATGTCGCGCGCCATATCCTCGGCCTGTTCCTAGGCCTGCCGGGCGCGCGCGCTTTCCGCCGCCACCTGAGCGAACAGATGCATCGCCCGCAAGCGGATTTTCGCGTGATCGAACAGGCGCTCGCGAGCATGCACGCGCATGCGCAGGCGGCCTAGGACTCTTCGCATCATGATCGTCCATAGCGCAGCGGACTTTCTCGCCGTCTACTCGCCCGAGCGTTTTCCCGCGACATGCCCACCGACTGCGCGCGGTGCTTTTCTTGTGGCTCCGCTCGGCTTCACCCTGGCCGAGGAATCGGCACGCGACAACGTGTATATGGCGAACAGCGGCGCGAAGAGCGCGGCGACGAACGCCGCGCGCGCCCTCGGCGAACATGCCGCGCTCGCCGCCGCGCTGCGCGAAAGCGTGCCTGTCATAGTTTTCCCCGGCGATGCCGCGACGCCGGATGCGGTGTTTCCGAACAACGTCTTCGCGACCGTGCGCGGGCGCGCGATCGTCGGCGCAATGCGCCATGCGGTGCGCCGGCGCGAGGCCGGGCGTGTAGATATCCGCGCGTTCTTCCGCGACCTGCTCGGCTACGAAACGATCGATCTGTCGATCCAGCCCCTCGTCGCGGAGCTGACCGGCTCGCTGGTCATCGACCGCGCGCGCAACATCGGCTATTGCGGCCTGTCCGAGCGTTGCGACCGCGCCGGCGCGCAGGCGATGCACGAAGCGTTCGGGCTCAAGCTCACCTATTGCTTCGAACTCGCGCGCGACGAATACCACACCAATGTCGTGCTCGCGCTGCTGGCGGGGCGCGCCGCGATCGTCGCCGCCGATGGATTTGCCGATGCCGCCGATGTCGCGGCCATCGCCAGCGTTTACGCGCCGCAAATACTGCGCATCGATGCCGCGCAGAAGGCTGCTTTCGCCGGCAACGTGATTGCGCTCGATCCCGCACGCGTGTGGATGAGCACGCGCGCCGCCACCGCGCTCACGCCCGCGCAACAAGACGATCTCGCAGACTGGGGCTTTGCGCTGCGCCATGTCGCACTCGACGAGATCGAAAAAGCCGGCGGGTCCCTGCGTTGTTGTGTTGGCGAAATTTATTGAGACTGCGGACAGCCGCCGCAGCCGCGCCGATTCAGCGCGGATTCAAACGCTGACCGGCGGCTAACCACCCGCGCGCCGCAACTGTCGCGGCGCGCCGTGGTCCTGCTAACCTAGTCGGCATGAAGCGTCGCCTGTTCCATCTGTTGCTTGCGGCCGTGCTCGCGAGTCTGGCGAGCGCGGGCGGTCCGGCGTACGCGGCGACCACCAGCCTGAAAGAGGCCATCGCGCGCGTCGAACGCGAGACCGGCGGCAAGGTGCTGTCCGCGGAAACGCGCCACGCCGGCAAGCAGACGATCTACCGCATCAAGGTGTTGACGCGCGACGGCAAGGTCAAAATCGTCGAGGTCGTGGCCGACGACTGAAGTGGGCAGATGCGATAAACGTTGATACGGAGGTTATCATGCGAGTCCTTTTGGTCGAAGACGAAGCGCCGCTGCGCGAAACGCTCGCCGCGCGCCTGAAACGCGACGGTTTCGCGGTCGACACCGCCGCCGACGGCGACGAGGGCCTGTTCCTCGGACGTGAAGTACCGTTCGACATCGCAATCATCGATCTGGGTCTGCCGAAGAAATCCGGCATGGATCTGGTGCGCGAATTGCGCGATGCCGGGCAGAAGTACCCGATCCTGATCCTCACCGCGCGCTCGAGCTGGCAGGACAAGGTGACCGGTCTCAAACACGGCGCCGACGATTATCTGGTCAAGCCTTTCCACGTCGAGGAGCTGCTCGCGCGCATCAACGCGCTGGTGCGCCGCGCCAGCGGCTGGACCAAGCCGACGCTCGAATGCGGTCCGATCGTGCTCGACACCACCGCACAGACCGTGCACGTCGCCGGCGCGCCGGCCGACCTCACGAGCTACGAGTACAAGGTGCTCGAATACCTGATGCTGCACGCGGGCGAGCTCGTGTCGAAGGCCGATCTGACCGAGCACATCTACCAGCAGGACTTCGATCGCGACTCCAACGTGCTCGAGGTGTTCATCGGCCGCCTGCGGCGCAAGCTCGATCCGGAGAATTCGCTCAAGCCGATCGAGACCGTACGCGGGCGCGGCTATCGTTTTGCGATTCCGCGCAGCGATTCGCACACAATGCCCGAAGCGAGCGCCGCGAACGAGTAGCGCGTAGACTCGCTGGATGAGCATAAGCGGTCTCAAAAACTACTGCGCTCGACATTTCGCGCGCCGGCGGTGCTCGGAATCCTCATGTACTGACGTGTACACTCCGGTTCCTGCGCTCCGGCGTCACGCGAACTGTCTTCGCTCGCTACGTTTTTGAGACCGCTTATGGCGCGCCGACCCCTCTCGCTGCAGGCGCGCTCGCTGCTTGCGGCTTTCATCGTGCTCGCCGCGTTTCTCGGCCTGACCGGCATTGCGCTGGATCAAGCGATCTCCGCGACGCTGCAAACCGCGCTGCACGATCGCCTGCGCACTTACGCCGATGGCATTCTCGCCAGCTCGGAAGTGTCGCGCTCGCGGCGCTGGACGCCACCGGAAGT
>CAZDWH010000074.1:0-13339 GCA_964509025.1 uncultured Rhodanobacteraceae bacterium
GGGGCGGTCCTGAAACGGTTGCGGAAGCCAGCCGACGACGCAAGCAAGCGTGCCCCCGAACATTGCGCCGTCGCGCCGCCGCAACAGCGGCAGCCGCGTGAATTCGGCGCTGGCGAGGCCATCGTGCGTGTCGAATACGCGGATCGCCCGTGTCGCCGGATCGAAGCGCCACAGCCCGCGCGCACTCGCGACCCACAGCTTGCCGCGCTGGTCGATCTGCATGCCGCCGAGCGAGAGCGCCGGCCAGCCTTCGGCCGCGCCAATACGCTCGATTGAAGCAAGCGCACCGTGTTCATAGCGATAATGTTCGAGCGTGCCGATCGTGTGCAGCCAGAGCGTGCCGTCTGCGGCGAACGCGAAAGCGAGCACGCGTTGCGTGGGCGCACCAGGCAGCGGCGCAAATTTCTTCTGCGCCGCATCGAAGCGGTCGAGCCCGGCGACGGTCGCGACGAGCAGCGCACCGGCGGGATCGAAACCGATCTGATCGATGTCCGCGCTGCGCAGTCCTGAGTGTTCCGGATCGAAGCGCTCGATCGCGTGCGTCGTCGCGTCGATGCGGTTGAGCCCGGCGCCATAGGATTTCGCCCAGATCGCGCCGGCCGGATCCTGTGCAAGCAGGTCGACTTGGCCGCGCAGCAGCGCATCTTCGCGCTGCGCATCGACCGGCAGATCGTCGAATGCACCGGTGTCGACAGCATAAATGCGCAAGCCCGTGGCGTGACCGACCCAGAGCTTGCCGTCGCGCGCGACCAAGACGGAGTGCAGTTGCTTGCCCGGCACCGCCCACTGCGCGTGACGCTCGACGCTGCCGCTGCGTGCGTCGAGCAGATCGATGCCGCCGTCGACATCGACGTTCCAGATGCGCCCGTCCAGATTTTCGGCAAGCCCCTGTCCCGCGTTCGCCGACAGGCTATGCGCGTCGCCGGGGATGCTGCGGAACATCGCGAAATCGCGCCAGCGCGGCGGCAGGCGACCGATGCCGCCTTCGGTCGTGGCGAACCACATCGCTCCTTCGCGGTCGGCGAAACCGCTCGCGATGCGTACGCCGGGCATGCTGCCGGGAATCGCAATGTCATTGAGATAGCCATAAAGACGGCCATCTTGCGCGAGACGGTTCAACCCATGCTGCGTACCGATCCACAGCTCGCCCTGTGCGTCGCGCGCGAGCACGCGGCTGCGCGCGTCGGTGAGGCCATCGGCGACGAGCGCCTGCGCGCGCATGTCCGCGCCTACGCGTACGACACCGCGGCGCATGCCCACGAGCATGCTGCCGTCCTTCTCCTCGAACAGCGCCGCGGCATTGATCTTGCCGCTGCCGGGCACGGCTGAAAAATCGACGTGCTGCACGCGCAAGTCGCGATCGAGCACGTCGAGGCCGGCGATGCCGCCGACCCACATGCGTCCCTGTCTGTCTCCCTCCAGCACGAACACATCGTCGGAAACGAGACTGTTCGCATCGCCGTCGCGGTGACGCAGATGCGTGAACCCCTTGCCCGCGGGATCGAGACGATTGACGCCGCTGGCATAACCGCCGGTCCAGATCGCGCCATCAGCGGCCTGCGCAATCGTGTAGACGTCGCCCTTGGCGAGGCTCGCCGGATCCTTGTCGTCGTGACGATAGTGCGTGAACGTCGTGCGGCGCGCATCGAGCATATTGAGCCCCGCGTCCTCGCCGCCGCACCAGATGCGGTTGTCGCGATCGACGAAGAGCGCCCAGATGTCGTTGCTCGACAACGAGCCGGGATCGTTCGCGTCGTGGCGATAGACCTTGAAGCCGACCCCGTCGTAGCGCGCGAGGCCGTCCGCGGTGCCGATCCAGATGTAGCCGTCGCGATCCTGCACGATTTCGCGCACGTCGCTCGACGGCAGGCCCTCGGCGACGCCGAGCGTGCGGAAATAGGGTGTCGTTGCGAGCCGGGACGCGGCCGCAACCTGCGCACGGTCATCCGCTGATGCGGACACGATCATCCCTACGACGAACAACTGCGCGAGCACGGACCGATCCTTCCCCTTTCCGCGACACCAACATCATGCCCGAGCAGGCTAGAATCGGCCAGCATGAGCCGCCCGATACGCCTGATCCTGATTTGCCTTGCCGTGCTCGCGCTTGCCGCCGCGCTGTGGGCGCTGATCGGCGCGCTGCGCAGCGGCATCGAACTGTGGCAGCAATGGCGTGCGCTGCCGCAAGCGGCACAGTACGCGGTCGCAGGCCTGCTCGCGCTCGGCGCCGTTGGCATCGTCTATGTCGCCTGGCGCATCTTCAAACCGCGACCGCGCAGACCAACCGTTGTCGCTGCGCCGACACGCGCCACGATCGATGCGCGTCTCGACACTCTCGCGCAACAACGCGTCGACACACAGAGCCTCGAAAGCGAACTCGCCGAACTCGACCGCCGCGCGCGCAGCCAGGACATTTACGTCGCATTGTTCGGCGAAATCAGCACGGGCAAATCGAGCTTGATCCGCGCGCTCGCTACCGACGCGAACAATGACGGTGCATCTGCGCCACGCACCGACGTGCTCGGCGGCACCACGCACGCAGTCGCGCACTATGCGGCGCGGCTGAGCAACGGCAGCGCGTTGACGCTCGCAGACGTGCCCGGTTCGCACGAAGTTTCCGGGCAAGTGCGCGAGCAGATCGCGCGCGATGAAGCGCTGCGTGCGCATATCGTGTTGTACGTCTGCGCCGGCGATCTGACGCGCGACCAGGATATCGAGCTGCGCTGGCTGCGCGGTTTCGGCAAGCCGCTTGTGCTCGTGCTCAACAAGACCGACCACCTGAGCGACAGCGAGCGCACCCAACTCGAGCGTGCGCTGCACGAGCGCTATCGCGATCAGGTCGACGCGCAGGTACTGGTCAGCGCCGGCGGCACGGAACGCATCGAAATCCGCGAGGCCGACGGTGGTATAGAGCAGGCGGGGCGCGAGCGGGCCGCCGACATCGGCGGTCTGAGCAGCCTGCTGAGGCGTTATGCCACGAAAGGCCAGGCTGCGTTCGGGCAGGCGCGCGAAGCCGCGGTGCTAAGTTCGATCCAGCTGCGCGCGGACGTGCTCGCGGCCGAGGCGCGCGGGCGCGAGGCGCACGCGATCGTGGAAAAGTATACGCGGCGCGCGGTGATCGGCGCGCTCGCCGCGGTGATGCCCGGCAGCGATCTGGTGATCCAGGCCGTGCTCGCCACCGGGCTGATCCGTGAGCTGTCGAAGCTCTACGACGTGCCGGTGCGCGACATCGATATCGATACGTTCTTAGCGCAGGTTAAGCTCACGCTGCGCACAAGCGCCTCGCTCGTGCTCGCGATCGCCGGCAATGCGGCCAAGGCGTTTCCCGGACTCGGCACGCTCGGAGGCGGCGTGCTGCACGCGATCGCCTATGGCCTGATCTTCGACAGCCTCGGTCGTGCGGTCGCCTCGACGCTGCGCGATCACCAGGCATTCGACCAGATCGCCGCAAACCAGGCGCTGAGCAAATTGCTCAGCGATGCCAGCGCCGAGCGCCTGCGGCGCATCGCCGACTATGCATTGCGTGGCGAAAAAGGTTCATGAGCGCGGCTGCGGCGCTCATGCTTGCTTCAGATGGCAGGACGCATCGTTCCATCGGATTGCCTTGTCGTACGCGACGCCCGCCGCGATAGTTCTTCATGCCAAAAATGAAAGCCATCATCCACCTGCTCACCGCCACGATGCTCGCGCTGCCCATGTACGCGCAGTCGCGCGACTTTCGCTTCGATCTGGTGCATACGCAGGTGCTGGTGTCGGCGAGCCACATGGGTTATTCGCACCCACTTGGACGCCTGCACGTGAAGAGCGGCTGGTTCCGCTTCGATGCGGATGACTGGAGCAAAGCGCAACTCGACGTGCTGATCGACTCGGACTCGATCGACATGGGCGAGACGAAATGGAATGAAGCGATGCGTGGCGGCGATTTTCTCGCGAGCGAGCGCTACCCGACCGCGCATTACGTCTCGACACGGGCCGAGAAGACTGGCGACAACAAGGGCGTGGTGCGCGGCAAGCTGACTCTGCGCGGCATCACGCGTCCGCTCGACCTTGAGGTGGTCTTCAACCGCGCCGGCGCCGATCCTTACACGTTCAAATGGACTGCCGGATTTTCTGCCAGCGCGCAGTTGCGCCGCTCCGACTTCGGCATGCGGAAATATCTTCCCGATATCGGCGATGTAGTGACGATACGCATCGAAGCCGAGGGCCTGCGCGACGGCGAGGCGCAGGACAAAGCCGAGCGCGCGAGCGACACGAACGATCCCGGCCAAAAAGATTCCATCCACAACGACCCCAATCGAGAACATTGAGATGCATCTGAAGAGCGACGCAGAGCACTGGGGCGATCTCGCCAAACTCTTCCACTGGACGATCGTGCTGCTGCTGATCGTGCAGGGCACGCTCGGCCTGTACATGGTCGATATGCCGAAGAAGCCGGCGATCATCCCGTACTACAACTTTCACAAATCGCTCGGCATCACGATCCTGATCCTCGCCGTGCTGCGCCTTGCCTGGCGCGCGTTCGACCGGCATCCGCAGTATCCGACAACCATGCCGCGCTGGCAGGTGATCGCGGCACGTGCCGGACATGTGTTGCTGTATGCGTTGCTGTTCCTGGTGCCGCTGTCGGGCTGGTGGTTCGACTCGGTCAGCGCCTTGCGCCCGACGTATTTCTGGGGTCTGTTCGAGTTGCCCAAGCTTGGCGGGCCCGATCCCGCGATCCCCGACTTGAAAGACGTCGCGGCCGCACGCCACGCATTCCTGTTCTGGACACTGGTGCTTATCGCCTGCGGACATGCGGCGACGGCACTGGCGCATCATTTCGTCTCGCACGACGGCCTGCTCGCGCGCATGCTGCCGGGCCGGCGCGCGCTTGCGAACAGCGTTGCGAGCGCCATATCGCAATCACCTCCGCCACCACCCGCCACCCAGGAAAATGCCGATGCGTAAACCCATCCTCTTCGCCGCTGCGCTGCTACTGCCGCTTGCCGCCTCTGCGCGCGACTGGCAAACCGACGCCGCGCTGTCGACGCTGACGTTCAAAGGCACCTACCAGAACGAGGCGTTCACCGGAAAGTTCAAGAAATTCGAAGCGGCGATCAGCTACGACGCCGCCGATTTGTCCAAAGCGAAGTTCGACGTGAAAGTCGATGTCTCGAGCGTCGACACCGCCAGCGCCGAGCGCGACGATTCACTCAAGGGCGAAGACTTCTTCGAGCCGAAGAAATTCCCGCAGGCGCACTTCGTCACCGAATCGTTTGCGAAATCGGCGGACGGCAGCGTCGAAGCGAAGGGCAAGCTTACGGTCCGCGACAAGACCCAGCCGGTGACGCTCAAACTGAAATTCGCCGCGACCGGCGACAAGGCCACGCTCGACGTCGACACCACACTCAAGCGTCTCGACTTCGGCCTCGGCGTCAGCAAGGACTGGGCGGATAT
Source organism: uncultured Rhodanobacteraceae bacterium (assembly GCA_964509025.1). Lineage (GTDB taxonomy): Bacteria > Pseudomonadota > Gammaproteobacteria > Xanthomonadales > Rhodanobacteraceae > Rudaea. Next base: position 5,437 of record CAZDWH010000074.1, read on the forward strand.
CGGCGCGGAAGTGCCTGTGCATGGGCATCTCGTACTGACAGGCAAGTAGTAGCGCGATTTTTCGCGTCCGGCTCTCTGCGGCCTGCTTGGGCGCGATGCATCGCGCCCCTACAATCAGCGCATGAATGCGACCAACTGGTGGGACAAACTGCGGGCTCGCCTCGGCAATGCGCTTGCCGGTCCGTCCGGACCTGTCTCATCCGACTCGCACATCGAACGCGCGAGCGAAGCGCTGCGCACCCTGCTCGACGATAAAAGTATACCGAGCGCGGTGCGCTCGGAACTGTCCGAGGATTTCGCGCAGATAGAAGCCCTGCTCGGCAAGCTCGCCGCGGGCGAACTGCATATCGCCGTGTTCGGGCGCGTCAGCGTGGGCAAGTCCGCGCTCGGCAACGCGCTGCTCGGCCGCGCGGCATTCGAGACCGGTGTGCTGCACGGCACGACGCGTTCGCGCAACGCCGAGCGCTGGCAGGAAGTCGCGGGCCAGGGACTGCACCTGATCGATACGCCCGGCATCAACGAGTTGTCGGGCGAAGAGCGCGAACGCCTCGCCTTCGATGTCGCTGCGATCAGCGATCTGGTGATCTTCGTTGTCGACGGCGGCATGACACAAAGTGAACTCAGCGCCCTCGCGACGCTGGCGAAGACGCAACGGCCGCTGCTGCTCGCGCTGAACAAAGCCGACCGCTACACACTGGACGAGCGCGCGCGTCTGCTCATGCGCCTGCGCGAGCACAGCGCGGGCCTCGTGCGCGGCGAAGACATCGTCGCCTGCGCCGCGCTGCCGGCGGATCGCGTCGTCGTGCAGCGGGATGCGAGCGGTGGCGAAACCGAAAGCCGCGTAGCGCAGCCCCCCGACGTCGCCGCGCTCGACGCGCGCCTGCGCGCGATCGCCGAACGCGAGGGCAAAACGCTCGCGGCACTCAATGCGGGCCTGTTCGCAGGCGATCTTTCCGATCGGGTGGCGGAGCGCGTCGCCGCGGCGCGGCGCGACCTGTCGTCGCGTGTGATCCGCAATTACTGCCTCGCCAAGGGCATCGCGGTCGCACTCAATCCGGTGCCGGTCGCCGACCTGCTCGCCGCCGCCTCGCTCGACGTCGCGATGGTGCTGCATTTGGGAAAAGTATACAGCGTGCCGCTGACGCGCGCGGAGGCCGGCACCTTGATCGCGACGATCTGCGCCCAGCTCGCCGCCTTGATGGGCGCAATCTGGGGCGTACACCTCGTCGCGAGCGCGCTCAAGGGCGTCAGCGCGGGCCTGTCGACCGTGATCACCGCCGGCGCGCAGGGCGCACTCGCCTGGTACGCGACCGAACTCGTCGGCCGCGCGGCGGAGCGCTACCTGCTGCAGGGCAAGTCCTGGGGCGACGGCGGCGCCAAGCGCGCGGTCGCGGAAATCCTTGCCAGCCTCGATCGCGATTCGATCCTGCGCGACGCGCGCCAGGCGATCCCCGCGCGCCTAAGGCACCGAGTCTGAGCACCCACCCGGTTTCCCAATCCACATCGCAGTATCTTTCTGGCGCGCGGGCGTACAATGAAACCCATTCCGTGGGTACATAAGTTGCTTTCGAGACGTATCCGGCAGTCGAGGGGGTACCAGGCCATGAGCGCACAGTTGAGACACAATCTGACATCGCCTGGCCACAGCTGGTTCCGGCACATGCTGGTCTTGGTGCTGCTGCTGGGTTGCACGAACGCTTTCGCGCAGATCGACCTTGTGCAACCCGCAAAGGTCGGGGCGGGCGGACAAGGCGTCGCCGCGACGGGGGCGGCCCCCGCGCGGGCACAGCTCGTGGTCAGCCTGAATACCACCGGCATGCGCGACATGGCCCAAGGCGATACGGCCAGAATCCTGACCCCGTCGGGAACCAGCTATCGGATCACCTATCAACTCACCGAAATAGGGTTCGGCGGAGGCGAAGTCTGGGTGGGTTATTTGACCGACTTCGGCAATCAATACCCAGTAATCATTTCCACGTATCAAGGCCAGGTCAGCGGCACGATCAACACTCCAGGCGGGAAGCATCGGCTCGCGGGCGCGACGCAATCGGCAACGCTCACGGACGAGGTGGCGGCAAACGAACCGGTATTCGTCCCGACAGCGGATGACGGTTTGCAACCGCCGCCGAGCCCGCGTAGCGCGAATATCGTCGCGGCGCCGAACTCCGCCGCCGCGGTGGGGGCAAATTCGCAGATCGACATCATGGTGCTGTTCACCAATGGGTTTGCATCCGTTTTCGGGGGGAATGCCGGCGCGATAGCCAGGGTCAATCAGGTCGTCGCCACTGCCAACCGGGTGTATGCCAACAGCGGCATACGCATCACCCTTGTGGTCGCCTATACCGGCGCGATCAACTATCCCGACAACGACATCGTTCCTGCCTCTACTGCGTTGAACGATATTACGGGCTATTCACAGACGCGCTACGACGTCAGCCTGGCCGGCACCGTCGCCAGTTTGCGCAGGCAATACGGAGCCGACCTGGTCAGCCTGCTGCGCGAGTTCAAATCGAGCCCCTCCGACGGAGCCTGCGGCATCGCATGGATTACCGATCCGAGCAATATCGCGTTCGGATCCCAGTACGGCTTCTCGGTCGAAGACGATGTCAGATCCAATGGCGCGGCGGCCTGCGATGGCGCCGGAACCACGGCTGGCGATACCGGGTTCACGCACGAACTTGGGCACAACATGGGCTCTCTGCACGATCGCGCAACGGAGGGCAACAGTCCCGGAACCGGATACCCGTCGTACAACCGCGGCTATTGCAACGGCGCAGGCAGCACCGTGATGAGCTACAGCAGTTCGCCCGGGTGCGTGCCGATTCAGCCGTATTTTTCCTCTCCGGCGCTGAACACCTGCAATGGATCCAGCTGCGGCGTCGCCAGCAGTCAGTCCTTTACCGCGTATGGAACATCGTTTACCGCGGTCGGCGCCGACAGCGTAAGCGCCATCAACATCAACGCCCCCAACCTGGCCGCATATATGGCGGCCGCGGCGTACACGGTCACGCCAAGCGCCGGCGCCAATGGAACAATTTCGCCGTCCACGCCGGTGTCCGTGGCTCCTGGCGCCACGACGACCTTCACCGTGATACCGAACGCAGGTTACATAGCAAGCGTTGGAGGTACCTGCGGCGGCAGTTTGAGCGGCGCGACTTACACGACCTCGGCGATCAATGCCAATTGTTCGGTATCCGCGACATTCACCCTGAGTTCGCAGCCGCCTGAGCTGATCAACTGGGCCGCCGCCAGCAACGGCGGGACCGCCACCGCATCGTCTACCTACAACGCATCCTTCCCGCCGTCAGCTACGATCGATGGCGATCACAAGGGTATGGCGTGGGGCAATGGTGGCGGCTGGAACGATGCCACCGCAGGCGCGTTCCCGGACTGGCTGCAGATCAACTTCAGCGCATCGCGCACGATCAACAACGTGACCGTGTACACGCTGCAGGACAACTATTCCAATCCGATCGAGCCGACCGACACGACGACCTTCAGCCTATACGGCGTGACCGCGTTCGATGTGCAGGTGTTCAACGGTTCGAGCTGGAGCACCGTTGCCTCGGTCAGCGGCAACAACAACGTCAAGCGCCGTGTGTACTTCGCTCCGGTAGCGACTACCGCAATCCGCATCGTATGCAATAGCGCCCTCGCCGGCTTCAGTCGGATCATCGAGGTGGAAGCGAGCTATGTCGACAACTGGGCGGCTGCCAGCAATGGCGCCACGGCCAGCGCGTCGTCTTCCTACAACTCTTCCTTCCCGCCGTCGGCGACGATCGATGGCGATCGCAAGGGTACCGCATGGGGCAATGGCGGCGGCTGGAACGATGCCACGGGCGGCGCGTTCCCGGATTGGCTGCAGATCAACTTCAACGCGTCGCGCACGATCAATAGCGTGAGCGTGTATACCCTGCAGGACAACTACTCCAATCCGATCGAGCCGACCGACACGACGACCTTCAGCCTGTATGGCGTGACCGCGTTCGATGTGCAGGTGTTCAATGGCTCGACTTGGACCACCGTTGCCTCGATCAGCGGCAACAACAACGTCAAACGCAGCGTGTATTTCGCTCCGGTAACGACCACCGCGATCCGCGTCGTGTGCAACAACGCCCTCGCCGGCTTCAGTCGGATCGTCGAAGTGGAAGCAAGGTATGCTGCCAACAACTGGGCGGCCGCCAGCAGCGGAGCCACGGCCAGTGCCTCGTCTTCCTACAATTCTTCCTTCCCACCATCGGCCACGATCGATGGCGATCGCAAGGGTACCGCCTGGGGCAATGGCGGTGGCTGGAACGATGGCACAGCCGGCGTGTTCCCGGACTGGTTGCAGATCAACTTCAATGCCACGCGCACGATCAGCAATGTGACCGTATATACCCTGCAGGACAACTACTCCAATCCGATCGAGCCTACCGACACGACGACGTTCAGCCTGTACGGCCTGACCGCCTTCGATGTGCAAGTGTTCAATGGCTCGACCTGGACCACCGTCGCCTCGATCAGCGGCAACAACAACGTCAAACGCAGCGTCAATTTTCCCGCTGTGACGACCACCGCGATCCGCATCGTCTGCAACAACGCGCTTGCCGGATTCAGTCGGATCACCGAAGTCGAGGCTAGCGGCTAAAGTCATTCCAGGATTCCGGGTCGACATTCGAGGCGTTCGTGGCCTGCATGGCGCGCACGGACGGCGCCGCGTGAGAGAATCGGGCTCCCGCAACTGCAGAGCCCGACATTGAAGACCGTCGCTTTCGTTTTCGTCCTGTGCGCGATAGCCGGGCACGCCCACGCCGCGCAACCCACCGAAGTCGCTATCGCCAATCCAGGCTTTGAAGCGCCCGGCGGCGACAAGCAGAACCCGATAGCGGGCTGGATGCTGTCGCAGCACGCCGGTCCGATTTCCTACGAGAGCAAGATCGATACGCGCGTACGTGCGCAGGGCAAGGCGAGTTTTCGCATCACGCGCATCCAGGATCAGATCTACGGCTCGATCAGTCAGAAGGTGACGATCGCGCCCGCAGCGGTCGATCGCACCGTCGAGCTCAGCGCGCAGATGCGCACCGTGGGCGTCGACAAGCGCGGCTGGGTGCTGATGATGACCGTGATGGCGCCGAGCGGCAACGACCAGGTGCGCTCGGAACCGCTGCTCGGCAAACACGAGTTCACGCGCGTGAAGGTGTCGGCGAAACTGCCCGCGGGGACGCGCGAACTGGACATCGGCGCGCTGCTGATGGGAGGCGGCAGCGCCTGGCTCGACGATGTGCATCTGCGCATCGTGGAGTGACGCGTCGCGGCTGATCCTGTTTCACGAGTTTTTCATACGCCGCCACGAACGCGGACTTAGAATCGCGGCGCCGGCGCTCACGCACGGCATCCCCAATCGACTGGAGCCGCATCATGAAAGCGAACTCGAATTATTCGATGATTCTTGCTGGCGGTATTGCGCTGCTCGGTTCAAGTCTGTCGGCACGTGCAGGCGATCTCGGCGGCGGCGTGGGCTCGTTCGCCTCGGGCAGCGCCGGCGACGCCGCGGGCGTGATCGAGTTCTGCCTCAAGAACAATTACCTGAGCGGCGACGCGGCCGCGTCGATGGAGGACAAGCTGATAGGCAAGGCTGGCATCGGCGGCAGCAAGGAATCAAAGGACGACGGCGGTTTCGGCGACGGTGCCAAGGGCCTGCTCAAAACCGGCGACGGCAAGAGCGTAGACCTAGCCGGCATGGGCAATCTCAAGAAGTCGATGACCAAGAAAGCCTGCGACAGCGTGCTCGATAACGCCAAGTCGTTGCTGTAGCGCGTCATACAAGCGACGCTGCGCTGAATCCCGATTGCGGCTCAGCGCTGATCTGTCGTTGATTACGTGCCCGGCAAAACCAAAGCCTCGCAAGCGGCGATAAATTCGCGCAGCCGCGCCACATCGAAGGGCCAGCCCAGCTCGCGCTGCGAGTTCGCTTCGCATAGCACCGGCACGCGCGCGCCGAAGCGCGCTTCGAGCGCCGCATCATCGTCGATGAACACGCTGGCGAAATCCGGCACGCGCGCTTGCGCGAGTACATCGAGTGCTTCGTCGCACAGCGCGCAATCGTCGCGTTGGTAGAGGATCAAGTGCATACCGGGTGCAGGGTAAACATCGCGATGGACCTGTCAAGAAATTCCGATTTTCTTCGACGCCAGATTGCCGCCTGCTCGAAACCTGAACGCTGGTAGCATCGAGCGACATTACGCAATTGACAGTGATCTGGCCGCGGGCAAGTATTCGTCATCGTCGAACGTCACTACCGTCATGCTCGGTCGCCGCCACTTGATTCTGTTTTGCGCCTGCTTGTGTGTGAGCGCCACCGCCCACGCCAAGCACATTTACCAATACACCGACAAAGACGGCGTCGTGCACTTCACCGACGTCAAGCCGGCGGATGCGCAGACGGGAGTGAAGTCGACGCTGGTGCGCGCGGAGGCGCGCTCGCTGGTGCGCTCGCGCCAGGACGGCACGGATGAGGACCGCACGATCGTGATGGTCAACGAATCCGGCGGGCCGATCACGGCGGAGATCGAACTCGAGGACGCGCAGGGCGTGCGCAGCGAACCTGCGGTGTTGCCGGTGCGCGTGGTGCTGCCGGGTCTGAGCGAGACGCGCGTGCTGCATGTGGTCGCAATGCACCCGGCAACGGGTTTCCGCTATCGCTACAAATACAGCTACCTGCCGGGCGACTACCGCGCGCAGCACGACGACAGCGTGCGCTATCGCGTGCCATTCGCCGCCGGCCAGAAATTTCGCGTGAGCCAGGCATTCAACGGCGAGTTCAGTCATCGCGATGCGGGCAGCCGCTATGCGGTCGACATCATGATGCCCGAGGGCACTCCGATTGCAGCGGCACGCGACGGCGTGGTGATGAGTGTCGAGAACGACTACGCCGGCAGCGGCCTCGACATGGACCAGTACGGCGATCGCGCGAACAACGTGCGCATCGTGCACGGCGACGGCACGATGGCGGTGTACGCGCATCTGCAGCTCGAAAGCGCGCGCGTGCAGGTCGGCGAGCATGTACGCGCGGGGCAGACCATCGCGCTGTCGGGCGATACGGGTTACACCAATGGCCCGCACTTGCATTTCGCCGTTCTGCGCAATGCGGGTTCGGAGGTTGTGTCGGTGCCCTTCCAGTTCAGCGGGCCGAACGGTGATTTCACGCCGGCCGAGGGGCAGATGATCGGGGCGCAATGATGCACGGCGCGTGCAAGGCTCTATAATCGCGCCCCCTTTTGTTTGGCCGCGACCGGCACGCATCGCCGATCACCATGAACCCTATCGAAGAAACCCGCCGCCGGCGCACATTCGCCATCATTTCGCATCCCGACGCGGGCAAGACCACGCTGACGGAAAAGCTGTTGCTGTTCGGCGGCGCGATCCAGATGGCCGGATCGGTCAAGTCGCGCAAGGCGGCCAAGCACGCGACCTCGGACTGGATGGCACTGGAAAAAGAGCGCGGCATTTCGGTGACCTCGTCGGTGATGCAGTTCCCGTACGAAGGTCGCGTCGTCAACCTGCTCGACACGCCGGGTCACGCGGACTTTTCCGAGGACACCTATCGCGTGCTGACCGCGGTCGACTCGGCACTGATGGTGATCGACTGCGCCAAGGGCGTCGAGGAACGCACGATCAAACTGATGGACGTGTGCCGCTTGCGCGACACACCGATCATGACCTTCATCAACAAGCTCGATCGCGAAGGCCGTGCGCCGATCGAGCTGCTCGACGAGGTCGAGTCGGTGCTGCAGATCCAGTGCGCGCCGATTACCTGGCCGATCGGCATGGGCTCGCGGCTGAAGGGCGTGTATCACTTGGTGACGGGCGAAGTGCATGTGTTCGAGCCGGGGCGCAATTTCACGCGCCAGGATTCGACGAT
>CAZDWH010000075.1:0-12672 GCA_964509025.1 uncultured Rhodanobacteraceae bacterium
CTGAAGTCCGCTCGTTCTTCGATCCGCGCACGCGCAGCTTCAGTCATGTCGTGGCGGATCCGGCGACGCGCGCGGCGGCGGTCATCGATCCGGTGCTCGACTACGATCCCGACTCGGGTCGCACCGCACACGCGAGCGCGGACGCGTTGCTCGAGCACGTGCGCGAGGCGCAGCTCAAGGTCGAATGGATCATCGAAACGCATGTGCACGCGGATCACCTGTCCGCGGCGCAGTATCTGCGCGAGCAGCTCGGCGCGCGCATCGGTATCGGCGCACGCGTGGTCGAGGTGCAAGCACATTTCGGCCGACTGTTCGATGCCGGCGCCGACTTCCGCAGCGATGGCAGCCAGTTCGATCATCTGTTCGCCGACGGCGAAACCTACCGCATCGGCGAGATCGCCGCGCGCGCAATTGCAACGCCCGGACACACGCCGACCTGCATGTCGCATCTGATCGGCGATGCGCTGTTCGTCGGCGATACGCTGTTCAACGCCGACTACGGCACCGCGCGCTGCGATTTTCCCGGCGGCGATGCGCATGCGCTGTATCGCTCGATCCGCACGTTGTATGCGCTGCCCGACGCGACGCGCGTATTCTTCTGCCACGACTATCCGACTGCGACGCGCACGACCGAGGTTGCCTGTTCGACGATCGGTGACGAAAAACGCCACAACGTGCATCTGCGTGCGGACACGAGCGAGGATGCCTTCGTGCAGCTGCGCACGACGCGCGATGCGACGCTGTCGCTGCCGAAGCTGATCCTGCCCGCGGTGCAGGTGAACATGCGCGCGGGCGAATTGCCGTCCGCGGCGGCGAACGGCATCCGCTATCTCAAGATTCCGCTGGATGTTTTCTAGTTAGATAACAAATGAGTTATTTAGCGATCACAAACAAGCAGTTCGAGCGCACGATCACGCTTCGTGACGCCTATCGAATCATGGAGCGTTTCCAACTATCTCGCTCGTGGAGATACACCCGTCTCCGACTTCCTACACGTCTATGCCGGTGAGGTTATCAGCGGCGAAACTACCGACCCCGCGGCGGCCTACGACTTCCTTGTCGCAGCAGAGCAGGTTTTGTCCGGCAAGGCTGATGGTCAGCGGCCTGACTAAGACCTCACAAATCTATTTCCCCACTACCGCGTTGCACTGCACCTCCACGCGCGCGCCGAGCGCGAGGCCGCTCGCGCCGTAGGCCATGCGCGCGGGGAAATGCTTGCCGAAGTAGCCTTTGTATACTTCGTTGAAATCGGACCATTCCTTGATGTCGGCGAGCGCAACCGTGCACTGCACGACCTGGTCGAACGAGGAATGGTGGCGTTTGAGATTGGCGCCGATATTGTCCATCACCTGCTTGGTTTCGGCCTTGACGCCACCCGGGACGAGCTTGCCGTCAGCGCCGAGGCCGACTTCGCCGGCGAGATAGAGCATGTCGCCGACGCGCACGGCTTCGGAGAATGGATAGGTTTTGCCTGGCTCGGCCGCAGCGCGCGGGAAGAATTCGGGTTCGGCGGCGAAGGCGACAGCGCCAGTCATGGCGGTAAGAACGAACAGTACCGATTGCTTGAGCGTGCTCATAACGAATCTCCGTTGATACTGGGAATGGCAAACAGAGGACACCTAACTGCCCCACACTTCCTTCAGCACTCGTGCAAAATTGCCGCCGAGTACCTTGTCGATGCGCGTGGTGGAATGCCCGCGTGCCGCGAGCAACTCGCCGATGCGCGCGAAGCGGTCGACGCGGTTGAGGTCGGGGATGAACGTATACACCTCCGGATCCTCGCCCGGTGCGGAGATGCCGCGCTTGCGCCGCTCGTTGACCTCGTCGGCGAATTTCTTCTTAAACTCGGGCGTCACCGCGATCGGCGAAATCACTCCGTCGCTGCCGATGCCGACGTGATCCTCGCCACAGACATTGATCGCGTGTTCGAGATGCGCGATCAGGTCGGCCGCCATCGGCTGGCCCTTGCTTCGCAGGAATGGCATCAGGTAAATGCCCACATAGCCGCCCCTGTCGGCGAGCTTCTTCAGTTCGTTATCGGTCTTGTTGCGCGGCAGCGGCGCGAGCGCGGCGCAGCCGCTGTGCGAGATCGCGATCGGCGTCTTCGATGCGGCGATCGCTTCGAGCGTGGTGCGCTCGCCCGCGTGCGAGAGGTCGATCAGCGATTTCGTCGCATTGAGTTTCTCGACGAGCTTGTTGCCGAACGTCGACAGGCCCGCGTTGCCCGCTTCAAGGCAACCGTCGCCGACCAGATTGCGGCGGTTGTAGGTGAGCTGGAAGATGCGCACGCCGAGATCGCGGAAGGTGTCGACGCGATCGAGGTCTTCGCCCAGCGGTGTGGCATCCTGGAAGCCGTAGATCAGGCCGAGGCGATTGAAACACAGCGTCGCGTCAAGGTCCGCCGCGGTTCGCACCAGCATGAGGCGATCGGCATGCGCGGCGATCTGCGCATTCCAGTAAGCGATGTTCTTGATCGTGTCGTCGTAGTTCTTCGCGTAGCTGCCGACACCGCTGACGGTGACGTTCACCGCGTTAAGCCCCGATTTGAGCGCGTCGTCTAGCGCGGTCTTGCTGAGCGGAGCCGAAGTGTCATCCGTATATTCGCCCGGGCCACCGAGCGAATCGATGCGCGACACGCGACATGGTGGCGGCGAAAGGGCTCGCGCTAGAGATTCTGGCAACAAGACTGCCGCTGACAGCGTGCCGAAGGCTCCCAGAAACTTCCGCCGCCGTTCTGTGTTCATCCACCGCCCCCATTCAGGAAACTCGCCGACACTCAGTTTGTCAGAAAAAAGTCCTTTATGAACACCCGCTTGGCCCCAAAAAAAGGCGGCAATCAAGGGCCAATTGCCGTATCCTTGCACTACAACCCTCGTTGACCCCTTCCCACAGGAGTTTGGTGTGTTCAGACGCGATTTTGTTCTTCGTTCGCTGGCGGCCGTGGCCGCGGCTCCGCTTGCCCGTTTCGCGCACGCCGAAGCGCAGGCAGCAGCCAGCAAGGTACCGGTGGCTTTCACTTTCGACATGACGCCGCCGATCGCCGATCGCGAGGCGTTCGTTGCGTGGGGCGTGAAGAACCGCGGTGAAGATCCGAAGTTCCTCGCGCAACGCTGGAATCGTCTGCATGCGCTGATCCAGAACAAGGACGTGTGGGACGACAAGGACAAGATCGCCTTCCTGCTCAATCCGCGCGAAGAATTCTGCCGCCCGGTGAACAAGCCGCACGCTTACGACAGCGCGTTTCTCGACATCGGCTACGGCGTGACGATCTCCGGTCCGCACGCGGTCGCGCGCATGACCTCGTCGCTCGACGTGAAGCGCGGCGACAAAGTGCTCGAGATCGGCACGGGTTCGGGCTATCAGTCCTCGTATCTGTCGCGCATGACCGACAAGGTTTTCACGATCGAGATCATCAAGCCGCTGGCCGAGCGCACGCGCGGCGTCTACGACGACCTGATCGCACGCGGCTACACCGAATACAAGAACATCTCGACCAAGCAGGCCGACGGTTACTACGGCTGGGAAGAGAAGGGCCCGTTCGACAAGATCGTCGTCACCTGTGGCATCGACCATATCCCGCCGCCGCTGCTTAGACAGCTGAAAACGGGCGGCATTATGGTGATTCCGGTCGGTCCGCCGGGCGCGCAGCGCGTGCTCAAGGTGGTGAAGAACCAGGCCGCCGACGGCTCGATCACGGTCGCGCGCAGCGACATCTTCAACAAGATCGTGCCGTTCGTGCCGTTCACCAAGCTCGAAGGCGACGTGATCAAGGGCGCGCATAACGGCGAAGCCAAAGACACGAAGTGACACAACTGAGGACGTCATCCCGGCAGGGAATGCCGGGATCCAGACTGCAAGGATGCCGTACATCGACTCGGCTCGATTGCAGATTGCCCTCCCTGGGGTCTGGATTCCGGCAACCCATGCCGGAATGACAAGCTAGAGCAAACAAAACCAGTGCCCGAATGACAGCAGCAACTCTTTCCACGCCGACCGCGTCCACCGACCGGTCGGCTTTTCTTTTCTACCTCGCCGTCGGCCTCGTCTCGGCTGCCGTGATCGCGCTGCAGATTGTGATCATGCGCATCTTCAGCGTCGGCAGCTGGGCGCATTTCGGCTCGATGGTGGTCAGCCTCGTGATGATGGGCTTCGGCCTCACCTCGGTAGTGATGTGCGGCGCGAATGCGTGGTTCGAAAAGCACTGGCAAGGCGTTGCCAACGTCTCGCTGCTCGCGTTCGGACCGCTGATGGTTGCTGCGAACCTGCTCGCGCAGCAGATTCCGTTCAACGCGATCTTCCTGATTTCCGATCCGGTGCAGAAGTGGAAGCTGTTCGGCAACTTCGTGCTGTATCTGACACCGTTCCTCGCCGGCGCGTTCTTCCTCGGCGCGGTGTTCCTGCGCATGAAGGATGTGTTCGGCCGTGTTTATTTCGCCGATCTTGTCGGCGCGGGTATCGGCGGACTCTTGCTGCTCGGCTGTTTGTTTCTGTTCCGCCCTGAGAATCTGATCGTCGTACCGCTCGCGCTGTGGTTTGTCGGCAGTCTCGTGTGGTTTGCCGCGCAGTCGAAGCGCAGCACCGCAATCGCGACGTTGATCGTGCTCGGCGCGGCCAGCCTCGGCGCACATTTCTGGCTGCCGCAGGCGCTGGCGATTCCCAAGCTCGCGGTGTCGGATTACAAGGGCGTGTCCTACGCGCGCAAATTCCCCGACAACCAGCGCGTCTACGAGAACGCCTCGCCGTTCGGCTATCTCGAAGTCTATTCGAGCTCGTACTTGCACTTCGCGCCGGGGCTGTCGGACAACGCCGCATTCAACCTGCCGGAGATTCCGCCGAACGCGTATCTCGGCATGTATATCGACAGCGACGGCCCGTTCGGCGTGATGCGCAAGCTCAGTGACGCAGAGAGTGCGTATTTCCGCTACCTACCGATGCAATATCCGTATGTGCTGAAGAAGGATCCGCAGACCTTCGTCGTGCAATTCGGCGGCGGCATCTCGACGCGCGTAGCACTGCATAACTCGAAGCACGTCACCGTCGCCGAAGGCAATCCGGCGATCCTCGACGCGTTCCGCAACGACAAGGCGCTGCGCGATTTCTCCGGCGACATCTTGAACGATCCAAAATTGAATGTGATCGATTACGACGGTCGCCTGTATCTCGCGAACACGAAAAATCGTTACGACGTGATCGATCTGTCGCTCGCCGACTCGGCCGGCCTGTCGAATCCGGGCGGCTTCGCGATCGTCGAAAAATACGCCTACACGCGCGAGGCGATGGCCGCATACATGCGTGCGCTCGCCGATGGCGGCATTCTTTCGGTGACACTGTGGAACAAGGAAGAACCACCGAAATCGGTGCTCAAGCTCTACGCGACGATAGTCGCCGCGGCGCAGGACGCCGAGCCCGGCGTGACGAATTTGTCGGATCGTTTCTACGCTGTATCGACTTATCTCTCGACTGCTACCGTGCTGTACAAGCGCGGCGGCTTCAGCGTCGACGACGTCGCGATGCTGCACGAACACACGCACGCGATGTCGTTCGACGAAATTACCTATCCCGGTTTCGTATTCGACGAGACACAGACCGTATCGACGCTGAAGTCATATCGCGAAGGCATCTTCGGCGTGGATGCGGAAACGGCAGTCGCGAATGCCGCTGCGTCGAAACCGGCTGATACGGCCGCGAGCAAGACCGCCGCGCCATCGGCCGAGCCGACAACGGCACCCGCGGCGGATCCGACCGCGCCGGCCGAACCGAGCGCCGCACCCGCGGCGGATCCGACTGCACCTGCGGAAGGCGGCGTCGCGATGGCCGATCCGACTGCGCCCGACAGCGGCGATCCGAATGGCCCCGCACCGAAGCAGGTTCCCGCGACGACGATGGGCCAGCTCGCGTGGCACGCGCTGCTGCACGGCGAATGGAAAACCGTGGTCGACGGCTATGTGTTCGATACGCGTCCGCTGACCAACAACCGCCCCTACTTCGCAGCCTATGTGAAGCCGGCCGATCTGCCGCGCACGACCGATCGCCTCGAAATCTTCCAGGACGAGTGGGGTTATCTGTTGCTCTGGGCGACGCTCGGCATCGCCGCGATCGCGGCGCTGGTGCTGGTGGCGATTCCGGTCGCGCTCAACTGGCGCACGATGTTCTCGCGCTATCCGGGGCAGTTCCGCACGATTCTCTACTTCGCCTGCCTCGGCCTCGGCTACATCATGGTCGAGGTCTCGCTGATCGCGAAGTTTGTGCTGCCACTCGGCAACCCGACCGTGTCCGCGTCGATCCTTATCACCGGCATGCTGGTGTTCTCGGGACTCGGCAGTCTCGCGTCGGAACGTTTCATGGAACGCGCCAAGACCACGATGCCGATCATCTTCGTCGCGATCGGCGCATTGCTGATCGCCTACGGCTGGCTGCTCGATCCGGTGCTCAACGCGATCGGCAGCCTGCCCTACGCGTTGCGCCTCGTCGCCTGCTTCGTGCTGATCGCACCGCCGGCATTCCTGATGGGTTTCCCGATGTCGACCGCGATGACCTGGCTCGGCCGCCTCAACAAGAACGCGATGTTCCTGTGGGCCTGGGGCATCAACGGCTCGTTCTCGGTGATCGGCGCTGCGCTCGTGCCGCTGATCGCGACCTCGTTCGGCCTCGCGAGCGTGCTGCAGATCAGCGGTGTCGCCTATCTGATCGCGGCGCCGGCCTTCTTCGCGGTGTTTTTGCCACTGAAGCAGCAGCCAGCGGCGACGTGATAGGCTGAGGCGACTTATTCGCGAAGCGAGCAGATGAGCGGACCGACAAGCGCAGCGACGGCATCGAAGATCCTTTCGTTGCGTTCTTTCGTCTTCGTTTGCGGCAAACTGCTGTTCGCTTCTTGTCTGACGATCGCCATGACGACTCAGGCTGTAGTTGCATCCGAAGACGGTGCGCCGGTGAAATCGCCGACCGCGCTCAAAGTCCCGATCGCGCCGCTGCACGAGGCGATCACCGCATTCGTGCCGTTCGAGAATGCGCCATTCCCGTTCCGCGGCCGCATCCCCGACTCGGGCAAACACTTCCTCGATCACGCCGACGGCGAACGCCAGGGCCACACCTCGCCGCGCGACGGCTCAGTGCATTGGGAAGACACGATGTTCAGCGACAATCGTGTACTTTTATACTTTCCCAAAGGTTTCGATATCCGCAAGCCAGCGCTTATCGTGCTGTTTTTCCACGGCAATGGCGCGACGCTGTCGCGCGACGTGCTCGATCGGCAGCAGGTCGCGGCGCAGGTCGCGGCATCGGGACTCAACGCCGTGCTGGTCGCACCGCAGTTTGCAGTCGACGGCGCCGATTCGAGCGCGGGGCGTTTCTGGCAGCGCGGACATTTCGCGAAGTTCGTCGACGAGACGGCCAAGCAACTCGCAGCGCAGTATCACGATCGCCGCATCGCGGGCGCGTTCGCGCACTCGAAAGTCGTGCTCGCTGCCTACTCCGGCGGCTACAACCCCGCCGCGTGGTCACTCGCGGTCGGCAAAGCCGACGCGCGCATCACCGGCGTCATCCTGTTCGATGCGATGTACGGCAGCCTCGACAAATTCACCTCGTGGATCGAGGCGAATCGCGCACGCACATTCTTCTTCAGCGCTTATGGCGAGTCGACGCACGAGGAGCACGAGGCGCTCAAGTCCCAACTCGACGACGCCAATCTGCGCTACAAGACCGTAATGCCGAAGAAGCTGCTGCCGGGATCGATCGCCTTCATCGACGCCGGGCCGAACGTGAAGCACGAAGACTTCGTCACGCAGGCGTGGACGCAGAATCCGCTCGCGTTCGTGCTCGCGCGCATCCAGGGTTATCCGCGCGTCGAGAAGAAACGCGCGTCGAACTAGTTTGCCAGCGCCTTGCCGTAAAGCGCGTCTGCGATCGCCGAAAACAACGTACCGTCGGGATCGTTGCCCTGCTCCCAGTACATCACGCCGCCAAGATGCTGCGCCCTGACGTACTTGGCCTTGAGCGCAAGCGATTGCGGATCGTCGTAGCTGACGAATTCGCGCTTCGCTTCGTTCCATAGATACGGCTCGCGCGCCTGCGCGTCCCAGTAGCGCACATAGCCGTCGCGACCGATCATCGCCGCAAGCTGCGTCCACGGATAGAACGGCACTTGCCCGCTGAATGGCTGATCGAGTCCGTGCCGATTCAATCCAGCACCTTCCGCGCGCACCTCGCGAAAACCCTTGCCGTAGAACGGCACACCTACGACGAGCTTCGCGCGCGGCACGCCCGCATCGACGAATTGCTTCACCGCAGCCTCGACGCTGCGCTCGTCGGCGGCGGAAGTCGCCGAGCGCGCGAACGCCGAATGATGCCCCGTGGTCGTCGTCAGACTACCGTGGAAGTCGTAGGTCATCAGGTTGATCCAGTCGAGTAGACGGCCGACCGCACCAAGTTCGACACCCGCCACAAACTCGCGATCAGCGAGCGCCGCGGTGATCAGATAGGGATCGTCGCGCTTGCGTTGCTGCGCGCGCGCGAGCGCATCGAAGCGCGTGCGCACGGCTTGCAGCAGCAGCGTGAAGTTTCGTTTGTCCTCGGGCCGATGCACGATGCCGGGACCGGGCAGCGTTGGATATTCCCAGTCGATGTCGACACCATCGAGACGATGCTGCGCGACGAGTCGCGCGGCGCTGTCGGCGAAGCGCGCGCGCGAAGTCTCGGTCAGCGCGGCGTCGGAAAATCCGTCGAGGCCCCAGCCGCCTATCGATAGCAGAATCTTGAGTTCGGGATTGCGCGCCTTGAGCGCGACGAGCTGCGCGAGAAACGTCGCGTCCTCAGTACTCTTGAGCACGACGTCGCCGCTGGCGTCGATGCGCCCGAACGCGAAGTTGATCGTGGTCAACCTTTCCACATCGATGCGCGGAAAATCCTTAGCAGGCGTGACGTAGCCAACCAGCTTGTAGGATTGCGCCGCGCAACCGGCGAGGGCGAACAGCGCGAGAGCGAGTAGAACGATCCGGCGATTCAAATCTGCGGCCTCACGACGTATTCGAGAGGCCGTTATTGTGTCAGACCTGCTTGGCGAGTTCCGCTGCGACCTGTTTCGCCGCCGCGAGCGTCGCCGCCACATCTTCGTGCGTGTGCGCGGTCGACACGAACAGGTTCTCGTAGGCACCCGGATGGAACAGCACGCCGCGCGCGAGCATCCCTTTCCACCAGACATCGAAAATCTTCTGATCGGCGTGACGCTCGGCGTCGCGATAGTTGTTGATCGGCTGTGTCGCGAACCACACCTGCATCAACGGGCCGAGGCCGACAACGTAGGCCGGCAGGCCCGCGTCCTTGAGCACCTTTTCCAGACCGTGGCGCAGCTCGTCGGATACCGCATCGAGCTTCTGGTACAGCCCCGGCGTATTGAGTTCGTCGAGCGCCGCGTTCGCCGCGGCGATCGCAATGCCGTTCGCGCTATAGGTGCCGGCCATCGACACTGTGCCATTCGCGACGAGCGCCATGATGTCGGCGCGGCCGCCCATCGCCGCGACCGGGAAGCCGCCGCCGATGCCCTTGGCGAATACCGACAGGTCCGGCTTGATGCCGAGGCGTCCCTGCGCGCCGGCGAGGCCGAGGCGGAAACCGGTGATGACTTCGTCGAAGATCAGCACGATGCCGTGCTTCGTCGTCAGCTCGCGCACGGTTTCGAGATAACCGGGCTGCGGCAGGATGCAGCCGGTGTTGCACATGACGGGCTCGGTCAGCACCGCGGCGATGTTGTCGCCCTCGCGCTTGATCGCATCGGCCAGCGCCTGCACGTCATTCCACGGCAGGATGATGAGGTTTTCTTCCACGCCCTTCGGCATGCCAGGACCCTGCGGCACCGCGATCGGGCGATCGTCGGGACCGGCCTTGGCGATATTCGGATGCTTGCTCCAGTACACGCCGTCGGAGAACCCGTGGTACATGCCCTCGAAGCGGATGATCTTGTTGCGCTTGGTGAACGCACGCGCGAGACGCGTCGCGTAGAGCACGGCTTCGGTGCCGGTATTGCACAGACGCACCATGTCCACGCTTGGGACGGCGTCGACGATCTTCTGCGCGAGGCGCGCTTCGTCCGCGGTTGGTAGCGCGAACACGGTGCCGCGCTGCTGGATGAAATCGACCACGGCCTGCGTCACGCGCGGCGGGCGATGGCCAAAGATCATCGGACCTAAGCCGAGCAAGTAGTCGATGTACTCGTTGCCGTCGACGTCCTTGAGGCGCGAGCCCTCGCCTTTGTCGACGAACAGCGGATACGGATTCCAGCCCGACCAGGTCGCGCGCGCGGTGCTGTTGACGCCGCCGGGGATGAGCTTGCAGGCGGCTTCGAATAGTTTTGCGCTGCCTGCTGTGTCGAGGCCGGCGATAAGGTGATTGTTGGACATTGAATGACCTCTGGAATGTTGGCTCGTCATCCCAGCACGGACTGCCGGGATCCAGACTCCAAGGAACGCAATCGCAGCGTGGACTCATCGACTGCGACGGCGTCCATGCAGCCTGGATTCCGGCAGTCCCTGCCGGAATGACGGATATCTAAAATCGGATCGACTTACTACGCCGAAATGACTTCCGGCAGCGCCGCATGCGTGCGCGGCGCGGCGACGAGCTTGCCTGACACCAGCGCGGGCAACAGCGCGAGCGCATCGGCGAAACCCGTGATCGGCGCATGCGGAATATTTTTTGCCACGCAATGCGCGATCAGCTTGCCCTTGGCGAACACGAAGTCGGCCGCCTCGGCGACGCAGAAATCCGATGCGCCATCGCCGATCATCAGCACGCGCTTGCGCGGAGTGTTCTGGAATTTCGCCGCACGCGCGCACTTGCAGGTGCCGCTCGCGGCCGTGCAAGTCGCACTCGCGTTCGGAAACGCCAGGCGCCAGCTGCGCTCGCCCGCCGGCTGCAGCTGGTTCGAGACGATCGGCAGATGATCGAGCGCATCGCGCGCGAGGATCTTGCGTATCGCGTAGTCGAGTCCGTCGCTCAGAATCTCGACGTGCATGCCCTGCGCCTGCGCCGCGCGCACGAACTCGGCGAACGCCGGATCGACCGCGCGCTCGGCCAGGTGCGCATCGAGTTCGGTGCGATCCATGTCGAGCAGCGCCACCTGCCCGGCCATGCAATCGCGCGAGCCGATGCGGCCTTCGCGCCATTCGGTTTCGAGCTTCTCCCAGCCCGCCTTGCCGAAGCGTTCAA
The DNA here is from genome assembly GCA_964509025.1 of uncultured Rhodanobacteraceae bacterium. GTDB lineage: Bacteria > Pseudomonadota > Gammaproteobacteria > Xanthomonadales > Rhodanobacteraceae > Rudaea. The sequence continues at coordinate 11,200 of CAZDWH010000075.1, forward strand.
GCAGGGTATCGGTGGTGTCTTCGAGCGAGATGGTGCCGTCGAAGTCGCAGAGTAAGGTCCAGTCGGACACGTTTTGTAACCTTGAATATTTAATCGGGGACTTTATGTCAGCAAGCAGCACGCCAAGGGTCAGGTCGGCATGCCAACGCGCTGTATTTCGAGGACTTATTTTCCTTGCTCGTGCATTAAGGATTCCTAAGCACGGCCTTGATCGGGTTCACACTTGAGCCGTGCTTAACGCACTGCAGCATATTTTAGGGCAAAATAGCCACTTCTGCTTACATCTCGTAACATGTCCACGCGCAAGCCATTCTTCGCCTACACGCCCTGGGACCTGATCCCGACCTTGATGGGCCTGGGCCACCTCGTTTTCGTCGCCGTGCTGTTCTTCGGCTTTCACGCGATCCCGTGGATCGTGTGGATTCCGCTCGCGCTGGTCTACTCGATTTCGATCTCGTGGAGCATCAACTCGACGAGCCACAACTTCATTCACAACCCGTTCTTCAGCTTGACGCTGCTGAACCGGATCTACAGTGTGATCCTCTCGGTCACCGATGGCTTCTCGCAGGAGTTCTACCATCACGTGCACCTGCGCCATCACGTCGGCAACATGGATCGCATCGGCCCGAACGGCACGACGATCGATCCGCTGTCGATCTGGCGCCACGGCAAGGACGGCAAGCCCGAGAGTCCGTGGACGTATACTTTTTACAGCTACTTCCGCGACGACATCGGCGAAGTGTATACGCGCGTCAAGGAAAAATTCCCGGACAAGGCGCGCTGGATCTGGCGCGAGATCTACATCGTCGTCGGCCTGTATCTCGTCTGCCTCATTTATGACTGGCGCGCCTTCCTCGCGCTGGTGCCGTTCTATTACTTCGGCCACTCGCTGTCGTCGCTGAATGGCTACTACGAACACTTCAAGGGCAATCCGGACGATCCGATCGCCTGGGGCGTGAGCACCTACAACAAGCTGTACAACTGGACCTGGCTGTACAACGGCTTCCACGCCGAGCATCACTACCGCCCGAAGGTGCATTGGACGCAGATGGTCTCGCTACGCGACAAGATCCTTGCCGATCAAAAGGCCGCCGGCGTGCATGTGATGGGGCATTGCCACGCGCTCGGCTTTCTCGATCGCGCGCCGGCGCAGTACACCGTGGTGCGTGCGTCCGCCGCGACCGCCGGCTAGGGCAGCCATCTGAACGTGCGCCAATCGGCACCTCGTTCAGCGAATGCCTAACAGTTTAGTAAGGGGATTGGCTTAGAATCCTTGAGTCGGGACGCGCGCCCACGCGGTTCCTCTTGCAAGGATTCTTTCATGTCGCCAGTACGCTCGACCCTCTCTGATCGCAGCTTCGCGCGCCTGTTGTGCACCGGCGCGCTCGCCATCGGCGCAGCCGGCGCAGTCTCAACTACTTTCGCGCAAACGCCGCTCAAGGCCACCGCTCCACGCAGACTGATCCCGGCCCC
>CAZDWH010000075.1:12682-13284 GCA_964509025.1 uncultured Rhodanobacteraceae bacterium
AGGACACCCGTCAACGAAGCCGGATCACGGAAGGCATCGAGGGGCAAGGGCGCATCGAACTGCCGGGGCATGTCGCGTCCTGGGCTCGCGTCGAAACCGATCGCGGTGCGGTGCCGGCGGAGCTACCGCTGACCCACTTGACCCTCGCGCTCAATCGCGCGCCCGAGCGCGAGGTGGCGTTCCAGCAATTGCTCAAGGATCAGCAAGATCCGGCATCGCCGCAATATCAGCATTGGCTGACGCCGGTCGAAGTCGGCGCACAGTTCGGCGCTTCGCCACAGGATATCGAAGCGATCAGTGCCTGGTTGGTCGAACAAGGTCTGCATGTTGATGGCATCGCGAACAGCCGCATGCGCATCACGTTCAGCGGCAGCGCGGGCGCCATCGCGAACACCTTCGGCACGACGCTGCGCTACTACGCGGTCGGCAACGAGACGCGCATCGCCAACATCGACGCACCACGCATTCCGTCCGCGCTTGGCGCAGCAGTGCAGGGCATCGGCGGTTTGCGCCGGGCCCAGTATCAACCGGCGCCGAAACCACAGGCCCAACGGATGCCGGCACCGGCGAAAACCGGCTTTCGGGAGATGGTGGCAGCGCAA
>CAZDWH010000076.1:0-12985 GCA_964509025.1 uncultured Rhodanobacteraceae bacterium
GAACAGATCGGCGTGGCGGAAGCGCGCGAGATAGTCGGCGTGCTGCAGCTTCGGCGTAAACACCAGCCGTGCCGGATCGATGCCGGCCTCGCGCGCGTGCGCGCGCAGGCGTTCGGCGACGCCGCTGCCGGGCGGGCCGTCGAGCAGCCAGAGCACGCTGCCGGGCGCGCCTTGCAGCATGCGCATCCACAGCGTAAACGTGCGCGGTGCGATCTTCCAGGTCGCGTTGAAGCAGCAGTATACAAATCCACTCGCAGGCAGGCCGCAGGCCTCTCGCGACGGCGGCGCGACCACAGTGCGTGTCGTGTCGGTCGGCTGATAGCAGCGCGGCAGATACGCGATCTTCTCGTCGTAGTGCGCGCGCTGCGCGGGCGGAATCAGGAAACGATCGGCGATCAGATAGTCGTACCACGGTGCGCCGAGCGAGCCGGGATAGGCGAGCCAGTTGATCTGGATCGGCGCCGGCCGCAGTGCGAATAGCTGCGGGATCGAGCCCATGCAATAGCCGTCAATGTCGATCAAGAGGTCGCAATGCGCAGCGTGGATCGTCTGCGCGATCGCGTCTGGGCTGCGCCCGCTGACGTCGTGGAATTCGCGGAATCCGGCGACGAGCCGGCGGCGCCATTCGGTGCCGTCGTCGGGCGTCGTGGCGAAGGCGATCGCGACCAGATTCGAGGTGCGCAGGCGCTCGATCAGTTCGACGACGAGCAAGCCCGTAGCGTGCTGATTGAATCCGGAGGAGACGAAGCCCACGCGCAAGCCGGCCGCATCATCGGGGGCAACGCGAACTGACTTTGCCGCCGCCTGCGCCATCGGCGCGAATTGCGCGGCGAACGTACGCGCACAGGCGAGCTGCTGCGCTGGCGTTGCGTCTTCGGCCAGAAACGAGAACGGCGTGATGCGCGGCGTGCGCGCGTCGACCGCAGCGACAAGCTGTGCAGAGAGAGTCGACAAATCACTCCAGTCGCACAGGCGGCGCTTGACGAAAACGAGGTGCGATAGCGGATCGGCCAGTTGCGGATCGAGTGAGTGTGCGCGCGCGAACAACTCAGCGGCTTTTTCCCAATCGCCAAGCTGGTCGTAGATCAGTCCGAGATTGTGCGTGGCATGTGCGCTCGGGCGCAGATCGAGCGAGCTTTCGTATGCCGTCGCCGCCTGCTGGAAGCGTCCCGAGCGCTCGAACATGAGGCCCGCGAGATACCACGCGTCGGCGGATTTCAGGTCGAGCTCAAGCGCGCGACGGATCAGCTCTTCCGCTGCGGCCCACTGAAATTGCGACATCCGTACGTTCGCGAGATCGAGCCAGGGCTGCGGATGTGCGGGTTGTAGACGCAGGCCGCGCTCGAAGCAGGCCGCCGCGCCGACATAGTCGCCAAGATGCGAACGCAGGCGGCCAAGCTGGGTCAGCGCAACGAAGTGGTTCGGCTCTAGTTGCAGCGCACGTTCGAGCGCGCCGCAGGCGGCATCGAGATTGCCGCGCTGCATCTCGGCCACCGACAGATTGCACAGCACCTCGACCGAACGCGGTGCGAGCTTGTGCGCGTGCGCCAGGGTGCTCGCGGCAGCATCGGGACGGTTCGATTGCAGCTGAGTGAGAGCAAGCAGGCGCCATAGCTCGCCTTCGGAGGGGAAGGATTGCAGCGCAGCCTGTGCGCGCTGTTCCGCGCCGCGCAAATCGCCGCGCTCGATCAGCGTGGCGATGGCGTCGATCACCTGCAGCAGCATCGGCGTCACTGGGTGCCTCGGAAAACCGTAGCGAGCGAAGAAAATTTGCGCGTCGCCGGAGCGCAGGAACCGGAGTGTACAGTCGAGTACATGAGGATTCCGAGCACCGCCGGCGCGCAAATTATCGAGCGCAGTAGGTTTTTCGGGGTACCCATCAGTGACTCTCGGTCAAAAGCTTCATCTGATCGGCCTGGTATTCCTGCGTCAGCGGATCGAGCAGCGGATCGAGGTCGCCGGCGAGCGTCTCCGGCAGGCGATGCAGGGTCAGGTTGATGCGATGATCGGTGATGCGATTTTGTGGAAAATTATACGTGCGGATCTTCTGGCTGCGGTCGCCCGAGCCGACTTGCAGGCGGCGCGAATCGGCCTGTGCTGCGGCCTGCTTGCTGCGTTCCTCGTCGAGCAGGCGCGCCTTGAGCAGCGACAGCGCGCGCGCGCGGTTCTTGTGCTGGCTGCGCTCGTCCTGGCACTCGACCACGATGCCGGTCGGCAGGTGCGTGATGCGGATCGCCGAGTCGGTCTTGTTGACGTGCTGGCCGCCGGCGCCGCTCGCGCGGAAGGTGTCGGTCTTGAGATCGGCCGGGTTGATGTCGATCTCGTCGATCTCGTCCATCTCGGGCAGGATCGCGACCGTCGCGGCCGAAGTGTGGATGCGTCCTTGCGCCTCGGTTTCAGGTACGCGCTGCACGCGATGCGTGCCCGACTCGAATTTGAGTTTCGAGAACACGCCCTTGCCTTCGACGCGCGCGATCACCTCGCGAAAGCCGCCGTGCTCGCCCTCGTTGGCCGAGAGGACTTCCGTACGCCAGCCCTGGCGTTCGGCGTAGCGCGTATACATGCGGAACAGGTCGCCGGCGAAGATCGCCGCCTCGTCGCCGCCAGTGCCGGCGCGCACTTCGAGGAAGATATTCGCCTCGTCGCGCGCGTCCTTCGGCAACAAGAGCAGATTCAGCTCGCGGTCGAGTGCCTCGCGGCGCGATTCGAGTGCGGCGACTTCGCTCTCGGCGAGCTCGCGCATGTCCGGATCGCGCAGCAGCTCCTGCGCGGCCGCGAGATCGCGCCCGGCGTCGTCATAGGCGCGCAGCGAAGCCGTCAGCGGTTCGAGTTGCGCGAATTCGCGCGACAGCTCGCGGAAGCGCGCGTTATCGTTGACAACTTCGGGTTGGGCGAGCAGCAGGGCGACTTCCTGATGACGCTCGGCAAGCTCGTCGAGCTTGCGGCGGATCGACAGATTCATTCAGTTTTGTTCATTCGGTTTTGCGCGCCCGTGTCGTGGCCTCAGGCGCGGGCTCGGCGAATACGCGCTCGGCGGCGTGCAGTAGTTCGGTGTCGCCACGCAGCGCGGCGGCACGCAGGTTCGCGCTCGGCGCGTGCAGCAATTTGTTCGTCAGCGTATGCGCGAGGAATTCGAGCGCTTGCTCGGGTGTGCGCCCGCTCGCGAGCAGCGCGCGCGCCTTGTCGAGTGCGGCGTCGCGCTGCGTTTCCGCATCGCTGCGCAACGCCATCAGAGGATTGCGCACGTCGAGCGCGCGGCGCCAGGCCTGGTAGTGCTCGACCTGCATCTCGATGATCGTCTCGGCCTCGTTCGCAGCTATCTTGCGCGAACGCAGGTTGTCGTCGATGACCTGTTTCAGATCGTCGATCGTGTAGAGGAAGGCGTCGTCGATTTCGGCAACATCGGCCGCGATATCGCGCGGCACGGCGATATCGACCAGGAACATCGGACGATGCCGGCGCAAGCGCAGTGCGCCTTCGACCATCGCGCGCGTCAGCACCGGTTCGCGGCTCGCGGTCGAGGCGATCACGATGTCGGCCTCGGCCAGATGCTGCGGCAAGTCGGCCAGCGCGATCGCATAGGCGCCGAAGCGATGCGCGAGCGCCTGTGCGTTTTCGAGCGTGCGATTGGCGACGATCAGGCGCCGCACTTTCGATTCCGCAAGATGACGCGCGGCGAGTTCGATCGTCTCGCCCGCGCCGAGCAGCAGCACGCAGGCGGAACCCAAGTCGGTGAACAGGCGTTCCGCCATGCGCACCGCCGTATAGGCGACCGACACGGGATTCGCGCCGATGCGCGTATCGGTGCGCACGCGCTTGGCCACGGCGAAGGTCTGCTGCAGCAGGCGTTCCATCGGCGTGCGCAGCGTGCCGACGCTGCGCGCGGCCTGGTAGGCGTCCTTCACCTGGCCGAGGATCTGCGGCTCGCCGAGCACCATCGAGTCGAGCCCGGAGGCGACGCGGAACAGATGGCGCACGGCTTCGTCTTCGGCATGCGTGTAGAGGAACTCGTCGAGGCGCCGACCGGTCACAAGTTCAGGGTCGAGGCTGTGATGTTCGAGCAGCCAGCGTTGCGGCACGTTTTCTGCACCGGCATCGACATCGACATAGAGTTCGGTGCGATTGCAGGTCGACAGGATCAGCGCTTCGTTGACGCCGGCGCGCGCGGCGAGGTCGGACAGCGCCTGCGGCGTCGCCTCGGGCGCGAACGCGACCTTCTCGCGCAGTTCGAGCGGCGCGGTCAGGTGGTTGAGTCCGAGTGCGATTAAGGCCATGTATCCGACAATCAGCTAAGCTAGCGGTGCGGCACGGTCGTGCTCGAACCGCGGCGGAATTGTAGCAAACGCGGCCAGTCCAGGATGCGGAAAAGTAGTGTGATCAAGCAGTTGTGGGAATTCGGTCGATGCGCGGGCTTCGCGCTACCGATACTTGTGCTCAGCGCCTGCGCAACGGCACCGACGCAGCGCCCTGCGCGCGCCGCGGTGTCGGCGCCGCTCGCGCGTATCGAGGTGACGCCGAACGTCGTCGAACGCGACCTGATGACGCAGATGATCGCCGGCGAATTCGCGCTGAACGACGCGAACGCGGAAAGTGCGGCGAAGCTGTACGCCGACGCGGCGCAGCGCAGCGACGATCCGGCGATTGCCGAACAGGCCACGCGCGTCGCGATCGCGGGGCGACAATGGCAGATCGCGCATGCGGCGCTCGCGCGCTGGCAGGCGCTCGTCGGCGAAAGCGCGGCGTTCCGTCAGGCGCGCGCGACGATCGCACTGCACGACAACTATCCGGATATCGCTTACACCGATCTCGACGCCCTGCTCAAGCAAGCCGATGCGACCGGCTGGAGCGCTGTGTCGCTGACCCTGCTTGGCGCGGAAGACAAAAAGGCAGCGGGCACGCTGCTCGAACGTTTGCTCGGCGGCGGCGCGTCGCCGAAGGTTGCACCCGTGCGCTTGGCCGAAGCCAAGCCCGAGATCTGGATTGCGGTGAGCCAGCTGGCGCAACGACTGGAGCGCAAAGAACTTGCGGCGAGCCTGGCCGATGGCGCGCTAGCGCGGTTCCACACGACCGAATCTTATATCTGGGCCGCGCAGCTGCGGCTCGGCGTCAACGACAAGGCAGGCGCGCGCAAACTTTTTGCCGACGCTTTGCGTGCCAACGAGCACGCCGACTCGAAGAAGGCGACCACCAAGCCGGCGGCGAATGCGAGTGAAGGCAAGGCGCGTCTGCGCATTGCCTACGCCAAACTGCTCGCCGACGCGGGCGAGAATCTCGAAGCGGCGCAGGTGCTCGCGCAGGGCGAGCAGAGCGACTACAGCTATGCCGCACGCGCCGCGTATCTCGCGCGCGTTCCGGAAAAGACCGCGAAGCCGCAGATCGACGAACTGTATAAACAAGTGCAGGCGTTGCCGCCCCCTCGTGCGCCCGCGCGCGTGATGCTGCTCGGACAGCTCGCCGAACTCGGCGAGCGGCGCCCCGAGGCACTCGCGTGGTACGCGCAGATATCGAGTGAGGACGAGCGCTGGTTCAACGCGCAGCTGCGCACCGCGGTCGTGCTCAACGATACCGGCAAGAGCGGCGAGGCGTTCAGTTTGCTGCACAGCTTGCAGGCGCGTTCGGCTGACGACGCCAAGGAGGTCGGCGAGACTTTCATGCTCGAGGCGGAACTGTTGAACAAGCAGAAGCACGGCGAGGAAGCGATCGCGGTGTACGATCGTGGCCTGCAAGTGCTTCCCGACGACACGCGCCTGATCTATGCGCGCGCCCTGCTCAACGACGACTTGGATCATGTCGATGCGGCGGTGCGCGACCTGCGCCGCGTGCTCGAGCTCAAGCCCGACGATGCCGATGCGATGAATGCGCTCGGCTATACGCTGGCCGATCGCACCGAGAACAGGAAGGAAGCGCTCGCGCTGATTGAAAAGGCGCTGGTGCTCAAGCCCGGCGAACCCGCGATCATCGACAGCCTGGGTTGGGTGCAATATCGCCTCGGCAATCTCGAAATCGCGCTGGCGCAGTTGCGCCTGGCGTATCAAAAGCAGCCCGACGCGGAGATCGCCGCGCACCTCGGTGAAGTGCTCTGGGTCAGCGGCAAGAAGGACGAGGCGCGGCAGGTGTGGGAGCAGGGGCGCAAGAAGGACGGAGAGAACAAGGTGCTGAATGAGACGATCAAGCGCCTCGCTTCATAAGTTCGCGCTCTTGCTGCCGACCTCGCTGTTGCTCGCCGCCTGCGCGCCGATGCAGGTGAAGCAGCATGCCGGCAGCGCAGCGGATGAGTCCGCGCAACAGATGCGCGAAACGGCGCTGGCCGACCGCACGCACTGGTCACTCGCCGCGCATATCGGCGTGTCGAACGAGCGCGATTCAGGCAGCGGCGAGCTCGACTGGCAGCAGGATGGTGCGGCCTACACGTTCACCGTGCGCGCGCCGGTGACCGGCAAGACCTGGAAACTCAGCGGCACCGAGGACCATGCCAAGCTCGAAGGCGTCGAAGGTCGACCTATCGAAGGCGACGACCCCGAACAGCTGCTGCGCGAGCGCGTGGGCTGGGATGTACCGCTCGCTTCGCTGCGCGCCTGGGTGCTGGGCGCGCGTGCACCCGCTGCGCCCGCGCAGGTGAGCTATGCGGATTCCGGCCTGCCCGCGAAAATCGCGCAGTCAGGCTGGAACGTCGAATACCGCGACTGGTACACCGACCGCAATCCGCCGTTGCCGAAACGTGTGTTCGCCACGCGCGGCGCTACGCGCGTGAAGATGGCGATCGAAAGCTGGGGGCTCGAATGAGAAGTCCGGCGGGATGCCAGTCTCCTTCGCCGTCAGGGAGGACGGCAGATTGAGCTCCATGATGCGCGCTTGGAGCCAATGGCCGGCGCCGGCCAAGCTCAATCTCTTTCTGCACATCGTCGGTCGCCGCGACGACGGTTATCATCTGCTGCAGACCGTATTCCAACTGCTCGATTGGGGCGATACGCTGCGTCTGCGCGTGCGCGACGATGGCGTAATCGCGCGCGTCGGCGAACTTCCGGGAGTCGCGGCCGAGGACGATCTCTGCGTGCGTGCGGCGCGGGCGCTGGCGAACTATGCAGAAGCCGAATTCGGCGTCGATATCGCGCTGGACAAGCGCGTTCCGCTCGGCGGCGGGCTTGGCGGCGGCAGCTCCGACGCGGCGACCGTGCTGGTCGCGCTGAATGAACTCTGGGAAACCGGGCTGACGCTTGATCAGCTCGCGGGCATTGGCCTAACGCTTGGCGCCGACGTGCCCGTGTTCGTGCGCGGCCATAGCGCCTGGGCCGAAGGGGTGGGGGAGCGCCTCACCGCGCTGGAGCTGCCCGCGCACGAATTCGTGATCGTGTATCCACATGTCGGTGTTGCCACAGGCCCCTTGTTCCAAGCTGCGGAATTGACACGAAATTGCGCTCCGGCGACAATATCTGGCTATCTTTCCGGGATTGAAGCCGTCAACGTTTTCACCCCGCTGGTGCGGGCGCGCCACCCCGAGGTCGGCGCCGCGCTGGATTGGCTGGGACGTTACGGCGAAGCGCGCCTCTCCGGTACTGGCAGCTGCGTTTTCGCGGCGGTCGAGTCGAGGAAGGCGGCGGAGGCGATAGTGGCGGCTTGCCCGCCGGAATTTGCGGCGTTTCGTGCAAGCGGGCTGAACCGTTCGCCATTGCTCGACGCGCTGGATGCTTATCGGTACCAGAGAAAGTAGGAAGCGAGTGGCGCAGGATGCGCCAACGCGGCGGCTTTTGCGCCGCGAGAAACGTGGCGCGGCTATGCCGCGACCGTTTCGCGAAAGTTGCGGCAGGATGCCCAATCTTTCGGATAAACACTGGGCCGTCGCCAAGTTGGTAAGGCACGGGATTTTGATTCCCGCATTCGTAGGTTCGAGTCCTACCGGCCCAGCCAGTATTTCAGCCGTCCTCCGTGACGGCAAAAGAATAGACCGGCATCCGTGCCGGACTTTTCAATAAGAGTTGGTACCCCACGGAGTCAAGCGTGAATACGGTGACAAATCCGGCGTTCGGCGCTTACGCGGCAAACAAGAGCGAGCGCGGCCTGCAAGTTTTTACGGGCAACGCGAATCGTGCATTGGCGCAGGCAGTCTGTGCGGAAATCAATATTCCGCTCGGCAAGGCGCAGGTGACGACGTTCTCTGACGGCGAAGTGCGCGTCGAGATCGACGAGAACGTGCGGCGCCAGGAAGTGTTCGTGATCCAGCCGACTTCGGCGCCGACCGCGGAACACTTCATGGAATTGTTGGTGCTGATCGACGCGCTCAAGCGCGCATCGGCGTCAACGGTGACGGCAGTGATTCCGTATTTCGGTTATGCGCGTCAGGACCGGCGCATGCGCTCGGCGCGCGTGCCGATCACGGCGAAAGTAGCGGCGAAGATGATTTCGGCGGTCGGGACCGACCACGTGCTGACGGTCGACCTGCACGCCGACCAGATTCAGGGATTTTTCGATATCCCGCTGGACAATGTGTATTCGTCGCCGGTGCTGCTGGCGGATATCTGGCGCTACAACGCGCCGGAGGATCTGATCGTAGTGAGTCCGGACGTAGGCGGTGTGGCGCGCGCGCGCGCGATCGCCAAGCGCCTCGATGATGCGGATCTCGCGATCATCGACAAGCGCCGGCCGCGCGCGAACGAGGTCGCGGTGATGAACATCATCGGCGATGTCGAGGGCAAGACCTGCGTCTTGATCGACGACATCGTCGATACGGCGGGAACGCTGTGTGCGGGCGCCGCGGTGCTGAAGAAGAACGGCGCCAAGCGCGTGGTCGCGTACTGCACGCATCCGGTGCTGTCGGGGCCGGCGATCCAGAACCTCAATGGGTCGCAGCTCGACGAACTGGTGGTGACCGATACGATTCAGTTGTCGGACGTCGCAAGAAAATGCAGCAAGATCCGCCAGCTCAGCGTGGCGGAACTGCTCGGTGAAACGATCCGCCGCATCGCCTTCGGCGAGTCGGTGAGTTCGCTGTACGTAGACTAGTTTCGATTCCGGAAGCCGTCTGAGCGGCTTCCACGCAACTCCCCTGGTCGCGGGGGAGTTTCATCGCCACCGCGAGGTGGTCCAACTGCAACACAAAGGTAGAAGTAAAATGGCAACGATTCATGAAATTCCGGCCGAGAGCCGCAAGGACGACGGGAGGGGTGCGAGCCGCCGCCTGCGTACTTCGGGCAAGGTGCCGGCGATCGTCTACGGCGGCAGCGATGCTCCCGCCAATATCCAGCTCTTGCACAACGATGCATGGCTGGCCTCGCAGCACGAATGGTTCTATTCGGCCATTCTCGACCTGAAGCTCGACGGCAAGACGCAGAAAGTGCTGCTGCGCGATCTGCAGCGTCACCCGTTCAAGCAGCAGCTGCTGCATCTCGACTTCCAGCGCGTCGACGAGAACAAGGCGATCCGCATCCGTGTTCCGCTGCACTTCCTCAACCAGGAGAAGTCGCCGGCCGGCAAGAAGGCGGGCGTACTCATTTCGCACGCGCTCAACGACGTCGAAATCTCTTGCTTGCCGAAGGATCTGCCGGAGTACATCGAGATCGATCTCGCCAACCTCGACGTGGGCGGCATCGTGCATCTGTCCGAAGTGAAGCTGCCGGCGGGCGTGGAAATCCCGGAACTGCGCCTCGGCAAGGAACACGACGTGGCCGTGGTCACCGCGCAGGAAATGAAGGAAGAAGTCGAAGCGGCGCCGACCGAAGCGGTTGCGGCGGGCGCAGTCCCGGCGACCAATGCGGCGGCTCCGGCCGCGGCCGCGGCTCCGGCGAAGAAAGACGAGAAGAAGTGATGCGAAGCGTCATCCCGGCATGGATTGCCGGGATCCAAACTGCAGAGATGCCAGCAGACGGTTCGTGCTCCAAGATGTAACGTGCCGTCCGTGGCGCCTGGATTCCGGCAGTCCCTGCCGGAATGACGAGATAGAGACATGGCAGCACTTCGCCTCATCGTCGGCCTCGGCAACCCCGGCGCCGAACACACCCGAACCCGGCACAACGCCGGGTTCTGGTTTATTGACGCCCTCGCACGGCGCGAGGGCGCGCGTTTCGGCATGGAATCGAAGCTGCACGGCGAGACGGCGAAGATCGTTTTGGACGGCCAGACGCTATACCTGCTGAAGCCGTCTACTTTCATGAACAAGAGCGGCATTGCCATCGCCTCGGCCTTGCGCTACTGGAAGATCGAACCGGAGGAAATGCTCGTCGCGCATGACGATCTCGATCTGCCGCCCGGTGCGGCGCGATTGAAGTTCGACGGCGGGCACGGCGGGCAGAACGGCTTGCGCGACACGTTCGCGCATCTCGGGCACGGCAAGTTTCATCGTCTGCGCCTCGGTATTGGCCATCCCGGACACAAGGATCGGGTCACGGCGTGGGTGCTTGGCCGGCCCGGCGTAGCGGACGAGGCGGCGATCATCGATGCGGTCGCCAGCTCACTCGACGTGTTGCCGTTGGCGGTGCGCGGCGAATTCAACGAAGCAATGAAGCGCCTGCACACGGCGCAAATTAATCAGGCGCAGGAATAAGGCTCACATGGGTATCAAATGCGGCATCGTTGGCCTGCCTAACGTAGGCAAGTCGACTCTTTTCAATGCGCTGACCAAGGCGGGAATCGCCGCGGCGAATTTTCCGTTCTGCACGATCGATCCGAACGTCGGCGTCGTGCCGGTGCCCGATCCGCGCCTCGAAGCGCTGTCGAGCATCGCCAAGCCGCTCAAGATCATTCCGACCTCGATCGAGTTCGTCAATATCGCCGGCCTCGTCGCCGGTGCGTCGAAAGGCGAGGGGCTCGGCAACAAATTCCTTGCGCATATCCGCGAGGTCGACGCGATCGCGCACGTGGTGCGTTGCTTCGAGAACGCCGATATCGTGCATGTGGCCGGCAAAATCGATCCGATTTCGGATATCGAGACGATCGACACCGAACTCGCGCTGGCCGATCTCGAATCGGTCGACAAGGCCTTGAACCGCGCCGAGCGCTCGGCCAAAGCCAACGACAAGGAGGCGATCGCGAAGAAGCCGGTGCTGCAGAAGCTTGCGGCCGTGCTCAACGAGGGCAAGCCCGCACGTGCGGCCGGGCTCGACGACGACGAAAAGGCGCTGGTGCGGGATCTGTTCCTGCTTACGCTCAAGCCGCTGATGTATATCGCCAACGTCAAGGAAGATGGCTTCAGCAACAATCCGTTTCTCGACAAGGTCGTCGCGCGCGCGGCGGGTGAGGGCGCCGAGGTCGTGCCGGTGTGCGCCGCGATCGAGGAAGAGCTCTCGCAGCTCGACGACGCCGACAAGGGCGCGTTCCTCGTCGACATGGGTCTCGACGAGCCGGGTCTGAATCGCGTGATCCGTGCCGGCTACAAGCTGCTCGGCCTGCAGACCTATTTCACCGCGGGCGAAAAGGAAGTGCGCGCCTGGCAGGTGAAGAAGGGCGCGACCGCGCCGCAGGCCGCCGGCGTGATCCACACCGATTTCGAGCGCGGCTTCATCCGCGCCGAGACGATCGCTTACGACGACTACATCAAGTACAAGGGCGAGGCCGGCGCGCGCGATGCGGGACGTCTGCGCCTCGAGGGCAAGGAGTACCTCGTCAAGGAAGGCGACGTACTGCATTTCAGATTTAACGTTTGATACCTTTTCGCTAATCCACTCGGAGCGCAGCCATGGCCGGTATTGATCGCGAAGTCCGCTTCTGCTTTCTGGCGCAGCCGACCGATGTGAATTTCGGCGGCAAGGTGCACGGCGGCATGGTGATGAAGTGGATCGACCAGGTCGGCTACGCCTGTGCGGTTGGCTGGAGCGGCATGTACTGCGTGACCGTGGCGGTCGGGGGCATCCGCTTCGTCAATCCGATCCTGATCGGCGATATGGTCACGGTGCATGCCCAGCTGATCTACACCGGCAATACGAGCATGCATTTCGCGGTCGATGTGATCGCCAAACGCCTCGAAACGGGCGAGGAAAAGCTTGCGACCCATTGCGTGGTCGTGATGGTGGCCACCGACAAGGACGGCAAGCCGACGCCGGTGCCGAAATGGCTGCCGCAGACCGACGACGACAAGGCCCTTGCCGCCTATGCGCAGAGGCTGATGGAGCTGGACAAGGGCATCGAGCAGGAAGTGGCGCGATATCGCGAGGCCGCACATCTGGCTTCGTCGCCTCCCGCGCACGGCTCCTGAGAGCAAAAACCGCCTTGACAAGCAAGGCTCGTGCCCCTGAAAATAGGCGGCTCCGTGGAGGATTGCCCGAAACGGCTCGCCGACAGGTTGCAAACCTGCCGGTTTTTGGCGTCTCTGGCGGTTTTGCACGTAAATTTATTTCAAAAGCTTCGAAAAAACTTGAGAGTGCCGGAGGGATACCCAAGCGGCCAACGGGGGCAGACTGTAAATCTGCTGGCTCATGCCTTCGGTGGTTCGAATCCACCTCCCTCCACCAGCTCTCGCCGTAAGCCTTCAGTGGATGAGAGCCACCGAAGGTGGTTCGACAAAATCGCAGGAGCGATTTTGAACAGCCCGAAAGGGCTGGCCCCGGAGGGGCGAAGGGCAGGATGCCCGGAGTAATCCACTTCCCTCCGCCAGCTCTTGAGTTTGTTGTAAGAAATGCCCCGGTGCGGGAGTAGTTCAATGGTAGAACTGTAGCCTTCCAAGCTACTAGTGCGGGTTCGATTCCCGTCTCCCGCTCCATTGAAACGCTTTCGTTGGGAAGTCCGGCAGGATGCCGGTCTGTTTTCGCCCTCAAGGAGGACGGAATTTATAGCAGTTCACCGCTCACTTAGCTCAGTCGGTAGAGCACCTCCTTGGTAAGGAGGAGGTCGTTGGTTCGATTCCAATAGTGAGCACCATACAAAACAAGGCCGAGGGCAAGCGCACTCGGCCTTGAGTTCAGAAAAAGTATACAACTTTACAAAAGGTAGATCGCAATGGCCAAGGGCAAATTCGAACGAACCAAGCCGCACGTAAACGTAGGCACGATTGGCCACGTTG
>CAZDWH010000077.1:0-12751 GCA_964509025.1 uncultured Rhodanobacteraceae bacterium
TTGCCGTGCGACTGTCCCATAACGCGAACGCAAAATCGCCGATCAAGTGCTGCAAGAATACATCGCCAAAAACAGCGTAGGAGTGCAGGATCAATTCTGCGTGCGATGCTTTGGGCGCCACGCGACAGCCGGCCGCATGTAGAGCTTTGATCAGATCGACCTGGCCATCGATGCGCGCGTCGGCGGCGATCCAGACGTGACCGTCGAGGGAAAGTGGTTGGCGCTCGTCCTGCGATTCGGTGGAATCGCGCAGCAACGCATGGCCCAACGCCACTGGGCCAGCGCACCAGGTTGCATGCGCGTCCGGCCCGCGCGGTATGGTTGCCTTCGACATGCGATCGAGCAGTTCTCGATCGACGAGAGCGCCGTCGAGGTTGACGATCCCGAAAATGCCGCTCATGGATGTTGCGCGAGTCCCCGCGGTGGAGTCGGCACTTCCCGGAGCGGCGCATAGAGCAATTCACCTTGCGCGAGTGCGACTCCGTTCAACTCTACCCAAGCATGGAATTGTAGGTCGCCCGTAGAAGTCTTCATGGCGCCGATGCGAAGCTGCGCAGACAGCCCTTGATGTCGCAAATAGTGCTGCACCAGTACGGCTTGGCGCAGGCAAGTGTTTGCATATAGCCCGTGCCGTCCCGCTATGGCGGCAAGTTCGGCAACGCGGTTGGCGCGCGCGATATTCTCGGCTGTGCAGTCCCGCAAGGGCACGTTGCGGCTGCGCGACGCCAATACAGCGCAGGTGCGCCGCATGCCGATTGTACGGATCGCAATGTCGATTAATGGCAGCATAAGGACGAAGACAATAACGGTGCTTCGTTCCGTGCGTGTCAGGGCGCGCCACTGCGACCAGCGGACTGCTAGCGGCCTGCCAAAGCCGGTTGTATCAGATGATGTCGTCAAGTTCGGGAATGCCAAACAGTCGCGACCAGTTCTCTGGCTTGGTTAGCTCGCTGGTGCCGAGAGGAATAAAGTGAAAGAACAGCAGATCGCAGAACTGTCGCTGAGATCCGGCGGCCGGTATAGCGTCGCGGTAATGCCACTGGCTGCTCCCCGAAAAGAGTACGCTTTGGCCAGGTTGCAGACAGTATGACGTGAAGTGTAGGGACGGCGATGTTTTCACAACAGTTGCCCAAGCCTCCGATTGCATCTCGTCATCGGGCTCCGGCCAAGGTTGCACATCGCTAAAGTAGATCGGCCAGGACACATTTTGATCGAGACACAAATCGAGGGTCCATTTGGCCTCGGGTGAGTCCATGTGCGGCGGACAAACACCAAGATGAGTGTAGAGACTCAGAAAATTGTAGGAGGCTTCAAGCGGCTCCTCTGCGGTCTCGCTGACAAGCGGCGTAATGCGCTGCTGCAGTTCTGTGAAAAACGGATGATCGTGTACTACAAAACGCCCGAATGAGGTGGCCTCGTGCATTTCAAGCTCAGCTGGACGCAGGGACTTCACTACCTGGCGGATTTCCTCAAGCGTGTCATGGTCAAACAAGCTATCCAGCTGTTTCACCTTGAAGTCGGGGCGTGTGCGCAGTGGCGAGAATGCTTGGCGGAAAATCTCCGCCATTTCGGGTCGCAACTGTTCAACCAGCTTTCTCCCCTTGGCATATTTTGTCAGCCAAACTGAGTCGTACCAAGGATAGAGGTCGCTTTTTGGCGGACGAATGTTCACGACAGGATGGTATCGTAGTTCTGCTTGAGATGGCGTGTAGCCTTTCCGAGGCAGACTATTTGCTCCAACGCTACCGGTTCGCTTGCGTCAGTCTGCGGGTTGCAAGCCTTCGGAGTAGTTAAGAGTGACTCGAAACGCAATGATCGCTGTCGGATCAAACACACCAGATGCGGCGACCGGTTCAAAGCACATTGCCGCGAATCCTGATAGCCGCTTCTTGTTGGGCTTGTGGCGACCTTATCGTCAAGCTCTGTTGGTTGCGTTAGTGCTAAGTCTTTTACAGAGTATGGTCGCCTTGATAGGGCCATGGCTGGCAGGTCGTTTTTCTGTCGAGGTGTTGCGTCACGAAAATGTTACGCGACTGCTCCTCGTATGGTTTGCTTTGTTCCTTGCCCAAAGCGTGCTCGGTTACGCAGCCGAACTGCGGTTGCAGAAGACGACGGTCCGCCTGATCGCCGACTTGGGCACGCGCGTATTCGACCATCTGCAAAGCTTGCCGTTGCACTGGCATCAGGACCGCCGCCGCGGCGAGGTGCTCGCGTTGCTGACGCAGGACGTCGGCCGTCTCGGCTATTTCGTGACGCAGACGCTGACGCCGCTGCTACCGCAGGTGCTGACGTGTGCCTGCGCGCTGCTACTGATGTTTCGCATCGAACCGTGGATCGGATTGGGCGCTTCGGTACTGATCCCGGCGCTGTTCATCGTTGTACGCCTGGTCGGACGCCGCTTGCGTCCGCTCGGCAACGACGTCATGAATGCTTACGCGATGCAGAGCGCGATCGCGGAGAAGAACCTGTCGATGCTGCCGATCGTCAAGGCGTTCGCGGGGGAGGGTACGGAATCGAACCGTTTCGCCGCGCAGACGCAGGCCTTGCGCGACCTCGAAATTCGCCAAGCGAAACTCGAAGGGCGCATCGCGCCGGCAGTACGCATCGTTTCGGCGGCGGGGGTGTTGCTGCTGCTCGGCATCGCGAGTCTCGACGTGACGAACGGTGCCATGAGTCCAGCCGATCTGGTCAGCCTGCTGCTGTACGGGCTGCTGCTGACCCAGCCGATGAGCGCGCTCGCCAGCGTGTACGGGCGCACGCAGACCGCGCGCGGTGCGGCGCAGCGATTGGTCGAGCTGTTCAACGAAGTGCCGGAACCCGAGGGCGGCGATTTCGAGCCGGATCGGGTGAGCGGCGACATCGTGTTCGAAAAGGTCCGATTTGCCTATCCGCAGCGCGCAACGGTGCTCGATGGCCTCAATCTGCACGTGCGCGCCGGGGAAACCGTAGCGATCACCGGCGCCAATGGCGCCGGCAAAAGCACCATGGTGCATCTGCTGTTGCGCTTCGCCGACCCGGACAGCGGACAAATCCGGCTCGACGGCCGCGATCTGCGCGAATTCAGCACGCGCAACCTGCGCGGGCACATCGGCTTCGTCTCGCAGCATGTGCTGCTGTTCAACGCGACGGTGCGCGAGAACATTGCCTACGGCAATCCCGCGGCGACCGAGGCGCAGATCGAGGCGGCGGCACACGCGGCACGCGCCCACGATTTCGTCATCGGCTTGCCGCAGGGGTATGCGACCGTGGTCGGCGACCAGGGCGTGCGGCTGTCGGGCGGCCAGAAACAACGTATCGCCTTGGCAAGGGCCTTGCTCAGGAATCCTGCGGTGCTCATTCTGGATGAGGCCACGGCCATGTTCGATCCCGCCGGGGAGCGGGAATTCATCGATGCTTGCCGCGACCTGCTCAGGCTGCGCACGGTGCTGCTGATCACCCACCGCCCGGCCAGCCTGGCGCTGGCGGACCGCGTGCTGAGGCTCGAAGCGGGACGGATGGTGGGCTAATTTAGTGTGAACGGCACACGGTTTTGCGCTTGATCCGCTAAGATGGCTGGGCGTGTTTCGGGGCAGGTGAACCTCGGAATAAAAGTTAGGAGTTTCAAGCGAGGCAGGATGCCTCGCCCGCGAGTCAAGCGTGCAGGTGCTTGATTCGACGTGGACGAGTCGAGGCGCGTGCCAGACTCGTCGCGCGCTGATAAGTCCGGCGCGGATTTATTCAGGGCTTTCATATGGGAGGCTGAGTGGAGGTTTGGGGTAGCGCCTTGTTGGCATTCGTCTTGACGCTGGTCGGGCAGCATTTGGTCACGCCGTTCGCCCCGCGTTTGGGGATGCTCGATCACCCCGCCGGCCGTAAGGACCATTCCGCCCCCACTCCCACCATTGGCGGCATCGCGATGCTGGCCGGGGTATTGGTGGCAGGCTTGGTGTTTGCCGGCAGCGGAGGAATGCCTTCGCTCGGATTCCAGCTCGCCGCGATCGTCGTGATTCTCGTCGGGATGCTGGACGACAAATACGACGTGCCCTGGCAGGCGCGGATCGGCGCGCAGGCCTTGGCCGCATTGATCATGATCTATGTCGGCGGTATCCGCGTGCAGCAGCTCGGTGACATCGTCGACCTGCCGCCGGGTTCATTGGGTTTGATGTCGGTGCCTTTCACGGTTTTCATTACGATCGGCGTCATCAATGCGGTCAACATGATCGACGGCTCGGACGGGCTCGCCGGTACCCTCGTCTTGTGCGCGCTGTGCATGATCGAAGCCGCTGCCCTGTATTCGGGCGACGGCTCGGTGTCGCAGCGCGTGCCGCTGCTGATCGGTGCGGTCGCGGCGTTTCTCGTATACAACTTGCGTACGCCTTGGCGGCCGCGTGCGCGCATCTTCATGGGCAATGCCGGCAGCGCTTTTCTGGGATTGGCGATCGCCTGTTTCGTGGTCAAGCTCACGCAAAATCCGGCGCATCCGGTCAGCCCGGTGCTGGGCCCATGGCTCATTGCGGTGCCGATCATCGATTGCCTTGTCTTGATGATCCGCCGCGTGCGCGAGGGACGCTCGCCGTTTTCCGCAGATCGCAATCACATCCACCACCTTATGCAGGAAGCCGGATTCACGCCGACGCAGTCCGCGCTGTGGCTGAGCGCTTTCAGCTGTACCTGTGGCCTGTTTGCCGCGGTGCTGCTGCGCTTCCACGTACGGCATGTCATTCTGGTGACTCTGTTCATCTGTATAGGTGGCGCCTGGTACTGGGTCAGCGCAAATCGCGCGCGCGCAGTGGGCCTGCTGAGCAAGCTGCGGCATCCGTTTGCGTCGCGCGCCGCGCAAGTCGAGGCTGCGTACGTGAAACCGCGTGAAATGGACGGAGAAATCTCGTGACGAGTCGGCGCCACCCGCTCGCGCGCGGGACAGCGCGGCCATGATCGATCTGCATTGCCATATTCTCCCCGGCATCGACGACGGCGCGCCCGATCTGGCAACGTCGCTTCAGATGGCGAAGATCGCCGTGAACGATGGCATCCGGACGATTGCGTGCACGCCGCACATCTATCCGGGCCTCTACGAGAACACGGCGAGCGGAATTCGCGCGGCGATCGCGTCCCTACAGCAGGAGTTCGATCGACGAGAAATCCCCTTGCATCTGGTCGAGGGCGCGGACGCGCATCTCGATCCCGATCTCGCCGCGGGCGTGAAGCAAGGACGGGTGCCGACGCTGGCCGGATCACGCTACTTGCTGCTCGAGCCGCCGCATCATGTCGCGCCACCGCGGTTCGAGGATACGGTATTCCAGTTGATGGCGAGGGGTTATGTCCCCGTGATCACCCACCCGGAGCGCCTGAGCTGGCTCGAGGATCACTATGCGGAATTCGGTCGCCTGGTCGAAATGGGCGCGTGGATGCAGATCACTTCCGGTAGTCTGACCGGCCGTTTTGGCCGCGGACCGAAGTACTGGGCGGAAAAAATGCTCGATGATGGCTTGGTGCACATCCTCGCCACCGACTCGCACCACTTCAAGGTGCGGCCGCCGCTGTTGCGCGAAGGGCAGGAAGCCGCGGCCAAGCGCGTCGGCGCGGCCGAGGCGCAACAAATGGTGATCGATCGACCGCAGGGCATCGTGGAAAACAAGAGCCCGGCCGAACTGTTGGCCGGATTTGGGAAACCGCAGTCGTCCGAGGCGAGCGGCGGTTTTTGGAGATCGTTGTTCGGGCGAGCATAATCGCCATTGGTTACGGGCTTTTCCTATATGAAGCTGTTGCGGCAATCCATTTTGATCTTTTTTGCGCTGCTGCTGACGGCGTGCGAGTCCGGTCCGTCCGTGCGCACCGCCAACGCACCGGGCGTTCCGCTGCCACCGCCCGACACGACCACCGCGTCGGGCGCGTACAAGGGCGGTACGGACTATCGCGTCGGGGCGCAGGATTTGCTCGAGATCACCGTATTTGGCGTGCCGGAGCTGAGCCGCGGCGTGCGCGTGAATTCGAGCGGCCAGATTTCGTTACCCTTGATCGGTGCAGTTCCGGCCGGCGGGCACACGATTCCGGAGCTCGAGGAAGCGATTTCCACGGCGCTGAAAAAAACCTATCTGCAGAATCCGCAGGTCACGGTTTTCGTAAAGGAATACACCAGCCAGAGAATTACCCTGGAAGGTTCACTGAAAAATCCGGGCATCTTTCCGATCACGGGGAAGACGACCTTGCTGCAGGCGGTCGCGCTTGCGGGCGGGCTGGATCCGCTGGCCGATCTCAAGGGCGTGGTCGTCTTCCGCCAGGTCCAGGGGAAAAAAATGGCTGCGGTATTCGATCTGCGCGCCGTGGAAGCAGGCCGCGCCGAAGATCCCCAAGTGTACGGCGATGATGTCATCGTGGTGGAACAGTCGGGCAGCAAGACGGCGTTGCGGCGGTTCATCGAGACCATCCCGGCGATTGCCTTGTTCATGGCGCTGTAGCGGTAAACGAGAGTGACGTTTTGCGATGAGAAATGACAACCTGCCCATGACGCCGCCCGGATCGCACGACCAGTTGCCGGTGCGACGCGACGCCGCCCCCGATCACCGGCTGTCGGCGCTCAACTCCGCGCAGCTGCTTATGCCGTCAGCGGAAAATCAGGCGGGGCAGAACGAAATCGATCTGCTCGCTTACTGGCAGCTGCTGGTCAAGCGGCGCTGGCTGATTTTCGGCATCGTCTCCGCCGCGCTGGCCCTGGCATTGATTCAGACCCTGCTTACCACCCCGACCTACCGCGCGACAGCGATCATCCAGATCGAAA
Organism: uncultured Rhodanobacteraceae bacterium; assembly: GCA_964509025.1. GTDB lineage: Bacteria > Pseudomonadota > Gammaproteobacteria > Xanthomonadales > Rhodanobacteraceae > Rudaea. The sequence goes on from CAZDWH010000077.1 coordinate 6,758, forward strand.
AAGAAAGCATCCAGGTCATGGATGTGCGCGGCGTGACGCAGACCGAAGCCGAGTACGATCCGAGCTACAACCAGACCCAGTTCGGCTTGCTCAAGAGCCGCTCACTCGCCGAGCGCGTGGCGGAAGATCTGCATCTTGTCGGCAGCGATATCGGGCAGCGCCTCGCTGCGCCGACCTGGTGGCAGCGATTGCGCCGATTGCTTGGGTTTGGCGGGCAGACGCCGGTGAAACCTGCAACGGCGACGGCAGCTGCGAGCGCCGCGAGCGGCAAAGCTGATCAATTGCGCGCTGCGGCGGGCATCGTGCAGGGCGGGCTCAGCGTCGAGCCGGTGCGTAACTCGCATCTGGTGAAGATCAACTTCGAGAGCGTCATTCCGGCATTTTCTGCGCAAGTCGCGAACGCCGTTGCCGACGGGTTTATCGCGTCGACGATGGACCGCCAGTTCGGCGCGTCCTCCTACGCGAAGAAGTATCTCGAAGAACAGCTGGAACAGCTGAAGTCTCGCCTCGAGGAATCCGAGCGCGTACTGGTGGAGTTCGCCCAGAAGGAAAGCATTGTGCCGACGAAAGACGGCACTTCGCTCGCAGCCGAGAACCTTTCGAGCATGAATGCGGCCTTGGCCAGGGCGCAGGATCAGCGCATCCGCGCGGAAGCGCGATGGAACGCGGCAAAGACCAATTCCCGGGTGCTTCCCGCCGACATGTCGTCGGGCACGGCACTGCCGTTGCTGCATAGCTTGGAGCAGCAGCTGGCTACGCTGCAGGCGCAATATCAGAACAACCTGCAGACCTTCAAGCCGGACTATCCGACGATGCAGGCGCTGAAAGCGCAAATCGATGGCGTGCAAAAGCAAATCGACACCGAGTACGGCAATGTCCGTGCCTCGATCAAGGCAGAATATGACGCCTCGTTGGCGCAGGAAAAAATGCTCGAGGCGCAACTCGACAAGCTGCGTGTTGCTTCCCTGGATGTCGACAATCGCAGCATTCAATACAACATCCTGAAGCGCGATGCGGACACCAATCGCCAGCTCTACAACGCTCTCTTGCAGCGCTACAAGGAAGTGGGCATCGCCGGCGGAGCGAAGTCGAGCAATATCTCGATCATCGATCGCGCGGAAATTCCGACCTCGCACTACGAGCCGGTCATGTCGCGCAATCTCGGCGTTGGCCTGCTGGTCGGTGCGATGTTCGGCATTCTGTTCGCACTGCTGCTCGAGTATCTCGACGACACGCTCAGAACGCCGCTCGACATCGAAAAACATCTGCACTTGCCCGTGCTCGGCATCATTCCCAAGCTCAACAAGGAAGTCCCCGAGGACGCGCAGAAAGACCCGCGCTCGCCGTTCTCCGAGAGTTACCGATCGGTGCGCACAGCGCTGCAGTTCTCCACTGATCGAGGCACGCCGAAAGTCCTCTTGATCACCAGTCCTGCTGCGGGCGAAGGCAAGTCGACGGCGTCGCTCACGCTCGCGCGCGGACTTTCGCAACTCGGCAAACGCGTGTTGCTGATCGAGGGCGACATGCGCCGTCCATCTTTGAGCAAGACCTTGCACATCACCGGAGACTTCGGGTTGAGCAATCTGCTCGCGGGCGGTTCGACGCTGGCGCAGACGGTGGTCAAGACCGACAACCCGCGTCTCGACGTGATTTTCTCTGGCCCTATTCCGCCGAATCCCACCGAATTGCTCGCCGGACCCAAGATGGTCTCTTTGCTGATCGCTTCGGGCGAAAAATACGACCAGGTCATCATCGATGGTCCACCGGTGCTCGGCATCGCGGACGCGCCGGTACTCGCAAACATCGCATCCGGCACCCTGCTCGTGACCAAATCGAGCACCACGAGAATTTCGTCGGCCAAGTCGTCGATCAAGCGGCTATGGACCGCACATGCCCGCTTGATCGGCGCGATGATCAACCAGCACGCCTACAAGACCGTTGCGTACGGCTACAACTACTACGGCTACAGCTACGGCGACCGGCTGAAACTCACGAAGAAGTAGGTAGTGCAGATGTCGAGCGAAGCGCTGCACCTCGCCCTTGCCTTGTATCGCGCGCCGAGCAAGCTGCGCATGCTGCGTGGCATGCAGTTGCCGCAGGACGTCGGCACGGTCATCCAGCTGGCGTCGGCGCCGCAGCCGCTGCTGTACAACACAGCGGCGGAAGTGGGCGAAACCGAAGAGATCGTGGTGGAGGCGTCGCGTTTCTATTTGCAGCAGGCACTGTTCCGGCCCGATGCGGATGCGTACACATTGCTGGGGCTCGATGCCAACGCGTCGCAAGCACAAATTCGCGAGCACTACCGCTGGCTGCAGCGCTGGCTGCATCCCGACCGGCGCGGCGAGGACTGGGAAGCCTCGTTCGCGACGCGCGTCAACTGGGCATGGAATCGGCTGCGTAATGCGTCGGCACGTGATGCCTACGATGCGGCGCCGCGTTCGCAGCCAGGCGCGGATGAGCATATGGCCACCACGAGTCCAGCTGCGCTGGACAACTGGCAGTATCGTCCTTCGGCCCGGGTAAGCAGCTGGGGCAAGTGGATGGCGATTGGCGTATCGCTCTGCTGTGCCGCCGCGGTCGGCTATGTCGCGCTGATGCGGGATGAGGGCATCGCGATCGAATCCGATCCCAAGCCTGCGCTGCGCGGTGAAACGGCCGACGCGCAGGCGATGCCCGTTCGTCCTCCAGGCCTGGCTGCGCCAGATGCCACCGCAACACCGCCGAACCCCGTGTCGGCGACGCTACCGGCATCCGATGCTCAGGCCATCGCGCAGCCCGTGGCCGAGCCATCGTCGATTCCGTCCGCGCAGCAAGCAGCGATCGCGGCTGCAAAACCTGACGCAAGCGATCCGCCGCCGGTGCCGGATGCCAAGGAACCGATCTCTGCGGGCAAAGACACACGCGTGATCGAGAACCCGGTCGCGTCAGTTGCGAAAGCCGCGATGGTCCCGATACCTGCACCGAGTGTCTCGCCCTCGAACGAAGCACGCGCGATAACGTCCGAGACCGGCACTGACTCGCGGACGGAAGCGAGTCGCCCGGGCTTGGAGCGAATTGCCACGTCGGATAGTCGCAAGACGCTCGCTCAGCCGTCGATGTCGGTCGCGCGGCAGGGTGAAGCGAGTGCCGGCACGAATGGCAAGAACGCGGCCGACGCGCGCACCGAAGCGTATGCCAGCGATCAGCGCCTGCCGGATCACGCTGCTGCGGATGCAAGAGTCGACGGTGCGCTATCGCCCGCAGCTCCTGCTGAATCGTCCGCACGAATGGGCCTGGCGCGACAACGCGTCGGCGAACTGTCGAGTTTTTTCCGCAGCGTCGATGAGGGCGTGCCGCCGGTGTGGAACGATGTGGCTGGCCAGACCAGCGCCGAGTCGCAGCGCAAGGCGATGCACGATCGGATCGGCTTGCGCAAAGTGGACGCGTTCGCCGTCGATACGCCCGTGTGGCAAGTGTCGGGGGACAGCGCCACACTGCAGGCGGCCTATCACGTCGTTGGCTCGCGCGCGATAGCAGAAAACGGGCGCCTTTCCGTCAACATGACGTGGCGCGAACGCATGTGGCTCATCACGCGCGTCAGGCTCGATCCGGCCCTATGACGAAGTTGACGCGGGCAGGGATCGGCCTGCTGATCATCGTCGTCGCCGGTTGGCTCGCGTGGCGTATCGTGGTCGTCTTTGTCGCGGATCGGTTGGCAGCCGGCTCGCCGCAGCAGGCATTGCTGCTCGATCCACACAACCCCCAGGCACTTCTGCAACTCGCGCAGGCGCAGTTCACCGACGGACAGTTCGACGCTGCTGGCGATACGGCGCGTCAGCTGCTCAGCAACGAACCCCTGAACCCGGATGCATTCGTCCTGCTCGCCAAGGCCGCGGAAAAGCGCGGGGACACAGCAACGACGGAGAAACTGTTTGAAGTCGCCGTGCGCCGGGCCCCGCGCGATCCCTACGTGCGCGCGTGGCTGATCGAAAGTCTATTGAGCAAGCGGCAATACGCCGATGCGCTCAAGCAATTCGACACGCTCTCCCGTGTTGCGCCCGGCGCTGCGGCCGACTTCATGCCGATGTTCGCGCAACTCTCCACGAATGCGGAATTCGCGCGCGCACTCGTCGCTGCTTTGAGCAGCGATGTGCGCTGGAAGGATGCGATGCTCGCGGCATTGCTCGAGCGTGGTAGCCACGATGCGCAGGAGGGCATCCTCGGCGAACTGCAATCGCGCGGCGCGCTTTCGCCCGATGAAGCCGGGCGCTGGCTCGACCGACTCATTCAGGATGGTGCCTGGGGCGAGGCGTATGGCCGCTGGGTGGGCAGTCTCAAGCTCGCGCCCGGGGCAAGCTTGCCGCTGCTGTACAACGGCGACTTCGTGCGCGAACCGAGCGGGATCGGTTTCGACTGGCGTGTGAGTCCGACCGCCGGGGTAAGCATCGAGCGTGAGGTGCTGGATGGAACCCAGGCAAGTTATGCCATCCACGTCGCCTTTTCCGGGCGACGAGTCCCCGACATCAATATGGAGCAAAGACTGCTGCTTGCCCCCGGCACCTGTCGGCTGAGCTTCCGCGCTCGCGCGCAGGCCCTGCGCAGCGACAAGGGGTTGCAGTGGGCGCTGCAGTGCATTGGCCAGTCCGAGCCGATCGCCGCAAGCGCTGCGCTGCAGGGAAGCTTCGACTGGAGATGGGCCGACACGGAATTCACCGTGCCGGATGAGCGCTGCCCCGCGCAACGCTTGTCCTTGCGCAACCCCGGCGCAGCCGCAGCGGGCAAGGCCGTCGAGGGCGATATCTGGTTCACCAACATGGCGATTCGCTGCAGGGCGGCGCCGTAGTATGCTTCTCATGAGCGGCACGAGCCTTTACCGTGCCGGATGGACGCCGTATACTCGAAAGAGCTATGCCTCAGGGTGACGATCCATGAGCAATCTTGCCCGCAAAATCAAGCTGTGCTGCCTCGGCGCTGTGTTCGCGCTGCCCGCTTTCGCGCAAGGCGAAAAGCAGGACAAGGTCGTTGCGACCCTGCAGCTCGACAAGGGCGTGGTCATGACCAGCACCGGCGGCGAATACGCCAGCGGAACCCAGGGTCAGGAACTGCATAGCGGTGAACGGCTCATGGTCACTCAGGACGGTGCGGCCACCGTCGTCTACAACGACCATTGCAAGCGCACTTACGACAAGCCCGGCGTATACAAGATCGAGGACGACTGCAAGGCAGCGGTGTGGATCACGGGCGGCGAGGCGGCGGCTGCCATTGTCGGCGGCGTCGTCGCCGTTGGCGTGGTCGCGCACAATATCCACGACAAGAACAAGCAGCCGATCAGTCGCTGATACGCGTTGCGATGACCGGCGCTGAGCTTGGCGCAAACGCAGGATCCTCTTCAATGAGGCATGGCAGGTTGGAGCACCAAGACGGTGCCCTGACCTTCGCTGCGGGCACCCTTCTCTGTTGCGCTTACGCGACCGGCGGCAGTTCGCAGGAAACCAATGTCGGCGTGATGCTGACGCAGCTGCTTTCGATCCCCGTATTGCTGTTCGCGTTGTGGGAAGCGCATAAACGCGGTCGACTTGCCGCCTCCGGCTGGACGCTCGCATTGCCGGCGCTTGTTATCGCGCTTCCCTTGCTGCAACTAGTGCCACTCCCGGAGTCGCTATGGAGCCTGCCGGTGGCGCGTCAGTCGCTGCTGCAGGATCTGACGCGTGTCGGTGTTGGGGCAGTTGACCATCGATGGAGCCTCGCGCCCGCAGCGACCGAACGCGACCTGCTTTTCCTGCTTCCGGCGCTGGCGCTTTTCTTCGCCGCAGTCGCGCTTGGGTCGAGAGCGCAGCGCAAAATCCTGTTGCTGATCGTCGCGCTGACGTTCGGCAGTCTGATGCTCGGCTTCGCGCAGATGGCCGCCGGCAAGGACAGCATCCTTAATCTTTTTCCGCAGTGGGACCCGTCGATGGGTGGCGTGTTCGCCAACGCCAATCACCAGGCGGCGTCGGGCGCGATGCAGCTGCTCAG
>CAZDWH010000078.1:0-12044 GCA_964509025.1 uncultured Rhodanobacteraceae bacterium
CCTTGGCGATTTGAACGGCGGCGGCGTTGCGCTGAGTGTTCATATCGGCGTCGGCAATATTCGCGTCGAGAAAGCGGGCAACAGGGGTGCGGACCCGCCCGGGAACGGAGCTAAAGGCACGGAGGAGGAGATCCGTGCCCATCGCAGCGCCCGGCAGGATGTCGTCGTAAATACCGATGATAACAACCGTAGCTCAGCCGACAGGGATGCCGCCGAAGCGGCTACCGATCGTTTCTGCTGCCAAGCCAAATCCCGTGCAGAGCAGGGTTCCCGCAATCACGGCGATCAGGAACGCCGGCCAACTCGGACGCCATCGGCGCAGCGAGAGAATGATTGCGATGCTCGCCACGGTCAGCAGCAACGCCGCAGGCGTGAAATCCGCAAGATGCGCGAAATAAGCCTGCCAGCGGGCGAAGAATTCCGCCGGTACCGCGCCCATGCGCAGGCCGAGCAGATCCTTCACCTGACTCGCGAAGATGCTCACGGCGATGCCGGAGGTAAAGCCGGTGATCACCGGCTTCGGGATGTATTTCATCAGCGTGCCGACGCGCAGCACGCCCGCGGCGATCAGCATGAAGCCTGCAAGCAAGGTGCACAGGATCAGGCCGCCGTAGCCGAACTTCTCGATTACGGTGAACACGACCGGGATGAAGGCCGCGGTCGGTCCGCCGATCTGCACGCGCGAGCCGCCGAGGAACGAGATCAGGAATCCCGCGACAATCGCCGTATGCAGGCCCTTCTCCGGCGTCGTGCCTGAAGCGATCGCCAGCGCCATCGCGAGCGGCAGCGCGACGATCGCGACCGTGAGCCCGGCGACTGCGTCGTGTCGCAGGTCGTCGAGGCTGTAGCCGCGACGCAGCACGGTCCACAGCTTGGGTTCGTAGAGGCTGGCTAGCGACGGTGCTGCAAGAGTGCTCGACATGACGCGACATAGTAGCAGACGCGATGGACGTCCAAATGCGTTGCGTGCATCGCGTATCATGCCCGAATGTCGCGGAAGAATTTACGGCCGTCCTCCTTGACAGCGAAGAACAGACCGGCATCCCTGCCGGACTCTTCACAAGAGCTGTTCGCTGAATCAGTGGGACTTAGGCCGCTGGCTGAGCGGATGCGCCCGCAGACGCTCGATGAAATCGTCGGGCAGACGCGGTTGCTCGGTCCGGATACGCCGCTGCGGCGCTCGATCGAGGCCGGCCATGTGCATTCGATGGTGCTGTGGGGGCCGCCTGGTTGCGGCAAGACCACGCTCGCCTTGCTGCTGGCGAAGTACGCAAACGCGCGCTTCCGCTCGATTTCCGCAGTGTTGTCCGGCATCGCCGACGTGCGCGCGGCGCTGGCGGAGGCCGAAGCCGCATTCGCGCAGGGCGAGCGCAGCGTCTTGTTCGTCGACGAGGTACATCGATTCAACAAGGCGCAGCAGGACGCGTTCCTGCCGCATATCGAGCGCGGCGTGATCCTGTTCGTCGGCGCGACGACCGAGAATCCTTCGTTCGAGTTGAACTCCGCATTGCTGTCGCGCTGCCGCGTGCATGTGATGGACGCGGTCGTGCCGGAAGCAATCGTTGCCGCACTCGAACGCGCGCTGCGGGACCGCGATCGTGGTCTCGGTGCACGCGATCTGCATGTCGAAGACGACGGGCTCGAACTGATCGCGCGGGCTGCCGATGGCGACGTGCGTCGCGCGCTGACCTTGCTCGAAATCGCCGCCGATGTCGCACATGAAGGCGCGATCGATGCGGCAACGCTGACGCAGGTGCTCGCCGATCGCACGCGCCGTTTCGACAAGGGTGGCGAGCAGTTCTACGACCAGATTTCGGCGCTGCACAAGTCGGTGCGTTCGTCCGATGCGGATGCTGCGCTGTACTGGTGCACGCGCATGCTCGATGGTGGCGTCGATCCGGCCTATCTCGCGCGCCGCCTGACGCGCATGGCGATCGAGGATGTCGGCCTCGCCGATCCGCGCGCGCTCACGTTCGCGCTCGAAGCCTGGGACACCTTCGACCGGCTCGGCTCGCCCGAAGGCGAACTCGCCCTGGCCGAAGTCGCGATCTATCTCGCGATCGCGGCGAAGAGCAACGCCGCCTACAGCGCGTTCGGCGAGGTGAAAAGCCTTATCTCTGAAACCGGCACGCTCGAAGTTCCGCTGCATCTACGCAATGCGCCGACCAAATTGATGAAGGGGCTCGGCTACGGCAAGGATTATCAGTACGACCATGATCGCGCAGGCGGCATCGCGTTCGATCAGCAATGCCTGCCCGATGCGCTCGTCGGACGCGAGTTCTACCAGCCGACCGAGCGCGGGCTCGAAGGCAAGATCCGCGAGAAGCTCGCAAGCGTACGCGTCTCACGCGCGCAGGCGCGCATAAAAAAAGGCGAGGGCGAAGCGTGATTGCCGCAATCAGGAAACTGCCACGCACGGTCTGGCTGCTCGGCCTGATCAGCCTGGTCAACGACTCGGCCAGCGACATGATCTATCCGCTCGTGCCACTGTACCTGACCTCGGTGCTGATGGCGGGACCGAAAGCGCTTGGCCTGATCGAAGGCGTCGCGGAAGCGGCGTCGAGTCTGCTCAAGCTCGCCGCCGGCGTGCTCGCCGACCGCACGCGCACAGTAACGCGCTGGGTGATCGCCGGATACGCAATCGCCGGAGTCGCGCGTCCACTGATTGCGTTTGCGACCAGTTGGCTCGGTGTGCTCGCCTGCCGCTTCGCCGATCGTGTCGGCAAGGGCCTGCGCAGCGCGCCGCGCGACGCCTTGCTGACGCTGAGCGTGGAGCCGAATCAGCGCGGCCTCGCCTTTGGGTTCCATCGCGCGATGGACAACTTCGGTGCGGTGATCGGTCCGCTTGCCGCGGCAGGACTGCTCGCGCTCGGCATGCCGTTGCGCCATGTCTTGTTCGCAGCGATCGTACCGGCGCTGATCGTCATCGTCATGACACTGGCCGTGCCGGAACCGCAGCACGCGCCATCGGCGAAGCCGGCGCCTTTCAGCTGGAATCTGCGCGAATTTCCGCCGGCGTTCCGGCGCTACCTCATCGTGCTTGCGCTGTTCATGCTCGGCAATTCCTCCAACATGTTCCTGCTTCTGCGTGCTAAGCAGATCGGCATGAGCGATGCGGCGGTGCCGGTCGTGTGGGCGCTCGTTTCTCTGGTCGCGGCGGTGCTGTCGACGCCTCTGTCGGCGCTGTCCGACCGCGTCGACCGGCGCAGGCTGATTGTCGGCGGCTGGAGCATTTACGCGGTGCTGTATCTGATCTTCGGTCTGCTGCCCGCGCAACCCTGGATGCTGTGGCCGCTGTTTGTCGCCTACGGCGTATTCCTCGCCGCGACGGAAGGCGTGGAGAAAGCACTCGTCGCGGACATGGTGCCGCGCGAGCAGGCGGGCACGGCGTTCGGCTGGTACAACCTCGTCGTGGGCGTTTTTCTGTTGCCTGCATCGGTGCTGTTCGGCTGGCTGTGGTCGAGCCTCGCGCCGCTGTGGGCGTTCGCGTTCGGATCGGCCTGCGCACTCACGGCGGCGCTGTTGCTGCGGTTCTGGGTCGCGCCGGCCGCGCCCGAACGGTAAAATCTCCGATTCCGGGCTGCCCGCCCGGCATCTTCTTCATCAAGGAATACCCATGCTCGATCCGGCCCTGCTGCGCGGACAACTGGACACCGTCGCCGAAAAACTCAAGACGCGCGGCTATGCACTCGACAAGGGCGCGCTCGAAGCGCTCGAAGCGCAGCGCAAGTCCGTGCAGACGCATACGCAGGAACTGCAGAACCTGCGCAACACGCGCTCCAAGGCGATCGGTGCGGCGAAAGGCAAGGGCGAGGACACGAGCGCACTGATGGCCGAAGTCGCCGGCATCGGCGATCAGCTCAAGGCGAACGAGCACCAGCTCGCCGAGATCCAGGCCGAGCTTGCGAAGATCACGCTAGGCATTCCAAACCTGCCGCATGAGTCGGTGCCGCTTGGCGCCGACGAGGCGCACAACGTCGAGCAGCATCGCTGGGGCACGCCACGAGCGTTTGATTTCGCAATCAAGGATCACGTCGATCTCGGCGCGCGCCACGGCTGGCTCGATGGCGATGCCGGCGCCAAGCTGTCCGGTGCGCGCTTCACCGTGCTGCGCGGTCAGCTTGCGCAGCTGCATCGCGCACTTGCGCAGTTCATGCTCGACCTGCACACGCGCGAGCATGCCTGTCTCGAATGCAATGTGCCGCTGCTCGTCAATCCCGAGACGATGCAGGGGACGGGGCAGTTGCCGAAGTTCGAGGAAGATCTGTTCTCGGTCGGTGGCGACGTGAAGCGCTATCTGATTCCGACCGCCGAAGTATCGTTGACGAATCTCGTCGCCGACACGATCGTCGAAGCCGAAACCCTGCCGCTGCGCATGACCGCGCATTCGCCGTGTTTCCGCGCCGAAGCCGGATCGCACGGCAAGGACACGCGCGGCATGATCCGTCAGCATCAGTTCGAGAAAGTAGAGCTCGTGACGATCGCGACACCGCAACAGAGCGCCGAAGAACACGAGCGCATGACGCGCGCGGCCGAAGTCGTGCTCGAAAAACTCGAACTGCCGTATCGCCGCGTGCTGCTGTGCACGGGCGACATGGGCTTCGCCGCGACCAAGACCTACGACCTCGAAGTCTGGCTGCCGTCGCAGAACACCTATCGCGAGATTTCCTCGTGTTCCAACTGCGGCGACTTCCAGGCGCGCCGCATGCAGGCGCGCTGGCGCAATCCAGCGGGCAAACCCGAACTCGTGCACACGCTCAACGGCTCCGGCGTCGCCGTCGGTCGCGCGCTGGTCGCGCTGATGGAGAATTATCAGAACGCCGATGGTTCGATCACGGTGCCGTCAGCGCTGCGTAGCTACATGCCAGGAGTCGAACGCATCGCCTAGGATTGGTCTCGATAATTGATCCGTTCGTCCTGGGCCTGCAAGGGCATTGCAGGCACGCAGGTTTTCAGCACGAACGGTATCTTGTTCAGAAGGTGCTTAGGCGGCGATGCGCGTTTCGCCTTGCGCCGGAGAGCCAAACACGCGGAAGCGCTCGGCATCGTCCATGAAAGCCTTGTCACCGAACGCCTTGGCGTGCGCACCGAACGGCATCTGTGCGCGCAGCTTCCACGAGGCAGGGATGTTCCAGCGCTCCGCAACCTCGGTGTCGACGAGCGGGTTGTAGTGCTGCAGGCTGGCGCCGATGTCGGCGTCGGACAGCGCGGTCCACGTCGCGAATTGCGCCATGCCGCTCGCTTGCTCGGACCAGATCGGGAAGTTGTCGGCGTAGGCTGCGAATTTTTCCTGCAGTCCTTTGACCACGTTCTGGTCTTCGTAGAACAAGACGGTGCCCGCACCCGCGGCGAACGAGTCGATCTTCGCCGCCGTCGCGGAGAATGCTTCGGCTGGGATCATCTTGCGCAGGGTGGCCTTGACCATGTCCCAGAACTCGACGCTCTGGTCGCCATACAGGATCACCGCGCGCGAGCTTTGTGAGTTGAACGAGGATGGTGCCAGGCGGACCGCTTCCTGGATCAGCTGGGTGGTTTCAGCGGCTGAGATCGGCAGCGCATTGCTTAGCGCGTACTGAGTGCGGCGCTTCTTGATGGATTGGATCAGCGGGTTGTTCATGACTTCCTCCGAGGGGAATGGGGTGCTCGGCTGACCGGGCTTTCTCGAGTGGCCGCTTTGCAACGGAGGTCAATGTAATACTGCACACCCAAGGTGATAAGTCGGTACAAATCGGTTACAGTGTCCTGTATTCGGGACAATTGGGGCGGGTGATGCAGGATTTGAACGACCTCTATTACTACTCGATCGTCGTCGAAAAAAGCGGCTTCGCGGCCGCAGGACGCGCTTTGGACATCCCCAAATCGCGCTTGAGTCGACGTATCGCTCAGCTGGAAGAGCGCCTTGGCGTGCGCCTGATCCAGCGTTCGACGCGGCGTTTCGCCGTCACCGACGCGGGCCAGCGCTTCTATCGGCATTGTCAGACTGTGATTGCCGAGGCGAAGGCGGCCGAGGATGCCGTGGCCGAACTCGCGACCGAGCCGCGTGGCCTAGTGCGCGTGAGTTGTCCGGTATCGATCACGCAGAACGTGATGACTTCGATCCTGCCCGAGTTCTGCGAAAAGTACCCCAAGGTGCGCGTGCTGCTGATGTCGACCAACCGCCGCATCGACCTGATCAACGAAGGCGTCGATATCGCCCTGCGCGTGCGTTTCAAGCTCGATACCGATGCCGAGCTCGTCGTGCGCAGCTTTGGCACGAGTCATTCGCGTTTGGTCGCGAGTCCCACATACATCGCGGCACGCGGACGCGCGGAGCAGCCGGAGGATCTGACCCGCTATGAAACGATCAGCATCTCCGAACTCGAAAACCAGACATGGGAGTTGAGCGGAGCCGACGGCAGGAAGTTCGTTTTCGAGCACCAACCGCGCCTGATGTGCGGCGATTTCCCGCTCGCGGTTGAGGCCGCAGTGCGCGGCTTGGGCGTCGCATTGTTGCCCGCCAGTGTGTGCACGCGCGCGATCGCCAACGGCGAGCTCGAAGTGCTGCTACCGCAGTGGAGCCCGCCCGAAGGCATCGTGCATTGCGTGTACGCCTCGCGTCGCGGCTTGCTGCCGGCAGTGCGCGCCTTGATCGACTGGCTGGTCGAGAAGATGCCAGTCGCGGTAGAAAATCAGGTGCGCGGCGTCTGATTCACTTCAACTGATCGCATATAATTCGTTCGCAAAACCCGGAGAGATGGCCGAGCGGTTTAAGGCACCGGTCTTGACCGCGAAGGCAGGATGCCGAAGCGAACATCGGCAATAGCCGATGGCCCGCAAGGGCGAGGAGCAGGAGCTCCGAGTCAAACCGGCGCCGGTCGGCTCGAAGTAAGCGACAATTGAAAACACGGAGAGATGGCCGAGCGGTTTAAGGCACCGGTCTTGACCGCGAAGGCAGGATGCCGAAGCGAACATCGGCAATAGCCGATGGCCCGCAAGGGCGAGGAGCAGGAGCTCCGAGTCAAACCGGCGCCGGTCGGCTCGAAGTAAGCGACAATTGAAAACACGGAGAGATGGCCGAGCGGTTTAAGGCACCGGTCTTGAAAACCGGCGTGGTAGCGATACCACCGTGGGTTCGAATCCCACTCTCTCCGCCAATTCAATAACTTAGACGCTTGCAATTCCCGTCAAACATGCTCCAAACTGGGTCCGTGGGACAGTTTGGGACACTGCGATGGCGACGATTGAAAAGCGCATGGGCTCGACAGGCAAGACGACCTGGCGCGTCCGTGTTCGCAAACAAGGCGGCCCCTGGCTCACGAAGTCCTTTCCTCTCAAGGCCGATGCCGAGAAGTGGGCTCGATCGATTGAGCACAAACTCGACGCCGGCGAGCATGTTCCCTCCAGTGAAGCGCGCAAGCGCACTCTCGCAGACGCGATCGATCGCTACCTTGAGGTCACGCTTCCGCGGTCCAAGCACCGCAAGAACGCCGCAGAACAGATTCGACTGTTGAAATGGTGGCGTGGGCGGCTTGGTGCACGCCAGCTGATCGCCATTACGCCCGCAGTCGTCGCCGAGGTGCGCGACGAGCTCCTGACCGCGAATCATGGCAAGCCTCTCTCTGGGGCCACGATCAATCGCCGACTGACGGCGCTGTCGGCCGTCTTGTCGGTCACGGTCAAAGAATATGGCTGGCTCGCGAAGAACCCGGTCGCAAACGTTACCCGTCCCGAGGATAGCAAGAGCCGCGAGCGCTTCCTGAGCGAGCAGGAGCGCTTCGCCTTGCTTGAGGCGTGCGATGCCTCAGATTGCGCCGCGCTTGCGCCCATCGTGCGCCTGGCACTTGCCACGGGCGCGCGCAAGGGCGAGCTCCACGGGCTGCTGTGGGCGCACGTAGACCTTGATCGTCGAGTCGTCCGGTTCGTCGACACCAAGAACGGCGAGAACCGCACCGTCCCGCTGGCGCCGACCGCGGTTGACGTTCTGAGGGCATGGCGCAAGGGCCGCTTGCCGGCCGGTGCGGTGTTCCCGTTCGCACTGACCGAACTTGACGTCGCCTGGCGCGCAGCTCGAAGCAGGGCAGGGCTCGACGATGTCCGCTTCCACGATCTTCGCCATTCCGCAGCGAGTTATCTCGCGATGTCCGGCGCTTCGCTCATGGACATTGCAGCAATCCTCGGACACAAAACGCTGGCAATGGTGAAGCGCTACTCGCACCTGTCCGAACAGCACACTACCGCGGCGATCGATCGTATGGCGGAGACATTCCTGAAATGAGAATCGCGTGGCACTACACGACCGGCCACCGCGCCATCGATATCGTCAAGGACGGATTCATTAATCCGGCGACGTGCAATGTCGCACCCCACGAAATACCCGTCGTCTGGTTTTCTTTGCATCAAGTTTGGGAGCCAACTGCACGCAAAGGTCTAATCGACAAAACAACAGGAAAGAAGGTCATTGCCACTGTCAGGCAAATGGACACCTACTGCGGTGGACTTTATAGATTCGGTGTAGAGATCAATCGACTTGTCAGATGGTGCGATCTTTCGCGCCTTGCTGGCATCCGCACCGCTACCGCCGAAAAATTGGCCAGGGCTGGGCGAAAGCTTGGCGCTACACCTTCGGATTGGTTCGGAACCGTCGAAAAGATCGCACTCGATGGTGATGTGAGAATTGAGCGTCGAACCGACGGTGCATGGAAAACGTGCAATCCGGAAGAAGTAGAAGATTCCGGCGCAAGCCGGTGAAGCGCCGCGGTCGGGTGGTAGTGACACCCGGCTCGCGGCTAACTATAGGTCGATGGAGGCCTCTCATGGCTAAGCGAAAGACATCACCGAAGAAGGAGCGTCCGGCGACAAAGTGGGACGGCGAAAAATACTTCGATGCCACGTTCTCTGCCGAAGAACGACGCGCGCTGCAAGATAGGCTTATGGATATTTGCGGCTACGGGCCAGACCCGTCGGGCCGGGGCCACTACCTTGCTTTTGAGCACAACATATTTCGTCCAGCACAGGATGAGATATGGGCTCCGTTCCAAGTCGCAGGATTGGACTATAACCGCGACCATGCGCGGCTCTGCGACTACACGTTGATTCATCTCTGCCGCGACCTACAAGTTGATTACAAATCTTTTGCGAAGAACGTGCCGAAGTTGCCGATCGACGCATTCATTGAGTGCGCAAAGCGCGCGTTCCCGGAGTTTCAGAAACCACGCAACAACACTGAGCGCAGAATTCAAGAGCATAGGCTGCACATGCTTTGGTGTGATTGGCGTGATGAGGAAATCGAGCGAACTGGCTGTTGCGGCAATCAAGGAAATCACTGGCTCTGCTGCAGCGATCGCTTTGTAGATCCAGATTATCCGGCGATCCTCGAACAGATAGCGAAGTACAACGAGACGCGGCCGAAGCTTCGGATTGCAGCCGAATCGAAAGCCGTCGAAGCACCACGAAAGCAAAAGAAGCCTGTTCTCCGCGTCGTCGCCAACAACACGTAACCGGATCGCAAAAAAAAGGGGGACTCAATGAAGATCGTCGTCATGATCGTGTCATTCGCTCCACTTACCGGTTGCGTTGCGCAACCCTATCGCCCAATCGTCGACCCGGGCACGCGCATCGGCGATTACGATGCCGACCCTGGATCAGTGGCGACCCAGACTGAGAGCATGTCAAAGTGAGCACGGATTTCGATGATGCGCGGCTAATTTCGACTGATGTTCCGCTATACACGGAGCGTGGATGGCTAGATGCAGCCAACGACCTGCTGCGTACAAATCGACAAGCGCGAGATGAATTGGAGCGCATTCTCAACGCTTCGCAGCTAAAGGCCTTTTGGGCTGGTTTCGACACTCTTGTCGAGAGCTGCCACAGAACGGGAGTGCTCGCCGGAAGCCTAGATGAATGGCAAAGCTTGTCCCGCAAGGTAGTCCTTCGACTCCTAGCCACGCAGGGCGGCCCGATGCATTTGGAAAATGTTGGAGAAATCCTCGCGCGCCGCCTCAAGATTGCCGGGCTCGCCGAAAAGCTTGCGCAGCAACTTGAGGATGACGCAGATGCGAAGCGATTGAATGCAGACGACCTGCTCAGTTTCGCTCTGAGAGATGAAGATCTGGAAGTCGTGCAAATTGATCCAGAACACGAGTCGCAAGCTGTTGATCACGATGTTGGGGCAGATGCGCAGCATCGTGAAGGTACACCCTATCGCATTTTCGTGAGCGAGGACGGTCGTTATGTCCAGCGACCTTCCTTCATAGCACCAGCTGTGAAACCTCATAGAGTTCCAACCATAGTTCAGCTGCTCCGAACGCTCGCATTGCGACTTAAGGCCAAAGGCTCACTGACGTTTGCCGATTCGATCGTGCGTTCCGACTTCGATGTTGCGGTTGGCAAAGGTCAGCAGAGCCATCTTGAGCATCAACTCGCGATGCACCTCAGATTCTTGTCAAGTCCTTTACCAGGCGATTTGTTTGCTCCTGCAATAGAAATTTCGCTCGGCCTGGGGCGAGAAGTGAGCCCTGACAAGCTTTCCGACAGATTTCGGAAAATGTAGGCCGCTTTCCGCGGAATTTTTTCCGGCGATTTCAAAAATCTCGTAGTTCAATCAAGCCCGAACCGGCCAATGTGTGCCGACAACGTGAGGGCTGAAATGCGTAACCTAAAAAAAGTATCCGAGTACGCAATCGCGTCCGGGTTCACCGAAGCGCAACTCCGCTGGTGGTTGTTTAACGCGGAAGCCAACGGCTTGAAGGCGGCTGGCGCAATCGTACGCATCGGCCGACGCGTCTTCATCGACATCGATGGTTTCGACCGCTGGATTACTTCGCAGAACGAGCAGGTGGCCGCGTGAACGTCGCACTGCTGCAGAAGCTGCACGCAACTCCGGCCCTCGAACTCGCTGGCGAACTTCAAGGCGCGTGCGGTGCGCTTCCAGGCGCGGCGACGACGATCTACGGCAGAGTCACCGACAAGGACCGCGCTGCCCTCGACATGCTGGAGCGGCTTGCAGAACGGGCTGAAGGCATCCGCCGGCTCGCTATGCGCACCCGCGAAGCGCTCAAGCGCGAAGCAGAGCCGCAGCAGGCGGCGTGATCGTCGAGACGACGAACGGGAGGAACAATGCAGATGCCAGAGATGCGAAATCCCGCGGCTAGGCGGGATCTCGAAACACATGCGAAGTCCATTCGACACCGGACTGAACAACATCATACGCCGCGAAAGCTGCCGACGCTATTGTGCAATTGGGCCGACTTTATCGATGAGGTTGTGCTCACGTTGTCCGAAGGACGAGCGGTTTCTCTGGCCGGACGTCGCTGCTTGTCGCACGCCGCTGACCGCATGCGCGAAGCCGCGGAGGTTCTCCATGGCCGAAATTAAAGCGCTCATGTCAGCCAAAATAATCGCCGCACCGGCGGTTACTTTTGTTCCCGCAGCGCGGCTACTGTCGGAGCCTTCTCCGATCAACTGGCTGGTGCGCGGCATCATTCCCGCAAGCAGCTTGATCACTTTGATCGGCGCGCCGGGTTCCTTTAAGAGCAACATCGCGATCGACATAGCGGCCAGCGTTGCGACTGGTGTCGACTGGCATGGCCGGCCGACCAAGGGCGCCGGCAACGCGGCTTTTCTCCTAGTCGGCGAAGGCCACCATGGTATCTCGCGTCGACTCAAGGCCTGGTCGATAGCGCGCGGCAACGCGCTTGCACACGCGCCGCTGTTCGTCAGCACAGGCGGCGTCGGACTGATTGACCCGCTCAACGCCGCCGCTGTCGCCGCAGAGGTGCAGAAGCTGGCGAACAGCACAGGCACCGCGCCGCAGCTCCTTGTCGTGGATACCATGGCACGTTGCTTTGGCCCTGGTGACGAGAATTCCGCGTCGGACGTATCTGCATTCGTCGCGAACCTCGATACGAATATCAGAAAGTTGTTCGACTTCGCAATTATCGTCGTCCATCACTCCGGCCTCTCAGACCACGCACTGGCGAGTGGCAGCAGCGCGTGCGCCCACGCCGGAGACGTGCTACTGGTGACCAGCCGTCGCCACTCCACCTGTCACTCGCTCATCAACAGCC
>CAZDWH010000078.1:12054-12722 GCA_964509025.1 uncultured Rhodanobacteraceae bacterium
GTGAGGGAGTGAAATTCCGGGACGGAGGGTTTCGCGTTTGTTGGGACACTAGTACACAAACTCCGGACGTTTGTTGGACGGGGCAATTATCGGCGTCCATCACTCCGGCTTGTCAGACAACGCAAGGGCTCGTGGCAGCAGCGCGTTGCGCGCCGCCGTAGACGTCGAGATGGTCACCGAGCGCTCGCCCTCTACACGTACGGTCATGCTCAAGTGCACCAAGGCGAAGGATATGCCGGAGTTCGAACCAATCACATTCGAAGCGCTCACGGTGACGTTGCCTTGGCAAGGCGAAGACGGCCAGCCAGAGACGAGTTTCGTCATGCGCCCGTGCGACCCGCCTACCGATACCCGCACTGCGGACGTGGCGCGACTCAAGGCCGAAGGCAAGAGCATTCGAGACATCGCCAAGGAACTTAAAATCTCAAAGTCGACAGCCGACAGAATTGCTCAAGCCGCCGATCGCTATACGAAGGCCAGCCGTGGCGAGTGACGCGCCCGTCGGACTGGTGTCCCATGTCCCGCCTCTAAAGAGGCGGGGAGAGTGGGACAGTCCACCCTGGGCCGCGCGGGGCACCTTTGCCATGAGGTTGTGAAATGTGGGGCAGCGAGCAGTTGCCGTCGTTGGGTTGCTTAACCTACACCGGGTACGATTGGGGGCGTCGCAG
>CAZDWH010000079.1:0-12692 GCA_964509025.1 uncultured Rhodanobacteraceae bacterium
CGACTTCGACAAGGCTGTCCTGAAGCCGGAAGGCAAGGCCAAGCTGGACGACCTGACCTCGAAGCTGAAGGGCATCAACCTGGAAGTCGTGATCGCCGTCGGCCACACCGACTCGTTCGGTTCGGACAAGTACAACGACCGCCTGTCGGTCCGCCGTGCTGAAGCCGTGAAGGGCTACCTGGTCAGCAAGGGCATCGAAGCCAACCGTGTCTACACGGAAGGCAAGGGCAAGCGCGACCCGGTCACGAAGGGTTCCTGCACGCAGAAGAACCGCAAGCAACTCATCGCCTGCCTCGCACCGGATCGTCGCGTGGAAGTCGAAGTTGTCGGTACTTCGAAGCAGTAAGCTACAAATTACCGCAGTATCAAAGCCCCGCTTCGGCGGGGCTTTTTTTATGCCTGACAACCTGCGCAGTGCTGCAAACCGGCACTCTGCCAGACGTCGAGGGGAGCCCCATTTTGCCGCCCCGTCCGTCGGACTATATACTCCGGGTTTATCCTCGAGCGCCCGCTCACCGCTCTCATCGAGGCAGCTTCCGCCATGACCAACGCCGATCCCCACGAACTGCAGAAATTTAGCGACCTTGCCCATCGCTGGTGGGACCCGAATGCCGAATTCAAGCCGCTGCACGAACTCAACCCCATTCGCCTGAACTGGATCGACACCCACGCACATCTCGCGGGCAAGAACGTGCTGGACATAGGCTGTGGCGGCGGCATTCTGTCCGAATCGATGGCTAGCCTGGGCGCGCACGTGAAAGGCATTGACCTGTCGAGCCAGGCGCTTGGCGTAGCCGATCTTCACAGCCTTGAAAGCGGTGTAACCGTCGATTACGAAGAAATCGCCGCAGAGGCGCTTGCCGGCCGCGAACCGGGCACATTTGATGTCGTGACTTGCATGGAAATGCTCGAGCACGTGCCGGAGCCCGCAGCCATTGTCGAGGCGTGCAAGACGCTGGTGAAACCAGGCGGCTGGGTGTTCTTTTCCACCTTGAACCGCAACGTGAAGTCATACCTGTTTGCCGTGATTGGCGCCGAATATATTGCCCGGATGCTCCCCAAGGGTACGCACGACTACGCGCGCTTCATTCGCCCCTCGGAATTGGCGAGCTTCGCGCGCGCCGCCGATCTGCGCACAGCCGATATCAAAGGTATCGTGTACAACCCGATCAGCAAGCATTTCGCGCTGTCTGCCGACACGAGCGTGAACTATATGCTCGCCTGCCGCCGCGACGTCTGATCCGCCCCGACCTGCCGGACCTATCGAATCAATGAGCGATCCCACGCCCCTGCCCCAACGCGAAGACAACGAAGATGCCCTCGGTCTTTGCCACGCTGTGCTGTTCGACCTCGACGGCACGCTCGCCGACACGGCGCCTGATCTCGCGGCTGCCGTCAACAAAATGCGCCACGATCGCGGGCTCGAGATGGTGCCGCTTGAAAACCTGCGGCCGCTTGCATCCGCGGGCGCGCGTGGGCTGATCGGCGGAGCATTCGGCATTGGTCCCGACAATCATGAGTTCGGGTCGATGCGCGAGGAGTTTCTCGCCAATTACGAAGCCGACCTGTGCATCGAGACCACGCTGTTTCCTGGCATTCCGGAGCTGTTGGACGAACTCGACGCACGCGGTGTGCGCTGGGGCATCGTCACGAACAAAGTTGCACGCCTTACCGAACCGCTGATCGCACAACTCGGCCTCGAGGAGCGCGCAGGCTGCATCGTGAGCGGCGACACGACCCCACATTCGAAACCGCACCCGGCGCCCTTGCTGCACGCCGCGCGCGAGCTCGACATAGAACCGGAGCGCATCGTCTACGTCGGCGACGACCTGCGCGACGTACAGGCGGGTTTCGCAGCCGGCATGAAAACAGTGGCGGCTGCCTACGGCTATTGCGGCAACGATATTCCACCGACGCATTGGCACGCGCAACATGTCGTCCAGTCGCCGGCCGAATTGCAGCGGCTGCTGCGCGACATCGGCTGACGCGCAATGAGGCGGCAGGCCCGTACGGCGCGCCGCCGCGTCGGCCACGCCAATGAGTCAGGACGTAGCCGTCAATCTATTGTAAAATCTGCATTGGCTCATATATTGTGAGCAACGAACCGCGGGGGCGACCTGGTTTCGACAGGGGTTGCGAAGCGGCTAGGGCATGTCGAGGACCCGTCACCTCGTTAATCAATGGGAAAAACGTAACTGCAAACGACGATACGTTCGCACTGGCAGCCTAAGGGCCGCCGTCCTCTGCCTAGTTCACTGACGGGCTAGTGTCGCAAGACCGGTAGCAATACCGACAGAGGTCATATACGTCAGTTAAGCCTTGACGGAGTCACGACGTCCGGGTCGAAAATCTGGTGAATCGCCGTAGTGCAGCGTGTTCGTCCGCGTCGCTACGGTTAAATCAAATGACAGAACTAAACATGTAGAACTGGTCGTAGAGTGCTTCTGGACGCGGGTTCGATTCCCGCCGCCTCCACCAGATGCTTTGGAGAAATCCCGTAAGGTCACTGCCTTACGGGATTTTTGTTTTTCTGGCATGGATTGCCGGACTTAGCGCATACGTTTCAGCGAGACGTTCCGCGATCCGGTAGTGTCGAAGCACGCCAGGCTTCCAGTGCCCTCACGACTGCCGAGGACACATCGGAGCCGCTGCGTGTAGGCATGACCGGGACCGCTAGCGTGCCGTCTTCTACAGGCGCGGCCACTGACGTACTTATCGACGTACTTATCGACGTACTTACCGGCGCACTTATCGGCGCACTTATCGGCGCACTTACCTGCGCGCCCTCCGCGCCCACCAGCAACCCATTCACCCGCGCTATCTCATCAAAGTTCAGTGTCGCCGTTGCGGCCTTCAGTTGCAGCAGCGCCACAATCGTCGCATAGCGCGCGCGAATCAGATCGCGGCGGTTCGCATACAACACATCGGCGGCCCGCAACACGTCGGCGCTCGTACGACTGCCCACCTTATAGCCGACCTGTGTCGCATCGAGCGCGGCGCGCGAAGTCTGCACCAGACGCGTCAGCGAATCGACTCGCGCCACGCCGGCGCGAAACCGCGACCAGGTTTCGCGTGCCGTCGCGCCCGCCGTACGCTTCGCGGCCAGCAACTCGTCCTGCGCCTTGTCTTCCAGTGCCAGTTTTTCGTCGACGATCGCGTTCAACTCGCCACCTTCGAAGATCGGAATAGTGATCGACAGCATCGCGGTCGTGGTGGTGGTCGGACGGGCGTAACCGGATGCCGCTCCCGCGGGGGTGTGGCTCGCGCTCACGCCCAGAACCGGCAAATGCTTCGCTCGAGCTTTCTCGACCTCGAGTTCAGCAATGCGCCAATCGATCTGCTTCAACTGCACCAGGTAGTCATGCGCGGCAGCCTGGGAGGCCCAGCTCTCTACGTCGGCCGGATCGATTCTCGGCATGGCCGCGCCATCCGACAGCCGCGATAGTGCGGCAAACGGCTGTCCGGTTATTTGCTCCAGTGTGAGCCGACTGAGCTGCAAATCACTGCGCGCGTCCTGCTGCTGCAGCTGCGCCTGCTCCTGTGCCGCCTCGGCCTCGCGCAGATCGATCGCCGTCGCCTCGCCCGCCGCCTGCCGGTGGCGAAGCTGGCTGAAATGCGATCCCAGTGCGGCGAAGTAGTCGTTCGCGCGCATCAACTCGTCTTCTGCCGCCAGTTCATCGAAATAGGCACGCACAGCCTGCACCATGACCGACTGCTGAGCGCGCGCGACGTCGACGACGCCCCGCGCCTCGACCACGTCCGCCTGCTTGTAAGCGGTCCAGCGACTCCAGTCGAAAACCGGCTGCGTGAGCGAGACAGTCCAGCCGTTCTGCCAGTAACTGGTGCGCGGCAAGCCTTCTATCGCCGTACGGTTGTACGCTCGTCCCCAGCCTCCTTCTACCTGCGGCAACAGCGCCGCGCGCGCCCTGGGCACCGCCTGCTGAGCGGCTTTGGACGCAGCACGAAACGCCGCCAAACCCGCGTCGTGGTCGGTTGCCTGCTCGACCACCGTAAGCAGATCGACAGCCGCCGCGGTACGGGCGTGAGCGGCACAGCCGAGCACGAATAGCCAGGCCAATACGATGCGCTTATTCATGGACCAGCATTCCAGCACGCGTCTCGTCGATCAATTCGCCCTCAACGAGGCGATAGCGCCGCTCGAACGCCGAAGCGAGCGACATATCATGCGTAATCACCACGACAGTCCGTTCGAGCCGCTGTAACAACGCAACGATATGCCGGACCGAAACCGGATCGAGATTCGAAGTCGGTTCGTCGAGCAACAGCAGTTCGCGTTGCTGATACAGCGCACGGGCGAGCAGCAGACGCTGCCGCTGACCTGCGGAAATATTCGCGATGGTGTCGCTGATCACGGTCCGTGTGCGCATCGGCAAGCGCATCACATCGGGCAATAAACCAACGTCGTCGAGCAGCGCGTGAATCCGCGCTTCGTCCGCATTGCCGGCGAACAACGACACGTTGTCCGCGATCGAACCGTGCAGGATCGGATCGCCTTGCCGCATATGAACGGCATGGCGGCGGATTTCATCGACCGTGAGATTTGGCCAGGCGATCCCGTTCAATGTGATCTGCCCTTCCTGCAGCGGTTCGGCTGCCGCGAGCAGCTTGAACAGCGTGGACTTGCCGCTCCCCGACGAACCAGTGATCACGATCTTGTCGCCCTTGCGAATGGCGATGTTTGCGCCGTTAAGTACCGGCTGATCCGACACACCATAGCGGAACGTGACATCGCGCACGTCGATGCACTCGAAACTTCGTACTTCTACGGTCTTGTGTGTGTCGCCCGGCGGCGTATACCGCTCTGCTTCGCTGTCGACGATATCGCTCACGCGCGCAACCGGCACGCTCAGCATGAAATACGCGAACGCCGCGTTGATGGATCGCGCAAAGCGCTCCGACAGCAGCGACTTGTAGATCAGAAACGAATAGAACACACCAACCGAGATCGCGCCGCCTAACATCAGGCGTGCGGCGAACCAGCTGATTGCGATCATGTCCGCGTAGTTGACAAGCTTCAGGATCGCATCGCGCGCGCTGGCGAGCCGGCTGTTATGCACCAGCGCAGCGATATAGGCCCGGTACTTCGCCATGAAGATTGCGGTTCTCCGCGTCTCACCCTGCGCCAGTTTGATCAGCGAGGCAGCGCGAATCGTTTCGATGAGCGAATCGTCACAGCGCGCGGACTCTTCCAGCACCAGCGCATGCGTGTCGCGCATCCGCGAAAAAAGCGCAAACGACACCGCGACGTACAGCATGAAAATCAGCAATGCGATGGCGGTCAGTTGCCGGCTCTGCACCAACATCAGTACGAGGGCGAGCGCGCCGACGGTCAGATCGATGCCAAGCGAAATCACCGTACGGGTGGCATGGACACTGATCTCGTCTTGCGCCTTCACGCGAGCAAACAGATCGCCGACATGCCGTTTCTCGAAGTACGGAATCGGGTTGCGCAGCAGTTTTGCAAGCAGCCCTTCGGTCACGGTCATCTGCACGAGACCATGCAGAAGTTCGACGAGATACGTTTCAATGTACTGGCTCAACGCGCCGACAATGAAAATACCCGCGAACGTAAAGACGAGGACGTTGAGCAGATTGAGGTTGTCAGCGGCGACGACGTCGTCGAGCACCAGATTGCCGAGGTAAGGCATCGCGAGGATCGCGAACTGACTGCCAAGCGCAACGAACATCACCTTGGCGATCTGCGCGTTGAGTTGCGGATTCAGCGCGCGCACGCGCGCCAGCGCGGCGGGCACGAGTGATTTGTTGCGGATGCGCGGCATCACCGGCGTCGGCGCGCATTCGAGCAGATAGCCCGACACATTGGCCACGAACGTGTCCATCGAGATGCGCCGCCGTCCGCTCGCCGGATCGATCACCTGCACATGGCCGCGCCCGAACTTCTCGAACACCACGAAGTGCGCGCCGCCGAAATGAAGGATCGAACCGCGCTTGATGCTCGGCAGATCGGCGGCGTCGAAGCGGTAGGCCTGAACAGCAAGACCGAATTCGACGGCGACGTCGTACAGGTCCATCAGCGTCAAACCATTGGCCGAAATCGGCCGGAATGCCTGCAATTCGCGCACTTCGGTCGCACGGCCGAGGTGTGACAGCACCATGGCCAGACACGCGTAGCCGCACTCGGCGACTTCGTTTTGATAGATCGCTCGCATCGTCACCCTCGTAGCATGCGGAAAAGTGGCGCGAGCACCCATTCGGCGATGGTGCGACGCTCGATCACGATGCTCGCCGTCGCGGTCATGCCGGGCAAGATGTCGAAGTGCTGCCGCTCGAAGGTGAACTTGTCGCCGCTCAGCGTGGCCCATGCCATGTAATCGCCGTCCGGACTGCGCGGCGCCGAAGCGCCTGCCGGCGATATCGCCGAACGTACCGTGGTGCGGGAAATCGAATCGATGCGCGCGGCGTAGCTACCGAATTTGGCGTACGGAAACGCGTCGAACTTCAGACGCACAATCTGCCCTTCGCGCACAAAGCCACGCCGGCGGGACGGAATGCGCAATGCTGCGCGCAGCGTGCCCTTCTCGCCGGTCGAAATGACGAGCGCTACGTCGTCCGGTGCGAGCGTGCGGCCCGCAACCAGCCCGGAGAAGGTAACGATGCCGGCCTTCGGCGCGGAAATCGTCGCGTCCTGCCGCGTCTGCTCGAAGCGCACGCGAATATCCTGCAGCTCACGCTCGCGGCGCGCTTCCAGTTCCTTGAGCTGGGCGCTGAGACCCGTTTGCGCGCTGATGGCGGCGCCGAGGTCCGCGCTCAATTGCTGATGACGCGCGACGCTTTGCGCCACCGCGACTTTCGCCTGATGCGTGTCGGCACTCGCCAGTTCGATCCGGTCGGCGGTGATGTAATCGGACACCGACTTCAGGCGCGCCAACTTCCGCCCCGCTTCCTCGGACAGTTGCCGGTTCTGGGTGAGTTGCTCATCGGCCGCGGAGATTTCAGCCCGCCGGCTTCGCGCTGCGAGCCGCGCGGCTTCCAGTTGCGCGGACAGGTCGGCCTTGCGCTGGCTATATTGCGCCTCGCTGGCGCGGAGCTGCTCGTCGCGCATGTGTTCATCGAAAGCCGGGCGTTGTTGACCGTCGCTCGCGAGCGACAGGTCTCGATCGAGCCGGAATAGCGCGGCCCCTTGCGCCACCCGCGTTGACGGGCTGACATAAATATCCGAGACGAGGCCGCTCAGCCCCTGAATCTTGATTTCGGAAGGCGACACGATTTCCGCGCGCACGTCCTGTTTCAGCTCGACGTCGTGAAAGAACCCAAACGCGATCGCGATCGTTACCAGGGTGGAGGTCCCATACGCGATCCAGCGCCATGAGACGTCCTTGAACTGGGGGAGATAAATGGGTTCCATGGCCTCATTGCGGCCGGGTGCCAGCCGGCGCCGTGTCCGTCGGTCAAAGAGCGACGTGGTGCCATGCGAGTGCTTTTGCCCGGCGGGAAAATAACTAGCGGACTGGTGCGAACCCGTACATCGACGGATGTCCTGCAACCAGCCAGTCTGAATAGTTGTCGGCTGCCGCCGCCTCGATATATCGGGCAAGCTGCTGTGCGGCGCCGGCTTCGGCGAGCGCTAATGGCTCGAACAGTTCGGCGTTGAACCGGCCGCGCCTGAAGCGCAGATAGAACGGCAGTAACATTGCGTTGAACGGCGCACCCAGACGGAACACGCCGTTATGAATGCGCGCGTTGCGCCCGAACAGGGAGACGCCGACCGTTTCCATCGGGTAGCGGTGCAACGCGAACGGCGGCACATCGGCAAACAGCACCGCGACGCCGTTGCGCTTCAACGCCCGGGCGACGCGCAGGCCAAGCCCGTTACGGTCGTCTTCGCCATAGGTGTAGAGCACGTTGACGCCGGGTATCTGGGCGTGGTCATCGCCGTACATGTCGCGCGGCACGCCCGACACTACGGCAATCGAGTTGAGCCCAAGCACAGCCCGCAATTCGTCGATGACATAAATGTTGGCGTATTGCGACACATAGTGAAACGGCGAGACGATGACGGGACGCCCAGGCTCATCCGCCTGGAGTTGCCGGACTCTTGTTGCGAGCGCCGACGCGACGTCCCGCAAGTCAGGCCACACCTCGCTGCCACGAGACAGCCGGCCGAAATAGATTCGCTGGTCGATCAGGCTTTCGCGCAAGCCGGCCGCTGCAACCCGGCAGGTGTTTAACGGTGCGAGTTTCAGCACGTCACGGCCCATCTCGCAGCGAGCCAAGCCATGCCAACGCGCGCGTGCGTTGACGAGGCTGCGGATTGCCCATCCGGCTGCGGCAATCGGCTCGATCGCTGAGGCCGGCATGCGGGCGATCAACGCGCCATGCATGCTGCGCTTTGCATACGAGATCCCTTTACGCAGCAAAACCAGCATGGTTGACGCGGCGACCCACGGCCTCATAGCTTGCTCCAAGGTCATGTCACGTCCCAGGGTGGCCCATACCCCCCCGGGACGTCACCGGTTAATTACGCGCGCGGCCTGCTGACTGGAGCCGGGGCCGGAGCGGCCTTCGCCGGTTGTTGGCAGGAGCTCTTGCAGCAACCGCCTGCGACAGCGGATTTAGCCAGTTCATTACGATTGATTTTTTGCATTTCGATTACCCTTTACAAACAAGTCAATAAATTAGCTCACGAGCAACATTCACCGCCTCAGAGCGCGCCCATCTTATCATCGGCCTTTTTTAATAAGGAAATCTTTGCTTTATTTTACAGATTCAACTAAAAATGCAAAAATCACCAGCCCCCGTCCGATCATGCCGGGAAAATCGCGCAGGAAAATCCCTCCGAGTCTCACCCACAGAGATGGCACCCCACGACACTAGCGTTGCGGCACGCCGGTGGCGACACAGAACGACTTGACTTTCCCCCGCCAAATCCTCACACACTGAAGATATACATCAGACACATTTACAAAATTTCGCAGTCGCTTTTTCATCAATCACAAATCGCTCAACCATGAAACCCGAGCGACGCGAAAATGACAACAGAAAATTCCCAAAACAAAAATATAAAATCGCAAATTAAATTTGCGACCCAGTTTCTCTCCGCGAAAAATCGAAACCACCTAAAGAAAGAACGTCTCGTTCTGAATAGAAGCCATCAGCACACACCAGGGTTCACCCTAGTACATGGAATATTTCACTGCATCAAGCCGTTCACTCCAAGCACGCCCAACAGCGCGCCGCACGTTCACGCCCGCTGCCTATACTCAAACCACGTCGTCAAAATTCAGGAGCCGACATCATGCGCAAGACCCTCTTCTGCCTAGCCCTTCTCGCCCTGCAACAGAGCGCCTTCGCCGAAGCCCCAAAGATCGTTGACGGCCGCGTTGTCACCGCGGACGGCATGACGCTTTACACCTTCGACAAAGACACCACGCCCGGCGCGAGCGCCTGCACCGGCGCCTGCATGAGCACCTGGCCGGCTGCCACGGCCAGCGCATCGGACAAACCGTCCGGTGACTGGACGCTGATCGCAAGCGCCGACGGCAAGCAGCAATGGGCGTACAAGGGCCATCCGCTCTATCGCTACGCGGCCGACAAGCAGGCGGGAGATATGAAGGGAGACGGCTTCAAGGATTTGTGGCACACCGCCAAGCCGTAAGCGGCTGACACGAGGCCACGACAACGCCGGGCTAAGCCCGGTGCCCAAACGGAAAGCGCCGGCAGACCGCCGGCGCTTTCGACAACAACGGGTTCATCCGTCCTCTTACTGGTCTTTAGGACACTGCAGATTGCAGCCGTTCGGATCGCCCATATCGCCGCGTTTGCGCATGGCAGATTTTTTGTCACTCTGATATTTGTCCGAGGGCGCAGACGCGGCAAACGGCAGTTGCGGATGCTCGGCAAGACGAAACTGGTCCTGCAGGATACCGCCCGGCACACCCGGAGAATTTTGGGCGAAACCAACCGAAGCGGTGGCAAGAAGCACACCAGCCGTCGCAACGGCAGCACAAGCGTGAAGCAAAACTTTCATAGTGATCGGCACGGCGCGTAGCGCGCGGTTAAGACGGAAGCGGAAGTGTAGAGAGTATCCCAAACGCACGCCATACGCAGCGACGAACGCCGCTTTATGGTTACAGCCTCTTACGCCAGCGCTTTGCCCAGACCTTCTTCGGGATCGACCAGCTTGCCGCAGTCTCGCGGATCATAGCCTTCGAGTTGATCGACGCGCTGCCGGAACGCGCTGCTACGCATCAAATCGATCACGGTGGCGAGCGGCGTACGCTCGAGGCGCACACGCTCGCACGCGAAGTAATAGTCTTCGTCGACGACCGGAATGAAGTCGAGCCCGAAGTGATGCGCCGCGGGCTCCACGCCGAAACCCACATCCGCCATGCCGCTCGCGACGAACGCCGCAATCGCGGAATGCGTCAGTTCGGTCGACGCGTAACCATTGACCCGGTCCGGATCCACGCCGACTTTCCGCAGCGCGAGATCGAGCAGCATGCGCGTGCCGGAGCCCGGTTGTCGATTGACGAAGCGAATATCGTCGCGCGCGAGATCGCCGAGGCCCACAATGCCTCGGGGATTGCCCTTACCAAGGAAAAGTCCCTGTTTGCGCCGAGTGAGATGCACGAGCACGTGACGCTGCGGATCGAGCCAGCGCCGATAGGTATCGGCGCACGCCGCGCGAAACTCGCCGAGCGGCAAATGGAAGCCGGCCAGATCGCACTCACCGCGCGCCAGCGCGCTGACCGCGTCCGCGCTGTCGCGATATTTGATATCGACCGGCAGATGGCTCGCGACCAGCGTCGTCACCAGCGCGGCCACGGCATAACCGTGCGACGCGTGGATGCGCACGTCGTCAGCGGGAGGGGCGAGCCAGCGGTTCAGATCGCTGGTCACTTCGCTCGCGAGCGCCTGCATGTTGCCGTCGAGACGTTCGCTGCACAGCCGCTGCGCACGCAACACTGCCTGGCCGAGCTCGGATAGCACCGAGCCGCGACCGCGCTCCTTCGCGATCAGCGGACCGCCCAGACGCTCTTCGATACCGCGCAACAAACCCCACGCATGACGGTAGGACAAACCCTTAAGCGCCGCCGCCTGCGCGATGCTGCCGGATTCATTCACCAACGCGAGCAGCGGCACCACGTCCGACAGGCTTGCCTCACGGCCGTCCGGGCCCTTCACCACCAGCTGCGCCTGGCATTCGATCCGGATCATATATGCTCACCTCTTTCCTATTGCACAGGCCGGCACACCCGCCTATTGTTCCGCTATTCCCTACTGAATAAACGAAGCATAAGTGCACATATTATGAATAACAAGTGCATATATGACTTTGGAGGAGCCCCCACTTGGACGATTCCATCGCCATCGCGCCAGACCAGCTTGTGCAGCGCCACGCGCAGCCGGGCATATCGCTGCTGGCAGTCTTGCACGCGATCCAGGACGAACTTGGCTACGTGCCGCCTGCCACGGTTGCGCCGCTCGCCCGCGCCATGAACCTCTCGCGCGCGGAAGTGCACGGCGTCATCACCTACTATCACCACTTCCGCACGCAACCCGCGGCGCCCGTCACGGTGCAACTGTGCCGCGCGGAAGCCTGCCGCAGCATGGGCACCGAAGCGCTCGCGCAGCACATCGAGGCGCACACCGGCTGCCGCTTCGACGCTGAACACCAGCACGGCGCCACGGTGGAACTGGAATCGGTGTATTGCCTCGGTCAATGTGCGCTGTCGCCGGCGCTCATGCTCAACGGCACCTTGCACGCCAAAGTCACGCCGCAAAAGTTCGACGCGATCTTCGCGGCCGCCTCCAAATGCGTGGAGGTGGCAGCATGACCCGCATCTATGTCCCTCGCGATTCGTCGGCGCTGGCGCTCGGCGCGGATGAACTGGCCCAGGCCATCGCCACGGAAGCGGCCCGCCGCGGCATTGAAATCGATCTGGTTCGCAACGGCTCGCGAGGTCTGCTGTGGCTCGAACCGCTGGTCGAAGTCCAGACCCCTGAAGGCCGTGTCGGCTACGCGAATGTCGAAGCAAGCGACGTCGCCGCGCTGTTCGACGCCGGCTTTACCGAAGGCGGCGCGCATGAACGGCGAGTCGGCGTGGTCGACGAGATTCCGTATCTGAAGAAACAACAGCGCCTGACCTTTGCGCGTGTCGGCATCACGGATCCGCTTTCTATTGACGACTACGTCGCCCACGGCGGCCTCGATGGCCTGCGTCAGGCGCTGCAAACCGATGGCGACGCCGCCTGCGAAGCCTTGATCGAATCCGGCCTGCGCGGCCGGGGCGGCGCGGCCTTCCCGGCCGGCATCAAATGGCGCACGGTACGCGGCGCCAAGGCAGCGCAGAAATACATCGTCTGCAACGCCGACGAGGGCGACTCCGGCACCTTCTCCGATCGCCTCGTGATGGAAAGCGATCCGTACGTGCTGATCGAAGGGATGATCATTGCGGGCGTCGTGACCGGCGCGACAGTCGGCTATATCTACGTGCGCAGCGAGTACCCGCATTCGATCGCCACGCTCGAAGCGGCCATCGCAAAAGCGCGCGCCGCCGGTTGGCTCGGTGACAGCGTGCTCGGGTCGACGGCGCACCGCTTCGACCTGTTCGTTGCGAAAGGCGCCGGCGCCTACGTGTGCGGCGAGGAAACCGCGCTGCTCGAATCGCTCGAAGGCAAACGCGGCATCGTGCGCGCGAAGCCGCCGG
>CAZDWH010000080.1:0-12692 GCA_964509025.1 uncultured Rhodanobacteraceae bacterium
AATCGGAAATGGCAGCTGGATGACGTTTTTGGATGTGCGCATTCCGGGACTCAAGCTCGGCGTGGTCGCGGTCGACGGGCAGGATGTCGAGCCGGTCGGCGTCGACGAGTTGCGTCTTGGTCCCGCGGAGGTCTGCGATGTACTCGTCGCGCCGAACGACGATCGTGCCTACACGATTTTTGCGCAATCCATGGACAGGTCCGGTTACGCGCGCGGCACGCTCGCAACTCGCGCGGGGATGGCGGCCGAAATTCCGCCGCTCGATCCGCGTCCGCGCCTGACCATGCGCGACATGATGGGTCAGATGCAAGACGCGACGATGAAGATGGACATGCCCGGTCATTCGATGCCCGGCATGGATCATGGCGCAATGCAGATGCCGATGAAGGGCGCTGAGGGCAGTTGCGGCGCGAGCATGCATCCGCCGCCGCAGCTGAAAACGGGGCCCGGCGTCGATATGACCGTTGCAACGCCGCGCACGAATCTCGACGACCCCGGCATCGGCCTGCGAGACAACGGCCGGCGCGTACTGACTTACGCCGATCTCAAGACGCTCGATGCGCCGATCAGCATCGACACGCAGCGCGAGATCACGCTGCATCTGAGCGGGCACATGCAGCGCTATGTCTGGTCGTTCGACGGCAAGAAGTATTCGCAGGCCGAACCGGTCACCCTCAAACATGGCGAGCGCGTGCGCTTCACTCTCGTCAACGACACGATGATGACGCATCCGATCCATCTGCACGGCATGTGGAGCGAACTCGAAACGCCGCAGGGCGATTTCCTCGCGCGCAAGCACACCGTGGTCGTGCAACCGGCGCAGCAGCTGAGCTATCGCGTCAACGCCGATGCGCTCGGGCGCTGGGCCTTTCACTGCCATCTGCTCTATCACATGGAAGCGGGGATGTTCCGTGAAGTGGTGGTGACGTAATGCGCGCACGTATACTTTTTGCGCTGGCGTGCGCAATTGCATCGCCTGCGTGGGCACAGCAGGTGTCCGACCATGTGCCGCCCGATCCGCCGCAACATGCGATGCCCGCAATGTCCGACGCCGAGATGGCGCGCACGATGGGGATGAACGACAACGCGAAGTTCGCGATGTTTAAGCTCGACAACTTCGAGCGCAGCTTTGGTAGCGATGCGAACGCGACGGCGTGGGATGCCGAAGCTTGGTACGGCGGTGATTTCAACAAATTCTGGCTGCGCAGCGAAGGTGAGCGCGAAGCCCATCGCACCGATGCGCGCATCGAGGCGCTGTGGGATCACGCTTTCTCGAGTTTTTGGGATTGGCAAGTCGGTGCGCGTCACGATTTCACAAGCGGATCGGCGCCGAATGTTCCAGACCGAAACTGGGCCGCGTTCGGCGTGCAAGGTCTCGCGCCGTACTGGTTCGAGATCGAAGCGACGGCTTATGTCGGCGACGGCGGGCGCACGGCAGCGCGCTTGCGCGCGGCGTACGAACTGTTGCTGACGCAACGCTTGATTCTGCAGCCGGAAGTGGAGCTGAACTGGTACGGTCGCAGCGACCACGCGCGCGAAGTCGCTGCGGGACTCTCCGAAGCGGAAGCCGGCTTGCGTCTGCGCTATGAAATCCGCCGCGAGATAGCGCCGTATATCGGCGTGGTGTGGAAGCATCGCCGCAGTGATGCGGCGGTCGCGCGGGGAAACGGCGCGCAGTTCGTCGCCGGGTTGAGGCTCTGGTTCTAGTCGACGACGACCGACGTCATCGAAATCGTGCTGAAGTAGTCGGTGTTGAACAGCTCGACACGTTCGTCCTCGCGCTGTGCGCCGAGCACGTAAAGTAGCGGCAGATAGTGTTCGGGTGTCGGCACCGCGAGCGCGATCTCGCGGTCGAGACTCGGCCAATCGATCAATGCTTCGTGCTGGCGCGTGTTGATCGCATCACGCACCTTCGTGTCGATGCGCAGCGTCCAATCCGGCGGCATCGGATCGCGCCACTGCAGCAAGCGCAGGTTGTGCACGATATTGCCGCTGCCGAGCAGCAGCACGTCGTCGTCGCGCAGCGCGCCAAGTTCACGGCCAAGCGCATAGTGGAACTCGCCGGGTTGCGAAGTATCGATGCTCAGCTGTAACGTCGGGATATCGGCATCGGGATACATCACGCGCAGCACGCTCCAGGCGCCGTGATCGAGGCCCCATTCCTCGGTCGTGTGTACTTTTACACTCTTGACGATTTCGCCGATTCGCCGCGCGAGTGCGGGGTCGCCCGGCGCCGGATACTGCACATCGAACAACGCCTGCGGAAAGCCGTAGAAATCGTGGATCGTCTGCGGACGCTCCGCCGCGCAGGCGAACACGCCGCGCGATTCCCAATGCGCCGACACGCACAGGATCGCACGCGGCTTCGGCAGGCGCGCAGCGACCTCACGCCAGCCGTGGGTGATCGCGTTATCTTCGATCGCATTCATCGGCGAACCATGGCCGACGAACAGCGCGGGCATGCGTATCGAACTCATCGGGTCAGTAAGCAACCGTAATGCGCTGGCGCGGCTTGTCGTTCTTCTCGATGCGATCGAGCAAGGCCGCGGCGTAGTCCGGCACGTTGATATGGCTCTTGCCGTTCTCGTCGACGAGCAACTGGTCGCCACCGACGCGGTATTTGCCGGTGCGTGCGCCGTCTTCGATCATCGCGGCCGGGCTGATGTAGATCCAGTCGATGTCGGCCTTCGATCCGCGGAACACCGCGAGCGCCTGGCCCTGCGCTTCGGCCTCGGGCTTCCACGCGGCCGGGAAATTCGGATCGTCGATCACGCGCTTGCCTGGCGCGGTCTCAAGCGAGCCCGCGCCGCCGACCCAGGCGAAACGCTTCACGCCGGCCTTCGCCAGCGCATCAAGCAGGATACCGGCATTGCGCGCGACGGCGGAGTTGTCCTTGTCCTTGCGCGCAGACAGACTCGCAATCGCCGCATCGGCGCCATGCAATGCTGCGGCATAGCTCGCGGGATCGCCGACATCGCCTTGGACGACCGTGAGTTTCGGATTTTGCGCAGTGACACGCGTGGGATCGCGCACGACGGCGGTGACTTCATCGCCGCGCTGCAGCGCTTCGTCGAGGATCGCATGGCCAATATGACCGGTGGCGCCGAATAGAACGATTTTCATGGGGTTCTCCTGAATGTCCAGCGGCGATATGCGAGTATCTGCCGCGTTAACAACCGCAGGCAAGACAACATGGATGGAACACAGCGTTGCGTCGCGATCATCGGTGGCGGCCCCGCGGGGCTGATGGCCGCCGAAACGGCGCGTGCGGCCGGTGTCGAGGTGCATCTGTTCGACCGCATGGGTTCGGTCGGACGCAAATTCCTGATCGCGGGCAAGGGCGGACTCAATCTCACGCATTCCGATCCGTTCGAGACGTTTGTCGCGCGCTACGGTGCGCGTGCGAACGAGGTGCGCGCCTGGCTCGAGCGTTTCGACGCGGACGCCTTGCGCGCCTGGGCGCGCGGGCTGGGTATCGAGACCTTCGTCGGCACTTCGGGCCGCGTGTTTCCGATGGACTTGAAAGCGGCGCCGCTGCTGCGTGGCTGGGTGCGACGTCTGCGTGCGAGCGGCGTGCAGTTTCACATGCACAATGCGTGGCGTGGCTGGGATGAGTCCGGCGCGCTGCGTTTCGCGCATGATGGCGTCGAAAAAATCGTGCGCGCCGATGCGGTGGTGCTCGCGCTCGGTGGCGGCAGCTGGTCCGTGCTCGGTTCGGATGGAAACTGGGTCGATACGCTGACTGCGCGAGGCGTCGAACTCGCTCAGCTTCAGCCTTCGAATTGCGGTTTCGAAATTGCGGGTAGCGGGCCAAGTGGCGGTTGGAGCGAACACTTCGCCACACGCCATGCCGGCCATCCGGTCAAACCGGTCGTGATCGAATGGGACGATCCGACGAAGGGCAAAGTGCGCCAGCAAGGCGAGTTCGTCATCACGCAACACGGCGTTGAAGGCAGCCTGATCTATGCGCTGAGCGCAAGTCTGCGCGGCAGGATTGCGGCGCGCGGTTCAGTCGAGATTCGTCTCGATCTCGTGCCCGGGCGTGAAGCGACGCGTCTCGCGCGCGAGCTTGCGCGCCCGCGCGGAAGCCGCTCGCTGAGCGAACATCTGCGCCGAGCGGCTGGCATCGAAGGCGTCAAGACGGGGTTGCTGTACGAGCTGCTCGGCAAGGACGCGATGGCCGATCCCGCACGCCTCGCTGCCGCGATCAAGTCGCTGCCGCTGCGCCTCGCGCGCGCGCGTCCGCTCGATGAGGCGATCAGCACCGCGGGCGGCGTGCGCTTCGCCGCGCTCGATCCGGATCTGATGCTGAAAAACTTACCCGGCACGTTCTGCGCAGGCGAAATGATCGATTGGGAGGCACCAACCGGCGGTTATCTGCTCACCGCTTGTTTCGCGAGCGGGCTTGTCGCCGGTGAAGCCGCGGCGCGTTGGGCGCACCGCCACGGTTGAGCGGCGGGGCGCATTCGCCTTGCCGTTTGTTTGCGGGGAACCTGGACCGTTCCGCCGTCGTCCGCTCGAATGCGAGGTTAGCCTTCGCGTCGCTTGAAAATCAAACTGAAGTTATTCGCCGGCATATTGACGATCTCGCTCAGTACAAATCCGGCGTGATCCGCTACGTCGGACACTGCCTCAAGATCGCGAATACCCCACTCCGGATTGTGCGCGCGAAGATCCGAATCGAACTGCACGTCGTTTTCCGAGGTGTGGCGACCGTGGCGACGATACGCTCCGTATAAAAAAAGGACGTGTGCCGGAAGCAAGGCCTTCGCACCTTCGAACAGCGCCAGCGTAGCGGACCATGGCGCTACGTGAATCATGTTGATAGCCACCAGTGCATCCGCCGTCGGCAGAGGCCACGGCAGTCTGGCCACATCAAGGTCAATAGGGGGATTGACGTTCGCCAGC
The DNA here is from genome assembly GCA_964509025.1 of uncultured Rhodanobacteraceae bacterium. Taxonomy (GTDB): domain Bacteria; phylum Pseudomonadota; class Gammaproteobacteria; order Xanthomonadales; family Rhodanobacteraceae; genus Rudaea. The sequence continues at coordinate 4,909 of CAZDWH010000080.1, forward strand.
TGTTCCTCTTTAACACGCAGCGCAATGGACTCGCGAAGCTCCGGATCTGGATCGGACGGCTGCCACGTGAGGCCCGTCAACGTCTTGGCGAAATGCACGACATGCTGTCCCGTACCGCTGGCGATCTCCAACACCAAGCCCCGTTCGGGCAGTACGCGCGCGAGCACCTCGAGTATCGGGCCCTTGTTGCGCTCCGCCGCGGCCAGAAACCACTTGCCGTCAGCTCGCTTTTCACCTTGTTGCCGAAGCATCAATCCTCCGGGAGGCTGGCGCTTGAGCGAGAGTAGCTAGGCCCGACCCTGGGACAAATCATTTCTCCGAAACTCGCACAAATAGGTTGCCGCGTATATATACGGACAGCGCCAGCATGCTCGCATTTAGCGCTGAAAGTGCAAAATGGCCGGATTTAAGATTCGCGGCGAGACCAATTACGGAAAGCAGCGCGATTGCGACATAGGTTATAGGGCTACGAAGTATCACGCCGACCAGGAGCGCGACGCTGAAAAGCAATATCAACAAGGCGTACGCCTCACCCGAGATGACAAGAGCAAGAGAGCCAAGCGTCGCTAGAATGAGGAGCGCGATGAGCATCAAGTTCGCAATATTGGCCGGCGATGTGAGCACGTATTTGCTCATTGATTGAGGTCTAACGCTTGAGCTAAGCGGCCGCTGCCGCGATGCGTTGCAGTCTAGCGCAGACGACTGGCAGTCCGCTTAAGCGATCAGTTAGGGCGCGTTGGAAGTAGGCTGACAATCAAAAACTTCGCCGCCCTGACTTGCGAATAGGATCTCGCGGCATGGAAGTACGCTCAGCGTAGGGCTGCCTGATGAGTCGACGTCGTAAAACGCCACCCAGAGCTTGCCCCGCTCATCTCGAGCGGCACCTTGCCAAATGGCGGAATCAGTTGCCTGCAGCTGAAATGCGACTCGATAGGCTTGCCCAGATGAATGGGAGGCTTTGGCGCAAGCAATCGCCGGCTCGCGATCGCCTTGAAGCGAAACAGACCCACAGTCGCGACTGCTTGTTCCGGCCAGGGATCTCAGCCTATTCAAAAGTGCTGCAGGAGAAGAGCCTGCGGCGAAGCAAGTTGACGCAGCAGAGAGAAATGCAAGCAACGAGAAATACGGTGCGTTCATTCAGCACCTGACGTTCAGGTGGCCACGGTGAGCAACATGCTACCCGCGACAGCTACGTATTGGTTCGCTTGGGCGCGCATTTGGTACCGCGAAAACTACAAAGAGACACGTTGAACGCTCTAGTCAGGTCATCGTCCCGCTCGCCACTAACTTATTGAGCGCTTGCTCGGCGCTGGCGTAATCGCGCAGGCCAATGAACCCAATTTCTGTGACATTTGTGCCTCTGCCGCTACGTTCAGAGATGCGCTGAAAAATAATGTTGCCACCTGCGCCGCCGTTTGAAATTCGCTCGTACCCAGACACTGAAGACTTTGAGAACGACTGGATGTTGAGCTTGAACTTCTTCTCGAAGATGATCGCACGGCGCTCTGTCACGACGTAGTAGACATTGCGCGCCGACCAAGCAGCCCACAAAGGAGACAGCAGCATACTCAGGCCGAACGTCACAAACATTAGGCCCCAAAGGGGGAAGAAAACTCCGATCGTGCTGTCCGCCTTTGGCGGGATATGAGTAGCTTGAGATGTCCAGAATATTGCGAAGGCCGCAAACGGGATACCGAACAGAGCCGTTTTCCAATACTTACTCGCATACGCCCACCGATCCGGAGAGGCGGCCCACAGGACGCGCTCACCCATTAGCTCACGAGAGACGGCATCCGAAATTGAAGCGGGTGCTGATTCCATGCTGACTTAACGCCTGAGGGAAGTGATCGCTGTCGCAGTGAGAGTCAGATTATCGCGAGCCCAGCGTCGCGGTCCACTGACCGAATAGTTGGACGTTGCACCAGACTTGGTGAGCGCTCGTCGTTTTATCACCCGGAAACGAGTCGACACCCCTTATCACTCTGAAAACGGATGGCAATGCTGCGCCGCATGCATCGCAGCGGCGGTGCATGTAGTGCCGCGTTCGTCTCAAGGCAAACGAATCTCTTAAACGAACTCGACCTTGTGGTCCGACAACGGCAGCGACCGCGCGCGCTTGCCGGTCAGCGCGAACACCGCGTTCGCGATCGCGGGCGCGACGAGCGGCACGCCGACTTCGCCCATGCCGCCGGGCTTGTCGCCGCCTTCGATCACGACCACGTCGATCTTCGGCATCTGGTTCATGCGCAGCAGCGTGAAGTCGTGGAAGTTGCTCTGCTCGACGCGACCGCCCTTGAGCGTGATCTTGCTGCGCAAGGTGTTGATCAAGCCCGAGACGGCGCCGCTCTGGATCTGCGCGACGATCTGGTCAGGGTGCACGGCGATGCCGGGATCGACTACGTAAACGAGCCGATCGAGTTTGATCTTGTCGCCTGATTTTGGATCAACAACTCTCGAGACTTCGGCGACGAGTGCCTGATGCGTCTCGTAGCTTTCCATCGAGGCGACTCCGCGCGCGCGGCCCGCGGGTAACTTCTCGCCCCAGCCCGATTCTTTCGCAACGCGTTCGAGCACGGCCTTCTGCCGCGGCTGTTGCTCGAGCAGGGCGACGCGGAACGCGACCGGATCCTTGCCCGCCGCGTGCGCAAGCTCGTCGATGAAGCTCTCGATCGCGAACGCGTTGAGCGCGTGGCTGACGGAACGCCAATAGCCGACACGCAGGCCGAATTCCTGGATCACGACGCGCTGGCGTTCGTTCGGGATGGCATAGGTGAGATCGAGCGCGCCTTCGGTCATGAGCGGATCGAGACCGTTCTTGGCCAGGCCGGGAAACATGCGGTTGGTAACCGAGGCGGAGGCGAACTTGTAGTCGAAGGCGACGAGCGCGCCCTTGGCATCGAGGCCGCCGCGCAGCGCGTGGAAGCTCGCCGGGCGATAGAAGTCGTTGCGGGTATCGTCTTCGCGCGTCCAGATCAGTTTGACCGGCTTGCCTGGCACGGCTTTCGCGATCGCCGCGGCCTGACCGATAAAGTCCACATCGAGGCGGCGACCAAATCCGCCGCCGATGAATTGCGGCCAGATGCGCACGTTTTTTGCGTCGACGCCGCTGCGCGCGGCGGCGATGCCTTGCGCGCCCTGCGGAAACTGCGTGCTCGCCCAGATATCGCAGCCCTTGTCGGAGACGAGCGCGAGGCAGTTCATCGGCTCCAGCGTCGCGTGCGCGAGCAGTTGCAGGCGGTATTCGGCATCGACCTTCTTCGCTGCGGACGCAAGCGCAGCCTCGACGTCGCCGTGCTGGCGTATGACGGCGCCGTCCTGCTTGGCGCCTTCCTTCAGTGTCGCTTCGATCTTCGCATTGTCGAGGCCGGCGCCGGGGCCGTAATCCCAGGTGATCTTAAGCGCCTCGCGTGCGGTCTTCGCGGTCCAGTAGTGATCGGCGACGACGGCGACGCCTTCGCCGATGTTCACGACCGCGAGCACGCCCTTGGTCGCCTTCGTCTTGGCATCGTCGACGCTCACTACTTTGCCGCCGATCACGGGGCACTGCTCGATCGATGCGTAGACCATGCCGGGCTGGCTCACGTCGAGGCCGAACATCGCCTTGCCGCGCGCCTTGGCCGGCGCATCAAGACGGTGCTGCTGTTTGCCGATCTGCGTGAACGCGCTGCGCGGCTTAAGCTCGACTTTTGCCGGCACCGGCAGCTTCGCTGCGGCGTCGGCGAGTTCGCCGTAGGACGCGCGCTTGCCGTTCTTGTGCGTGACGTAGCCGTCCTGCGCGACGCATTCGCCCGCGGGCACCTTCCATTGGTTCGCGGCAGCGGTCACGAGCAGCACGCGCGCGGTCGCGCCGGCCTCGCGCAGCTTGGTCCATGCGTCGCGGATGCTCGTGCTGCCGCCGGTGATCTGCGCGCCGAGCAGCGCGTTGACATATACCGGATCAACCTGCGCCTGTTCGACTGCGATCGTGTTGACGTCGACGCCGAGCTCCTCGGCGACGAGCAGGGCGAGCGAGGTGTGCACGTCCTGGCCCATCTCGTTGCGATGGCAGACCAGGGTGATCGTGTTGTCGGGCGCGATGCGCACCCAGGCGTTCGCGGCGACGGGTTTGAGATCGGCGGCGAAATTCTGCGCTGGAAGATACAGTCCGATTACGAGGCCGCCACCAACCGCAACCGAAGTTTTGAGAAAATCGCGCCGTGACGCGTTGGTCGAATCAGGTTTGAGGATCGCGTTCATGGCTCAGGCCTCCAGGCTCTTGGCGGCATCGTGGATCGCGGCGCGGATGCGCTGATAGGTGCCGCAGCGGCAGATATTGCCGCTCATCGCCGCGTCGATATCGGCGTCGCTCGGCTTCGGGTTGTTGCTCAGCAATGCGGTTGCTGCGAGCACTTGGCCGGACTGGCAGTAGCCGCATTGCGGTACGTCGATATGGTCCCACGCGGCTTGCACTGCAGCGCCGACCTTGCCCGAGAGGCCTTCGATCGTCGTGATCTTGTGATTGCCGACCGCGCTCAGCGGCAGGCGGCACGAACGCACCGGCGCGCCATCGAGATGCACCGTGCACGCGCCGCACAGTGCCATGCCGCAGCCGAATTTGGTGCCGGTCATGCCGAGATGATCGCGCAGCACCCACAACAGCGGCGTATCCGGCGCGGCGTCCACATTGACGCTTTTACCGTTGATATCGAGCATGGTCATGGCGCGGATCTCCGATGGAGTTAAGGGTGCGAGGCACGCAACCGGCACAACGCGTTGACCGCAGAAACCGGCGCGGGAATCGCGAGCCGTTGCGAATTTCACCCAACTCTACTCCCGACCTCGATACCGAAACAATTTGCACCGCGCCATGCGCAATTGACCGTCAAGGCGCGCGGCGCGATAGTTGCGCCGCGCGCGTCCACAGGGGCAGGCCATGCAAGGCGAAGCGAGCTACGTCAGCGGCACATCGGGCGTTCCCTTGCTCGGTGACACGATCGGCGCGCATTTCGACAAGACCATCGCACGGCATGGCGCGCGCGAAGCGCTGATCGTGCGGCACCAGAACATCCGCTGGACCTGGCGCGAACTGCGCGAGCGCGTCGACAATCTTGCCGCGAGCCTGATCCGGCTCGGTCTCGCGCCGGGCGAGCGCATCGGCATCTGGGCGCCGAATTGCGCGGAGTGGACACTGACCCAGTTCGCGACGGCCAAGGCCGGGCTGATCCTGGTCAATATCAATCCGGCGTATCGGCGCAGCGAACTCGAATATGCGCTCAACAAGGTCGGCTGCAAGGCGCTTGTGCTCGCGCCGAGTTTCAAGTCGAGTGAATACATCGAAATGCTCAACGATCTTGCGCCCGAGCTTGCGACGAGCAAGCCGGGCGCACTCGCCGCGGCGAAACTGCCGGCGCTGCAACTTGTAATCCGGCTCGGCGCCGAGGCGACGCCGGGCATGCTCAGTTTCGACACACTGCTGGCACCGGCAGGCGCGGAGGAGCTCGTGCGACTCGCGGCGCTTGGCGCGACGCTGCAATTCGATGATCCGATCAATATCCAGTTCACCTCGGGCACGACCGGCCTGCCGAAAGGCGCGACGCTGACGCATCACAATATCCTCAACAACGCCTATTTCACCGGCGCGGCAATTCGGCTCACGTCCACCGACCGAATTTGCATCCCGGTGCCGTTGTATCACTGCTTCGGCATGGTGATTGGCAATCTCGCCTGCACGACGCAAGGCGCGGCGATGGTCTATCCCGATGCGGGATTCGACCCCACGAGCGTGCTCGAAACGGTACAGGCAGAGCGCTGCACGGTGCTGTATGGCGTGCCGACGATGTTCATCGCCGAGCTCGGGCATCCCGATTTCGACCAGTACGATCTCACGAGCCTGCGCACCGGCATCATGGCGGGTTCGCCGTGCCCGATCGAGGTCATGCGCAAGGTGATCGACCGGATGCACATGTCCGAAGTGACGATCGCCTATGGCATGACCGAGACCTCGCCGGTGAGCTTCCAGAGTGCGGTGACGGATTCGGTCGAGCGCCGCGTGTCGACGGTCGGGCGCATCCATCCGCATCTCGAAGTGAAGATCGTCGATGCCGAGGGACGCATCGTGCCGCGCGGCGAGGCAGGCGAGCTGTTCACGCGCGGCTATTCGGTCATGCTCGGTTACTGGGACGATGCGGCGAAAACCGCCGAGGCGGTCGATCGCGCGGGCTGGATGCATACCGGCGATCTCGCCACGCTCGATGACGAAGGCTATTGCAATATTGTCGGGCGCTCGAAAGACATGGTGATCCGCGGCGGCGAGAACGTGTATCCGCGCGAAGTCGAGGAATTCCTCTACCGCCACCCGAAAGTGCAGGACGTGCAGTGCGTCGGTGTGCCCGATACGAAGTACGGCGAGGAACTGTGTGCCTGCGTGGTCCTCAAGTCCGGCGCGAGCGCCGACGAGACCGAGTTGCGCGCGTTCTGCCAGGGCCAGATCGCGCACTACAAGGTGCCGCGCTATTTCCGCTTCGTCGATGCCTTCCCGATGACCGTGACGGGAAAAATCCAGAAATACATTCTGCGCCAGAGCATGGCGGATGCGCTCGGCCTCAAGGCCGAAAAGACCGCGTAGGGCAGGTTGGCCCTGCTTTGTGCGGGAGCGTTACGGGCTTACGTGGATCTTGATCCGTTTGGACACGATCGGCGGATAGAACTGCACGTGCGCTGCGTCAGCGAAGTCGAGCTGCAGCGTGTGGTCGCCGGGTTCGAGGTGGAGTGTGTCCTCGGTTTGACCCTTGCCGTAGTGCTTGTGTCTCTCGTCGTTCGGGATCGGCGCATTGCCGGGCGGTACGTCGGCGTCTATCAGCAGATGATGATGTCCGCTGCCGGCCTCGAGGCCTTCCGATGCGGGCTTGATTTCGATGCCCTTGACGCCGAACTTCACGGTCACCTCCTGGCCGACGGTGTCGCCGTTCTGCAGATCGACAAAAAACACGCTGGCGCCCGGCGGCGCTTTGCCGCGGGCGAGATCGGCGGCCCGGGCATGACTTTCGAGGAAAAACGCGCCGCCCAGGAACAAAGTGACGGCCGCGAGCAAGCTGAAGTAACGCATATCTTTGACCCTCCGCGTGAAGGCGTGATCCGATACTTCCACTCGCATCATACGCCCAGATCACGTCGGTTGTGTGCCGACAACTTGTTTAAAATGGCGTGCGCCCCAAGTACTCGACGATGACTCCGACCGAAACCCAACCGCGCGCCACCCTGATCGGCGCCTTCCGCCGCCTTATGCCGACCGTATGGCGCTTTCGCGGGCGCGTGTTCGTCGCGCTTGCTTTCCTGATCTCGGGCAAGCTTGCGAATATCGGCGTACCGCTGGTGCTCAAGCATCTGGTCGACGGGCTCGACGTGAAGCCATCGCCGTTGGTGATTCCGCTGTTGCTGCTGATGGCCTATGGTGCGTTGCGCCTGTCGACCTCGCTGTTTCAGGAACTGCGCACGGTCGTGTTCGCGCGTGTGCTCGCGCGCACCTCGCGCGAGATCACGCTGCGCGTGTTCTCGCACCTGCATGCGCTGAGCCTGCGCTTCCATCTCGACCGCCGCACCGGCGGCGTCGCGCGCGATCTCGAGCGCGGCATGACCTCGGTCTCGGATCTGCTCGACTGGACCATCTACACGATCCTGCCGACCCTGCTCGAGATCGCCCTGATCTGCGCAATCCTGATCACGCGTTACGACTGGGGTTTCGCCGTGATCACGCTGGCGACGCTCGCGGTCTACATCGTCTTCACGTTCTCGATCACCGAATGGCG
>CAZDWH010000081.1:0-12526 GCA_964509025.1 uncultured Rhodanobacteraceae bacterium
CGCGCGCTCGCGGCGCTGCGGCGTGCGCTGGAGGATCACCAATGAGCAATCTCGACAAAAACGCGCTCGACGAAAACACACTCCCCGAATGGACCGCGCAGGCGAAGCAGGTGCTAGACGATTCCGCGCAGAGCCTCGACGCGGCGACTTTGTCGCGCCTCAATCGCGCGCGCCAGACCGCGCTCGCGACGCGCGCGCGCCGACCGATGCAGTTCTGGTTCCTGCCGGCAGGGCTCGCGAGCGCCTGCGCCCTGCTGCTTGCGCTCGCGGTGTGGCAGCCGCATCATGCCGGCGGCAGCGCGGCGTCGAATGCATCGGTCGCCAGTGCAGGCGACGCCGACGACGGCAGCGCCGACACGCCGGAGTTCTACCAGGATCTGGAGTTCTACGCCTGGCTCGACGCGCAGAACGCACAACGTAAGGAAGGGGAAGGTTGAAGCACTATTCACCCGCTTGGTGCGTCGGCGCGTTGACGCTCGCCATTGGCGCGAGCGCGTGCGTGCCCGCGTTCGCGGCGCAGGCCGGCAACTTGCCGCCGCCGCCGGTGCCGCACGCGACCGAACCGGCGCTCGCGCCGATGCCGTGGTCGGGATTGCGGCCCGAACAGCAGCAAGTCCTCGCGCCGGTGCGTGAGGTCTGGAACGAACTCGCGCCCGACATGCAGGCGCATCTGCGCCAGGTCTCGCAGCGCTGGCCGCGGCTCGGACCCGAGCAGCGCGCGCAAATCACCGAGCGCATGCAGAAGTGGGCGGCGATGGCGCCGGAGCAGCGCGCGCGCCTGCGTCAGCGCTACCAGCAATTCGAGCAACTGCCGCCGGAGCAGCAGGAGCGTCTGCGCAACGCGTTCAAGCGTTTCGACGCATTGCCGCAGGAGGAGCGCGCACAGCTGCGCGAACGCTTCGAGCGCATGAGCCCGGCCGAGCGCGCTGCCTTCCTCGAAGGCGCCGGTGCGCAGAACCGCGCGGGCGCCGCGCACGAATTCATCCAGAGCGTACCCAAGGAAGAGCGTCGCAGCACGCGCGAGATGATGGAGTCGCTGACGCCGCAGCAGCGCATGGCGGCGATCCGCGCCTGGCGCGCGCAGCCGCCGGAACAGCGCGACGCATATCGTCGCCAGCTGCTCACGATGACGCCGGAGCAGCGCGCCGCGGCGCTTGCCCACTAAAGACGTCGTCGCCTGACATCGCCAAGGCACGTCTGCGCCGCTATAGTCGCGCAGGTTTCTCGAAATCCGTCGCGGCATGTCTGACCAATCCGATTCCGCCGCGTCCGCGCGCGCTTCGCGCCGCGGCGCGATCGGCCTGTTGCTCGCGCTCGCGCTGGGCGTCTGGTGCTACGCGCCGGCGTTGCACGCGTTCTTCGCGCAGGATGATTTTGCGTTTCTCGCGATGGTACGCCTGCTGCACCAACCGTGGCTGCTGTTCGTGCACGACCACTTTCCGGCGAGCCTGTATTTCCGTCCGCTCGGCGTGCTGTTGTGGTGGCTCGTGTGCGCGCTCGCTGGAGCCGCAGCCTGGCCGCAGTACGCGGTCAATCTGGCGCTGCATCTCGGCTGCGTTGCGGCATTGTATACTTTGCTGCAGCATCTGCGCCGCGATGCCTGGCTCAATGCCGGTTGGGCGGCGCTGTACGCCGCGCATCCGCTCGCGCTTGGCACGGCACTGTGGTTGTCCGATCGCTTCGATCTGATGACGACGTTGTTCGCACTGCTCGCGCTCGCCGCGGCGCTCGCCTACGTGACCCGCGCGCGCACGCGCGACCTGACTTTGCTGCTGCTCTGGATCATGCTCGGCTTGGCGAGCAAGGAGCTCGGCGTGGTGGGTGCGGCGGGCGCGTTCGCCGCGATTGCGTTCGCGTCGCGTGCGCCGCTCGACCTGCGTCGGCGCATCACCGCGCTTGTCGCGATTGCGCTGCTGACGCTTGGCTGGCTGGCCTATCGCCAGGCGCTGCTGACGCCGATCGGCGACGGCGGCAGTCCGGCGTGGCTGACCCCGGCGGTGTTCGTGCAAGGTGCCGCCAACTGGTTGCGCAGCGGCATGCAGTTTCTCGTGACGGATCCGCGTGTGCCGACATGGGGCGGCTGGCTGCTCGCACTCGCCGCCGCGGCATGGACCGCGAGCGTCGCGTTCGCGCATCGCGCGCCGCACGAACGTGCGCTGCGCTGGTCGGCGCTCGTCGGCCTGGCGACCCTGCTGTTGTTGCCCGGCCTGGTGCAGGCGCCGGTCGCGGCGAAACATCTCGGCAGCATCGATGCCGGCGCGGTCGGATTCAATCTGATCGTCGCCTCGCGCTTCTTCCATCTCGCGCTGGCCGCGCTGATCGCCCTGCTCGCGCTGGCGGCCGCGCCGCTAACGGCGGCGGGCGCGGAACTTCCTGTCGCGCGTCGCCTGTGCGGCGCCGCGGTCTTCTGCGCGCTGGTCGCGCTTGCGCCGGTCGCGCAACGTATCGCCCACGACCACGCGAGCGAGACACGGCGCCAGATCGCGCCGCTGCGCGCCGCGCAGGACGCACTCGATCGCAGCGTGCTGCCGGCGCAGGCGTGCCAAGTATACTTTTTGCAAACCGCGTCGTTGCCCGCGTTTGCCGGCTACAGCGACGCGCTGGCCAAGGGCCTCGCGCGTGAGCCCGCGCGCCTCGCGCACTGCCTGGTCAGCACCGAACGGCCGCCGTATACCTACTTCGTGCGCAGTGGCAGCCTGCAGCCGACGGACTATGCGCTGCTGCGTCCGCTCGCGCTCGCGGGCAAGCCCGTGCCCGGGCTCGTCGTCGGCGATCTCGAGATGCTGTACCTCAGCCTGCAGCCGGATCCGTCCGTGGCATTGCCGCCGCAGGCACTGTTCTTCGAGTATCGCGACGGGACTTTCGCCGACGTGAGCGCGGCGGTGCGAGCGGGCGAACGCAAGATCGATTTCGTCGTGGCCAAACCGTGAGCGCGGCATTGGCGCGCGGTGAGAATTGGCGCCGCGAGTTGCGCCACACTGCCGTGCTCGCCGCGCCGCTGATCCTCGGCCAACTTTCGTCGATCGGCATGAATGTGATCGACACCCTGCTCGCGGGTCATCTCAACGCGCATACTCTCGCCGCGGTCGCGGTCGGCGCGAATGTGTGGTCGCTCGCGATCGTCAGCGCGATCGGCATGATGCTGGCGCTGCCGCCGACCGTCGCGCAGCTCGCTGGCGCGGGTCAGCGCGCGCGTTGCGGTGCGGTATTCCGCCAGGCGTTGTGGCTCGCGGCACTGCTCGGCGTCGCGCTGCTGCTCGCGGTGCGTTATGGCTCGCCCTGGCTGCTCGCCGCAGTCGGCGTCGACGAAAGCATCACGGTGGACACGGTGAAATTCCTGCGCGCGCTGGCCTGGGGCGCGCCGGCGCTGACGACGTATTTCGCGTTGCGCGGCCTGTCCGAAGGCCTCGCGCTGACGCGGCCGACGATGTACTTCGGTCTGCTCGGTCTTGCCCTGCTCGCGCCGATCGGCTACACGCTGATGTATGGGCGCTTCGGTTTTGCGGCGCTCGGCGCACAGGGCTCGGGATATGCGACAGCGATCGTGCTGTGGTTGCAGGTGGCCGCGTTCGGCAGCTATCTCGCACGACGCAGGAAGTATGCCGAGGTCGCGCCGTTCGCACGCTTCGACGCGCCGGACTGGCGCGAGATCGCCGCGCTGCTGCGCCTCGGTGTGCCGATGGGCGTGGCGATCCTGATGGAGTCGACGCTGTTCGTCTGCACCGCGCTGCTGCTCGCGACGCTCGGCGAAGTCACGGTGGCGAGCCACCAGGTCGCGATCAATGTCGCGTCGGTGACGTTCATGGTGCCGCTCGGCCTTGCGATGGCGACGACGGTGCGCGTCGGTCATGCGGTTGGGCGCGGAGACGCGGCCGGTGCACGCACCGCCGGGCTCGCGGGCGTCGGCCTGTCGCTCGCGACACAGCTGGTATCTGCGTCGCTGATGGCGCTGTTTTCCTACGCGATCGCACGCGCCTACACCGACGACGCGCGCGTGGTCGCCCTGGCCGCGCAGCTCCTCGTACTCGCGGCAATCTTCCAGCTTTCCGACGGCATCCAGGTCACTGCGAACGGCGCGCTGCGCGGTCTCAAGGACACCACGGTGCCGATGCTGATCACCGCGCTGGCCTACTGGGGCATCGGCATGCCGGTCGGCTACTGGCTTGCGTTTCACGCCGGTTATGCCGCGCCGGGTATGTGGATCGGCCTCGCTGCGGGACTGACCGCCGCCGCGGGGCTGCTGCTGGCGCGTTTCCTGCGCGCCAGCCGCGTCGTCGCAGCATGACTTTCCGCGCGTGTGCCGGCAGCGCGATTTAGGGTAGGCTGCAAACCGGACTAACCGCGGCACGCATTGCCGCTACTGGATTTTTCTTATGGCAGAACCAAAACGCGGCTTCATCGTGGGTTTCTTCGTCGGCTTGTGGAATTTGCTCAATTTCACCCGCCGGCTGGTGTTCAACCTGATCTTCCTCGTGCTGCTGATCGCCTTCGTGCTCGCGCTGCGCGGCGGCGGCGGGCATGCGCTCGGCGAGCGCACCGCGCTCGTGCTCGACCCAAAGGGGCGCATCGTGGAACAGTACACTTCCGAGCCGGCGCAGCGCGCACTGGCCGGCGCGCTCGGCAACAAGGTGCACGAGACGCAGCTGCGCGATATCGTGCGCGCGATCGACGCCGCGACCGAGGACAAGCGCATCGAGCGCATCGTGCTGCAGCCCGAACAGATCAGCGCGGCGGGCATGTCCTCGCTGCACGAGATCGGTGCCGCGCTCGAGCGCTTCAAGGCCTCGGGCAAGGAAGTGATCGCGGTCGCCAACATGATGACGCAGGGGCAATATCTGATCGCCGCGCACGCGAACCAGATCCTGCTGCACCCCGACGGCGACTTGCTGCTCGAAGGCCTCGGCCGCTACCGCACTTATTACAAGGAAGGGCTCGACAAGCTTGGGGTCGATGTGAGCCTGATCCGCGTCGGCGAGTACAAGTCCGCGGGCGAGCCGTATATCCGCAACGATGCTTCGCCCGAATCGAAAGAGGCCGACCTGTTCTGGATGAACGGCGTGTGGAACGACTATCTCAAGGAAGTCGCGAGCGCGCGCAAGCTCCAGCAAGATGACATCAGCGCGCAGATCGAAAATTTTGCGACGTCGATCAAGGCGACGCACGGCGACCTCGCCAAGCTCGCGCTCGACAACAAGCTCGTCGACAAGCTCGCCACGCGCGACGAGGCCGAGGCGTTGCTGATCTCCAAGGGCGTCAAGGAAGAGCACAGTTATCGCAAGATCGATTTCGCCGACTATGTCGGGATCGTGCAGCGCGAACGCGGCTTCGACACGCGCCCGCAGGTCGCGGTGGTCGTGGCCGAAGGCGAAATACTCGGCGGCGACCAGCCCGCCGGCACGGTTGGCGGCAGCTCGACCGCGAAGCTGATCCGCAGCGCTCGCGAAAACAGCAAGGTCAAGGCGGTCGTATTGCGCGTCAACTCGCCCGGTGGCGAAGCATTCGCTTCCGAACTGATCCGGCGCGAAGTCGAATTGACCAAGAAGGCCGGTAAGCCGGTGATCGTGTCGATGGGCGATGTCGCCGCCTCGGGCGGCTACTGGATCTCGATGAATGGCGACCAGATCTTCGCCGAGCCGACCACGATCACCGGCTCGATCGGCATCTTCGGCCTGTTCATGAATATCCCGAACACGCTGGCGAAGATCGGCGTGCACACCGATGGCGTCGGCACGACTTCGCTCGCGGGCGCGCTCGATCCGCGCCGCCCGCTCGATTCGAAGATCAAGGAAGTGATCCAGGCGATCATCGACAAGGGCTACGATTCGTTCATAACCAAGGTAGCGGCTGCGCGGGGTAAGAAGCCCGACGAAATCAATGCGATCGCGCGCGGGCGCGTATGGAGCGGTGCGCAGGCCAAGGAGCGCGGCCTCGTCGACCAGCTCGGCGGGCTGCGCGAAGCAGCTACGGCCGCGGCCAAGGCGGCAAACCTTGGCGACAATTACCAGCTGCGTTACGTCGAGAAAGAGCTGTCGGCGTGGGAGCGCTTCGCCACGGCGTTCTCCGACGATGCGCTCGCGCGCGTCGGCGAGGCAATGCTGCCGGCGTCCGTGCGCACCCTGCTCGCGCAACCGGAAATCGAGGGTCAGATGAAGCTGCTGCGCGCGCTCGACGGCAACAAGGTCGGCGTGTTCGCCTACTGCTTCTGCGAGATCAAGTAACCTCAGGATGTGGTCATCCCGGCCAGCACATGGATGTGTGCTGAGCCGGGATACAGGGCCATCGCGATGGCGTTATTCCCGCCCGCGCGCCTGCGCCGAGGCGGCTTTCTCGCTGTCGAACACATCTTCGCCGCGATACCAGCGCGCTTCCGCATCGTCCTGGGTCAGCGCGAGCAGCACGCCGGGGGCGAGCTCGGTAGCGCGCGAAGGCAACTTGTTGCGCTCGTACGCATTGATCGTGCCGTGCAGGATCGCGCCGGCCTTGAGCGCAAGCTCGGCGTTTTCCGGAATCGTCCCGTTCGGATCCTTGCATTGCTCTACGTCGAGCGAATTGCATTTGCGGCACATCATCGGGCGCACCGCGTAGATCGAGCAGGCGTCGTCGACGAGGAACGGGCAGGCGCGATCGCGCCGATCGTTGCTCGCCTGTCGCGCGCGTTCGCTGTAGGCGCTCAGCGCGGCCAGCAGAGGCGCCAGCTCGTCGCGCCGGCGCAGCTCGCGTGCGATACGGAAGATTTCCTGCGGCAGTGCGTCGACGCGGAACGAGCGGCAACACCAGGAACAGCCCCGCTTGCAGTCGAAGCGCACGCCCTTGCGTTCCACCGCCGCGCGCGCGTGGTCGACCTGCTCCTGTGCATAGCCGGCGAATTGCAGCGCGAACGCAATGCTGCGGTTTTCGCGCAACTTGCGTACAGAATTTTTTTCGACGCTCTGGTCGAGCGCCTTGAGCTCGGCGATTTCCTGTTGTGTCGCCATCAATCGGTCTTCTTGCCTGCATCGCCCGCGCTCTCGGCCTGCTCGAGCCGCTTGTCCGTGTCCTTCTGCTGTTGATCGACGGTCTGCTGCACGCCCTTGGCCTTGTCCAGCGCCTTGAGCTGGTCGTCGAACACGGTTTTCTGTTTCGCAGCCGGTGGCGGAGGCGGAGGCGGGGTTTGCGAGCAAGCGGCGGATAGCGCGATGAGCGCGGCGAGGGGCAGGATGGCGATGCGCATGGCGAACTCCGGGGCTGAAGGTTAAAGTCTGCGCCTGATGCGTGGCGCGGACAAGCGCCGCGCCCGCGACAAAAGGAAACCACGATGGCGATGGACATGGCGCGCTGGCGCCTCGACGGACATACGGCCCTGGTCACCGGTGCCAGCCGCGGCATCGGCTTCGCCTGTGCGCGCGAGCTCGCGGCGCTCGGTGCCGGCGTGCTGATGCTCGCGCGCGACGAGGCGCATCTCGAGTCCGCGCGTGCCGAGCTTGCGGAGGAATTTCCGCAGACCGACATCCTCGCCTTCGCCGCCGATGTCGCCAACGCCGAGCAGCGCCTCGAAGTGTTCGACTGGATCGCCGATCTCGACGTCGAGCTGTCGCTGCTGATCAACAACGCCGGCGGCAATATGGGCAAGCCTGCGGTCGACTACAGCGAAGCGGAGTTGCGCGCGCTGATCGACCTCAATGTCACGAGCGTTTTCGAGATGTGCCGTCTCGCCCATCCGCAACTCGCCGAGCACGGCAATGCGGCGATCGTGAACCTCTCTTCGGTGTCGGGCCTGACCCATGTGCGCACCGGCGCGCCGTACGGACTGACCAAGGCGGCGGTCGCGCAGTTGACGAAGAATCTTGCCTGCGAATGGGCCGAGGACGGCATCCGCGTCAACGCGGTGGCGCCGTGGTATATCCGCACGCAGCGCACCGAGGCCAAGCTCGCCGATCCGGATTATCTCGACGAAGTGCTCGCGCGCACGCCGATGGGGCGCATCGGCGAGCCCGAGGAGGTCGCGGCCGCGGTCGCCTTCCTGTGTCTGCCGGCGTCGTCGTATATCACCGGCGAGTGCATTGCGGTCGATGGCGGATTCCTGCGCTACGGATTTTGAGGCGCTGCGTCACTGGTATCGCGCAAGATCAGGAACTAAACAATTTGATAGTTGCGCTCGCCCCGAAGCGCGAAAATTGGTCGATCGTTCGTCAACTCGTTCCCGCATGACTCACGCACTGCATCTCGCTTACACACCGCCCTACGACTTCGCTGCGCTGCTTGCGTTCTTCGCCAAGCGCGCAATTCCAGGCGTGGAGCAAGTCGATGCATCGAGTTATCGGCGCGTGTTTGCGCTCGATGGTCAGGTCGGATCGCTTGTCGTACGCACGCACGTCGACGCGAATGCACTCCAGCTCGAAGTCGATGGCGCCGACACCCGCACGTTGCCGCAGATCGAGGCGCGCGTGCGGCGCATGTTCGATCTCGACGCCGATATCGCGGCGATCAATGCGCATCTCGGCCGCCGCGCGCACCTGAAACGCTGCGTCGCGCGGCATCCGGGCCAGCGCCTGCCCGGCGGCTGGGATGGCTTCGAAATCGCGATACGCGCGGTGCTCGGCCAGCAAGTCACGGTTGCCGCGGCACGCACGCTGACGGAGCGCGTCGTGCGCAAGTTCGGCCGCGAAGTCGTGACGCAAAGTGGAAAAGTGCAATTATTCCCCGCGCCCGAAGTGCTGGCGCAGGCCGATCTCGGCGGCCTCGGCATCACCGGCGCGCGCATGCACACGCTGCAGGCGATCGCGCGCGAGGTGTGCGCGGGGCGCATCGACTTCCGCGCCGATCAGGCGCTCGATGCCTTCGTCGCGCAATGGACCGCGCTGCCGGGCATCGGCGACTGGACCGCACACTACCTCGCGATGCGCGGGCTGGCGCATGCCGATGCGTTTCCGGCCGGCGATATCGTGTTGCGCAAGGCCGTCGCGCGCGATGGCGCGCCGATCGCGAGCGCGAGGCTCGAAGCGATGTCGCAGGCATGGCGACCGTATCGGGCGTATGCCGTAATGCACCTGTGGCGGTCTACAATGCAGACATAACCATGTCGACGATCTACTACGACTATCTGCCGAGTCCGATCGGCAAGCTTTTGCTCGCGGTTGACGGTCAGGGCCTCAAGCACATCCATTTCGAGACCGGACGGCACCCACTCGAACCCGGCGACAACTGGGAGCCGGGTGCCGGCGCGCTGCATGAGGTACGCGCGCAGCTCAAGGCATACTTCGCCGGCAAGCTGACCGAGTTCGATCTGCCGCTCGCACCCGACGGCACCGAGTTCCAGCAGCGCGTGTGGCTTGCGCTGACGCGCATCCCGTATGGCGCGACGACGAGCTACGGCGAGATCGCGCGCAGCCTCGGCGACCTGCAGGCGACGCGCGCAGTCGGTGCGGCGAACGGACGCAATCCGCTGCCGATCGTCGTGCCCTGTCATCGCGTGATCGGCGCCAATGGCGACCTGACCGGCTTCGGCGGTGGCCTGCCGGTCAAGCGCTGGCTGCTCGACCATGAGCAGCGGCACAGTACGTTCACGCTCGCGCCGTAACCTCGCGCGCGTCCGTCTCGTCAGTGCGTCGGCAGCTCCGCGTCGACGAAAGACGGATCGGCCAGTTCTTTCTGCAGCGTCGCGCTGTCGAGTTCCTTTTCCCATTTCGACACGACGATCGTGGCGACGCCGTTGCCGATGAAGTTGGTCAACGCGCGGCATTCGCTCATGAAGCGGTCGATGCCGAGGATCAGCGCCATGCCTGCGACCGGGATGCTCGGCACCACCGCGAGGGTCGCGGCGAGCGTGATAAAGCCTGCGCCGGTCACGCCCGACGCGCCCTTGCTCGTCAGCATCGCCACCGCGAGCAGCGTCAGCTGTTGCCCAAGCGTGAGTTCTATGTTCAAGGCCTGTGCGACGAATAGCGATGCCATCGTCATGTAGATGTTCGTGCCGTCGAGGTTGAACGAGTAGCCCGAAGGCACCACGAGACCGACGACGGATTTCGAGCAGCCGAGGCGTTCAAGCTTCTCCATCAAGGGTACGAGTGCGCTTTCCGACGAACTCGTGCCGAGCACGGTCAGCAACTCCGCCTTGATGTAGTTGAGGAAGCGGAAGATCGAGAAGCCGGTGTACCAGGCGATCGCGCCAAGCACCACCACGACGAACAGCGCGGAAGTCGCGTAGAACGTAAGGACGAGCGAGAGCAGCTTGGCGATGCTGTCGATGCCGTATTTGCCGATCGTAAATGCCATCGCGCCGAACGCGCCGATCGGTGCCAGCTTCATCACGATATTGACCATGCCGAAAAGCACTTTCGACGCGGCTTCGAGGAAATCGACGACCGGCTTGCCCTTGGCGCCGAGCCGCGACAGGGTGAAGCCGAAGAGGATCGCGATCAGCAGCACCTGCAGCAAGTCGCCGTTCGCGGTGAATGCGTCGACGAAGGTCTTCGGGATGATGTGCAGGATGAAGTCGGTCGTGTTCTGTTCCCCGGCCGCCTTGGCATAGTTCGCGACGGCTTTCGCGTCGAGCGTGGCCGGATCGATGTTGAAGCCCTTGCCGGGCTGTACGACGTTCATCACGACGAGGCCGATGAACAGCGCGAAGGTCGAGACGACCTCGAAGTAGATCAGCGCCTTGCCGCCGACGCGGCCGACCTTTTTCAGATCGCTAACGCCAGCGATGCCAAGCACGACGGTGAGGAAGATCACAGGGCCGATCAGCATCTTGATCAGGGCGATGAAGCCGTCGCCGAGCGGCTTGAGCGACGAGGCCTTGAACGCCTCCGCCGCAACAGCCTTGCCGGTGGCGGGATCGACGTCGGGCCAGACTGCGCCAATGACGACGCCGAGCAGGATGCCGACGAGTACCCAGAAATACAGATGGCGCGTGAAACCTTTCATGCGACTCTCCCCGATTTTGAGATCGTGTGATGTGACTCGCCCTGGATGCATCCAAACAGGCGCGCGTGGGCAAGTCAATAACGCGCCGCAGCAGAGCGCGTCACAGCGTCGTCACAATTGAGAATCAGCAGCCTTCGAGCAGATGGCGCACTTCCGCGCGGCGTGGCTCGAGCGTGGCGCGCTCGGCGTTGAATGCGCGCGGCAGTTTCTTTTCGATCGTCGAAAGTTCATCGCGCAAGGCTTCGCAGGCCTGCTCCAGAGTGCCGGGCTCGCATTCGTCGTGCACCTCGACGAAATCGGCGGCGATGCGGTCGCGCGGCGAGGTCGAGTTCGGCACCTTCTTCACGCCCGGCGCCGACACGCCGCCACCGCCGCCGGGACCATAGGTCTGCCCAAGGCTCTTGCCCGGGATGCCGAGGATGCCGGCCGGCACCCAGCGACTCGGTGTGGCGCCGTCGTGGCTGATGTAGCGCGTGCCGTCTTCGGCGCGCGTGCAGAACCAGATCGGCGGCGGAACGGGCAGTGGCTTGCGCGGCGTCGCTTCGACAACCGGCGCAGGTGAAATCATATCCGTCGCCGAAGGCGCGGGTGGCAAAGCATCGAAGGCGGTCGGCGGCGGCGTTTCCTGATTGACGCGGATCGCCGGCGCGAAGTGCTCGACGGTCTGCTTGCTGTCTGCCTTGCAGGGTTTGTCTTGGTAGGTGATGTCGCCTTGCGCGTTGGTGCAACGGTAAATCGTTTGTGCCAACGCGGGCGTCACACCCGTGGCGCAGACAATGCACAAGACGAGCTTCATCGAACACGGTGCGCGCATGCGACGATTCTACAATGCGATGCCTCTCGCGGTGGATTCCACGCAGCGCCCGCAGCGTTCATGCGCCGGACGGCTTGTCGGCTCAGCGCCGCCGTTCGATTCCTGCGGGAAGGTCGGCGATGCGACGATATTCCGGTGTATCGAAGCGCGCCGGGTGCGCAAGCCAATCCTCGATCATCGCGCTCGCATCATTGCCCCAGAACACCTGCTCGCCGCAGATCAGGGTCGGCACACCGAACACGCCGGTGGCGATCGCGGCATCGGTATTTGCGCGCAGCTGCGTCTTCACGTCAGGTGCGTTCGCCGCATTTTCCACATTTTCAATTCCGAGCGCGTGACCGACTTCGGCGAAATCGGCCGGCGTAACCGCGGCACGTCCATCGCGCCAGATATGCGCGAAGATCGCCTCGATCGACTGCCACGTCGTGCCGGCGGCGATGCACAGGCGCAACGCGGTCACCGGGTTGAACGGATGCGTCGGCGGAAAGCGCAGCGTCACGCCTTCGTGCTCGGCCTGCCATTGCACCATGCGATAGGTGAACTCGCGCTTGCCCTTGATCTCGGCCGGGCCAAGCTGGCCGTGATGCTGCAGCACCGCGCCGAACAGGATCGGCATCGGCGTGATCTCGAGTCGTTCGCGCCACGCCAGCACTTTCGGCAGCTGCAGGTACGAAAACGGCGAGATGAAATCGAAATACCACTGTGCTTGTCGCATATCAAAAACACCACGATTCGAGTTTCGGCTGGCCGTCGACGCGCACAATGAGTTGCGCGGCGGCATTCTTCGGTGGCGCGTCCTGCCCACAGCCG
>CAZDWH010000082.1:0-12507 GCA_964509025.1 uncultured Rhodanobacteraceae bacterium
GGTGCTGTGCGGCGGATGTGCGGTAAGCCAGTCGAGCGCGGCCTTGCTCAGACGAATCTGCGGCAGCGCAAATCCGTTCGCATCGCGCCGGAACGCAAACGGCACGCCGGGCATCAGGCTCTGCCAATCGTCGAGCCGAAACGAATCGCTGAACTGAAAGCGGTTGCCGCAGAAGCCGCGCTGGATTGGCTCGCCCCAGTCGCCGGCGTACTCGACGATCATGCACGGCGAGATCTTGCTCCATGGCTGCCAATAGAGCTTGCCGCTCGGCATGTGCGCTGGATCGAATTCGAGCGCGGTCCAGCTCTCGACGATGCGGCCCTCGACGTGCGCGGTGAACGGTGCATAGCGCTGTGCATCGAGCAGAGGTTGCGGACCGGCCGTCCAGGCGATGGCCAGGAAAATGCCGCCAAACAGCAGAAAGAAACCCGCAAACAGGCCGAGCAGCGGCGCGGCGAGGTAGCCGACCGCGTTTTCCAAGATCAGGTAACGCAGGTTCTTGGCAAAACCACCGCCATCGGGCTGCACACGCGGCGCAGCTGTTCGCGTTTCGACTGCGTTCTTGCGCATCGGCTGCTCCCATCGAACGGCATCGCAGAATCGGATCGGCACGCCACCGCGCGCAGGCGCGCGGCAGCCGATAGAATAGCGGCCTTCACACTAAGGATTGAAGCCATGGGCTACGCCGCACGCGAGCGCCTCGCCGCCGAACTCGACTCGATCCGCGAGCAGGGCCTGTACAAGACCGAACGCGTGATCGCGACGCCGCAGTCGTCCGCAATCAAGACGGCCGACGGTCGCGAGGTGCTGAACTTCTGCGCGAACAATTACCTCGGCCTCGCCGACAACGCCGAGATCATCCAGGCCGCGAAAGATGCGCTCGATACGCATGGTTTCGGATTGGCAAGCGTGCGCTTTATCTGCGGCACGCAGGATCTGCACAAGCAGCTCGAAGCGACGATTTCGAAGTTCTTCGGCACCGACGACACGATTTTGTATACCTCGTGCTTCGACGCGAATGGCGGCCTGTTCGAGACCATCCTCGGCGAAGAGGACGCGGTAATTTCCGACGCGCTCAACCATGCCTCGATCATCGACGGCATCCGCCTGTGCAAGGCGGAGCGCCGCCGCTACGCCAACGGCGACATGGCCGAGCTCGAAAAGCATCTGCAGGAAACGCAAGGGCGCCGCACGCGCCTGATCGCGACCGACGGCGTGTTCTCGATGGATGGCTACATCGCCAAGCTCGATCAGATCGTAGCGTTGAAGAAAAAGTACAACGCGCTGCTGATGGTCGACGATTCGCACGCGACCGGCTTCGTCGGTCCGACCGGGCGCGGCTCGGCCGAGCTGCACGGCGTGATGAGCGAAGTCGACGTGTTCACTTCGACGCTCGGCAAGGCGCTCGGCGGCGGATCAGGCGGCTTCACCACCGGGCGCAAGGAGATCATCGACCTCTTGCGCCAGCGCTCGCGCCCGTATCTGTTCTCGAACACGCTGCCGCCGCCGCTCGTCGCCGCGTCGATCAAGGTGTTCGAGATGCTGTCGTCGTCGACCGCGCTGCGCGACAAGGTCAATGACAATGCGCTGTATTTCCGCAAGCGCATGACCGACGCCGGCTTCGACATCCGGCCCGGCACGCATCCGATCGCGCCCGTGATGCTCGGCGACGCGAAGCTCGCGCAGGAATTCGCCAGGCAATTGCTCGACGAAGGCATCTATGTGATCGGCTTCTTCTTCCCGGTCGTGCCGCAGGGTCAGGCGCGCATCCGTACGCAGATGAGCGCGGCGCATACGCGCGAGCAGATCGATCGCGCGGTAGCGGCTTTCGTGAAGGTAGGCCGCAAACTCGGCGTGATCAGCGACTGAAACGCGCGAAGCGTTAAGGAAGCGTAAGCGGCGCATGAACCGCGCCGAAACGCCGCGCGCGTATTTGAACCGCATCTGCTGCGGACGCAATCCACGGGGGCAGCGACGTCGACAGGGGGCGCTTGACTGCGCTGTATCCGCTCCCTCTCGAGGATTCAATCATGCCATCACGTCGCATCAGCTCACTCACGGAAAAATGGCGCGGGATTGCCGTGGCACTTGCGCTCACCACCGCCGCGCCCGCGCTGCCCGCCCACGCCGAAGACAATGCCTACCAGGTGCACAATCTGGTTTCTGACGGTTTCCTGCCCGCCGATCACGTCGACCAGAACCTGGTCAATGCCTGGGGCATCGCCTTCAACGCGACCGGGCCTGTGTGGATCGCCAACAACGGCAGCGGCACCTCGACGCTGTACGACGGCACCGGCATGCCGCAGTCTCTGGTCGTGCAGATACCAACGCCGAGCGCGAACAGCGGCGGTAATCCGACCGGCATCGTATTCAACCTCGTCAACGCGGCGACGAGTTTTCCAGTAAGCGCCGGCGGCAAGACCGGCGGCAGTCGTTTCATCTTCGCCACCGAGAGCGGCCTCATCGCAGGCTGGTCGCCGACGGTCGACGGCACGCACGCGATCGTCGCGGTCGACAACTCGTCGAAGAACGCGGTCTACAAGGGCCTCGCGATCAGCGCCAATGGCAGCAAGCAGCTGATCTACGCCACCGACTTCCACAACGCGCACATCGATGTGTTCGACAACGCGTTCGCGCCGGTGACGCTTGCCGCGGGCGCGTTCGCGGACCCGAAGATTCCGGCAGGCTATGCGCCATTCGGCATCCAGGCGATCAGCGGCAACATCTTTGTGACCTACGCCAAGCAGGACGCCGCTGCGCATGACGATGTGCACGGACCTGGCCTCGGCTTCGTCGATGTGTACGATCCCAATGGCGTGATGCTCGATCGCGTGGCGACGCATGGCCGGCTCAATGCGCCCTGGGGTATCGCTCTCGCGCCCGCAGGCTTCGGCAAACTCAGCAACAGCCTCCTGATCGGCAACTTCGGCGATGGGCGCGTCAATGCCTACGATCCGAAGAACTATACCCCGCGCGGCCAGCTTGATGGCGTGCAGATCGATGGCTTGTGGGGCCTCGCTTTTGGCAACGGCTTCGCCGCGCAACCGGTGAACACGCTGTTCTTCACGGCCGGCCCCGGCGATGAAGCGCACGGGCTGTATGGCCGCATCGATGCGGCCGCGCAGTCGAATCACCACGACGACGATCAGGATTGATCACCGCAGCTAGCGGATGGCGCAGCTGGATCATATAGGCTGCGCCATTCGGTCGAAGGTACGCAGCGACGATGCATGCGGCGCGGACACCGTGCGTGCGCATGCGCAGCGGGCGCATATACTCGACAGGCCCGTGGCCGCGCTCGGCCGCACTCCCTGCCGGAACCCGGATGCTCACCCGTGCCATCGTTCGCCCGCCGTCCGCCAGCTTTGCCCTCGGCCTGACCGACGCCGATCTCGGCCCACCCGACCTGGCGTTGGCCCTCGAGCAGCACGCACGCTATTGCGCGGCCTTGGAGCAATGCGGACTCAGACTGAGCCGCTTGCCGGCCGACGAGGCTTATCCGGATTCGACCTTCGTCGAAGACACCGCGATTCTGACGCCCGACTGCGCCATCCTCACGCGCCCCGGAGCGGCGAGCCGCGCGGGCGAAGTCGTCAGCATCGCCGCGGCATTGCCGCCGTTCTATGCGCGCATGCGGCACATCGAAGCGCCGGGTCATGTCGACGGCGGCGACGTGTGCGAGGCCGATGGGCATTTCTTCATCGGCATTTCTGCGCGTACCAATGCGGCCGGCGCGCAGCAGCTTGCGGCGCTGCTAGCGAACGAAGGATTCAGCGCGGCACTGGTCGATATCCGCGGCGTCGCAGGCATCCTGCATCTGAAGAGCGGGATTTCCTATCTCGGCGAGCGGCGGCTTGTCGCGATCGACGCGCTGGCCGGCGACCCGGCGCTGCGCGGCTACGAGGTCGTGCGCATCGCGCACGAAGAGAGCTATGCCGCGAATTTTCTGCGCATCAACCGGCACGTCGTCATCTCCGCCGGGTTTCCGCGATTTGCCGCGAGCGTGAACGATTTCGGCTATCCGGTGATCGCGCTCGATATGTCCGAATTCCGCAAGATGGACGGCGCGCTGAGCTGCCTGTCACTGCGTTTCTGAAGGCCTCGCGAGCGAGCACACTTCGGCGGCACTCAGCACGCGCCATTGCCCCTTGGCGAGTTCGCCGAGTTCGAGCGCGCCGATCGCGACGCGCACCAGGCGCAGCACACCGACGTCGAAAGCGGCGAGGACGCGGCGAATCTGCCGATTGCGCCCCTCGTCGAGCACGATCTCGAGCCAGGAATTTTTTTCACCGCGGCGCAGCTCGCACACCGCCTTGAGCGCGAGGCGTTCGCCGTTCTCGATCGTGCCCTCGCGCAGGCGCGCGAGCACGGCCGCATCGGCGAGCGCGTCGATCTGCACGTGGTAGGTCTTGTCCACGTGCGACGCGGGATCGGTCAAAGTCGCCGCCCAGGCGCTGTCGTTGGTGAACAGCAGCAGGCCTTCGCTCGCCTTGTCGAGGCGCCCAACCGGCGCTAGCCAGCGCACGTCGAGCGGCGCGCCTTTTCCACTTTGCAACAAGGTATACACCGTGTCGCGGCCGCGCTCGTCGCTGGCCGTGGTGACGTAGCCGCGCGGCTTGTTCAGCGCGATGTAGATCTTTTCCTGCGCCGCTACCGGCGCGTCGTCGATGCTGATGCGGTCGCGTTCGAGCGAGGTCGGCGACTCCGGATCGCGCACAATGCGCCCGTTCACGCGCACGCGTCCTGCGTGCACGAGTTCCGCGCCCTGCGTGCGCGAGCACAGTCCAAGCTTGCTCAGCACGCGCGCGAGGCCATGACGCGGTCCGCCGGCTGTCTTCACCATGTTTTTCCGCTTAGCGGTCACGGTCACTCACCGTCCACCCCAAAGAAAAACCCCGGCTTGCGCCGGGGTTTTTTGTGTTACTTGCACCAACTCGAACGCGATTACTGCACGTTGAGTTCGGTACGGCGGTTGCGCTGACGGCCCTGTTCCGTATCGTTGGTGTCGATCGGCTTGTCCTTGCCGAAGCCCTTCTCGCCGACGATCTGGCTGGCAGGCACGCCGTGCGACAGCAGGTACTCGTACACGCCATGAGCGCGACGCTCCGACAACTTCTGGTTGTACGCTTCCGTGCCCTTCGAGTCGGTGTGACCATCGACTTCGACGCGGACTTCCGAATTGCGCTTCAGCGTATCGACGGCCTCGTCGAGGATCTGCACCGACGCGGCGGTCGGGGCCTTCAGCGACGGGATCAGCTTCTCGCCCTTACCCGGATGATCGAACTTGAACTCGACGCCACGCAGGTCGATCTTGACCTTGGTCGGTTCCGCAGCCGGCGGCGGCGGCGGCGGGGTCGGCGGCGGCGGCGCGGCTTCCTTCGCCGGGGCCGGAGCACCGCCGAAGCTGTAGGTCAGGCCGACGGTGACGAGACCATCGGTGAAGCCGGTTTGATGCTTGAAGCCGTACGCAGTGGCCAGCGGGCTGTTGAGCGAGTTGTTGTCGCGGTCATAGCGCGCAGCGACTTCGCCGCGGAACGCGAGGCGATCCGACAGGCTGTACTGCAGGCCGACGCCACCGAGGATCATCGGATCCCAGCCACCGCCGCTCGCGCGGAAATCGCCAGACAGCAGGAAGCCCGAGTAGGCCTTGTGACGCATCGCGCCGACGGCGCCGACGAGGTACGGACGCCAGCCGGCACCGATGTCGCCGAAGAACCAGCGACCAGCGACGTCGAGCTGCGCGCTCTCCCACTGGTGGCCGTTACGCGGCGAGTTGTTCTTGAAATCAGCATTGTTGATGCCGTATTCGAAATCGACGGCGAAGTTCGGGTTCACCCAGAAGCCGACGCCAATTCCGCCGAAGCCCGACACTTTGGTCGTGCGCGCGCTATCCGGCGCGACGACGCCCAGGCGCGGAGCGACATACCAGCTGCCGAAGTCCTGTGCCTGCGCAGTGCCGATACCACCCAGGGCGAGGGCGATGACGGCGAACAAGGTATTACGTTTCATTCGGAGTCTCCTTTTACTTTGGTTTTCTTACGGGCGTCCGCTAAACCCCGTTGCGGCACGCAACTCATCACTCCACACCGCTTACGGATGCGTGCTTCGCGTTAATAAAACGTTATCCAGCGGCAACGCGAGCTTAACTAGTCTAGCAAAAGTGTGCGCCACGCTCCACCCCCGAGCTGAACCGTTCAGAATCGAGTCAGTACCCGGCATCGGAACGCGTTAAGCGATTGGCTGTCAAAGAACTTTCGGCACGTGCTTCCACGCGTACGCGCGAACCCCGCCCGGAGCCATGCAAACGATTCCAAAAGGCCCGCGTCTGCGGGTGGCGCATGCCTTGCGCCGCGCCTTTTCATTTGCCCCGCGCTCCGCCATGATCGCGGACCTTTCGAAATCCGGGGATCATCTCGTGAGCAGCACTCCCAATCCGGCCGCCGAGCCGCGCACCGAACTGACCGTCCGCGGCGTCATCCTCGGTGTCATCATCACCCTGCTGTTCACCGCCGCAAACGTGTTCTTCGGACTGAAGGCCGGCCTCACCTTTGCCACTTCGATTCCCGCTGCGGTGATCTCGATGGCATTGCTGCGCGGCTTCAAGGATTCGACGATCCAGGAAAACAATATCGTGCAGACGATTGCCTCTGCGGCGGGCACGCTGTCGTCGATCATCTTCGTCCTGCCCGGCCTCGTGATGATCGGCTGGTGGACCGGATTTCCGTACTGGGTTTCGTTCGCGATCTGCGCGATCGGCGGCGTGCTCGGCGTGATGTATTCGATCCCGCTGCGCCGCGCGCTCGTGATCGACTCCGACCTGCCCTACCCCGAAGGCGTCGCCTGTGCGGAAGTGCTCAAGGTCGGCAGTCCCGGCGCGGGCGCGACCGCAGCTGGTGCCGAAGAAAGCCGCGCGGGCCTGCTCGCGGTGCTGTGGGGTTCGATCAGCGCCGCTCTATTCGCGGTGATCGTCGCCACGCGCCTCTTTGCGAGCGACGTCGTTAGTTATTTCCGCATCGGCAGCGGCGACAAGGGCCCGGTCTCGGGTTTCGATTTCAACCTGTCGATGGCGCTGTTCGGCGTCGGCCATCTGGTCGGCCTGTGGTGCGGCGTCGC
Organism: uncultured Rhodanobacteraceae bacterium; assembly: GCA_964509025.1. Taxonomy (GTDB): domain Bacteria; phylum Pseudomonadota; class Gammaproteobacteria; order Xanthomonadales; family Rhodanobacteraceae; genus Rudaea. Next base: position 7,114 of record CAZDWH010000082.1, read on the forward strand.
GATGCTGCTCGGCGCGCTGATCGGCTGGGTCTGGGGCGTACCCTACTATTCGATGATCGGCGACGTCGCGGGCACCGCAGAGAAGGTCGCGACGGAAGCGTGGCGCCATCAGGTGCGCTTCGTCGGCGCCGGCACGATCGGTGTCGCCGCGATCTGGACGCTGGCCAAGCTGATCAAACCGGTCGTCAGCGGACTGATGTCGGCGATGGCATCGTCGAAGATGCGCAAGGCCGGTCAGGGCGCGATGCTCGCGCGCACCGAGCACGATATTCCGATCGGACTCGTCGGCATCATGACGCTCGCCTGCTTCGTGCCGACCGCGCTGCTGCTGTATCACTTCAGCGTGATCACGAATCTCAGCGAGCATTGGCTGCTGTTGACGCTCGGCGGCCTGATCTACATCGTCGTCATGGGTTTCGTGATCTCGACTGTATGCGGCTACATGGCCGGCCTGATCGGTTCGTCCAACTCGCCGGTGTCGGGCATCGGCATTCTCGTCGTGATCGGCGCGGCATTGCTGCTCGTGTTCGGCGTGAAGCCGCTACTCGCTCCCGGCGCCGAGAAAGGCCTCGTCGCGTTCGCGCTGTTCGTCACCGCCACGGTGTTTTCGGTGGCGACGATTGCCAACAACAATTTGCAGGATCTGAAGACCGGCCAGCTGGTCGACGCGACGCCGTCGAAGCAGCAGTGGGCGCTGCTGATCGGCGTGATCGCGGGTTCGGCGGTGATTCCGCCAGTGCTCGACGTGATCAACACCGGCTACGGCTTCGCCGGTGCGCCGGGCAGCGAGCACAAGGCCAATCCTTTGTCCGCGCCGCAGGCGGGTCTGATTTCCGCGCTCGCGCAGGGCGTGATCCAGAACAATATCGACTGGAGTTTGATCCTGACCGGCGCGGCGATCGGCGTCGGCCTGATCGTGCTCGATATCGTGCTGCGCAAGTCGACCAAGTCGGCACATCTGTCTCCGCTCGCCGTGGGCCTGGGCATCTACCTGCCGACCCAGGCAACCCTGATGGTCGTGGTCGGCGCGATCGCCGGCGCGTATTACGACAAGCGCGCCGAGCGCTCGGCGAAACCGGAAAGCACAAAACAGCTCGGCGTCCTGCTCGCCTCGGGCATGATCGTCGGCGAAGGTCTGCTCGGCGTGGTGATCGCGGCGATCGTCGCGTTTTCGGGCAAGGATTTTCCGCTCGCGCTGGTCGGCGATGAGTTCGCCGGTGGTCCGGCGGTGTGGATCGGCGGCATCGCCTTTGTCATCGTGATGCTCGCGATGTATCGCTGGATCGAAGGCATGGGACGCAAGGTCGGCAGCGCCTGATCGTCGCTCTACGCGCGCGTCTCGCATGCTGAGACGCGCGCAATCGATCATCCAGCAGGCGCGCGACGCGCTCGCTGGAGATCACGATGCGCCAACTGGGCTTGCTGCTTGCGCGATCCGCCCCCATTGCGGATGCGGTGATGTCGTCGACGCAAGCGCATAATTGGCCCATGGCCCTGCAAAACTTCCATCCGGCCGTCGCGGCGTGGTTTGCGCAGACTTTCCCCGCGCCCACGCCCGCGCAGGTGCGCGCGTGGCCGGCGATCCAGTCGGGCCGGCATGCGTTGATCGCCGCACCGACCGGCTCGGGCAAAACGCTCGCCGCATTCATGGCTGCGATCGACGAACTCGTGCGCCGCGGCGTCGAGGGCACGCTGAGCGACGAAACCTACATCGTCTACGTCTCGCCGCTGAAGGCGCTGTCGAACGACGTGCGCATCAACCTGCAGGCGCCGCTCGCAGGCATCCGCGTGGAGCTCGACAAGCTCGGCGCGCCCGATTTCGAGATCCGCAGCTTCGTGCGCACCGGCGACACGCCGCAGTCCGAACGCGATGCGATGAAACGGCGTCCGCCGCATATCGTAGTCACCACGCCGGAGTCGCTCTACATCCTGCTCGGCTCGGAATCAGGCCGCGCAATGCTCGCTTCGACGCGCAGTGTGATCGTCGATGAAATCCATGCGCTCGCACCTTCCAAGCGTGGCGCGCATCTCGCGCTTTCGCTCGAACGCCTCGAAGCGCTGTGCGGCCATCCACTCGTACGCATCGGGCTGTCGGCGACACAGAAGCCAATCAGCGATGTCGCGAAGTTTTTGGTCGGTCGCGGCAACGAAAGCTGCGACATTATCGACACCGGCTACACGCGCGAACGCGATCTCGCGCTCGAACTGCCGCCCGCGCCGCTATCGGCCGTGATGTCCGGCGATGTGTGGCAGCTCGTCTACCAGCGTTTGAGTGAGCTCATCCAGACCCATCGCACGACCCTGATATTCGTCAATACCAGGAGGATGGCCGAGCGCGTGGCAAAGAATCTGTCCGACCTGATCGGCAAGGAGGCAGTGACGTCGCATCACGGCAGCCTTGCGCGCGAGCAGCGCCTCGCCGCGGAACAAAAACTCAAGCGCGGCGAGTTGCGCGCGCTCGTCGCGACCGCCTCGCTCGAACTCGGCATCGATATCGGCGATGTCGATCTGGTCTGCCAGATCGCGAGTCCGCGTTCAATCTCGACCTTCCTGCAGCGCGCCGGCCGTGCCAATCACTCGGTCGACGGCAAGCCCAAGGCGCGCCTGTTTCCGCTGTCGCGCGACGATCTGGTCGAATGCACCGCCCTGCTCGATGCGATCCGCCGCTGCGAACTCGACACCCTGCATGTCGAACGCGACGCGCGCGACGTGCTCGCGCAGCAGATCGTCGCCGAAGTCGCCTGCCGCGAATGGGACGAGAACGCGCTGTTCGAACTCGTGCGTCGCGCCGAGCCGTTTGCGGATTTGCAGCAAAGCACGTTTCGCGACATTTTGCGCATGCTCGCCGAAGGCTATACGACGCGGCGCGGCCCGCGCAGCGCCTACTTGCATCGCGACGCGGTCAACGGCGTCCTGCGCGCGCGGCGCGGCGCGCGTCTGACTGCAATCACTTCGGGCGGCGCGATTCCCGACACCGCCGACTACGAGGTCGTGCTCGAACCGCAGGGCCAGATGATCGGCAGCGTGCACGAGGATTTCGCGGTCGAAAGCATGTCGGGCGACATCTTCCAGCTCGGCAACACTTCGTATCGCGTGCTGCGCGTCGAGCGCGGACGCTTGCGCGTGGAAGATGCGCAGGGCGCGCCGCCGACACTGCCGTTCTGGCTCGGTGAGGCGCCGGGGCGCAGCGACGAATTGTCGTTCGCCGTGTCGCGGTTGCGCGAGGAAGTTTCCGATCGCCTTGCGCCGGGACAGCTTGCAACCAACGCCAGTCCACGGCCATCGCCCGAAGATTTGCCGGCCTTTGAATGGTTGAAGGAAGAACTCGGCCTGCCCGAATCCGCCGCGACGCAGCTGGTCGAATATCTCGGCGCCACGCGCGCCGCGCTCGGCCTGCTGCCGACGCAGACCACGCTCGCGATGGAGCGCTTCTTCGACGAGTCGGGTGGCACCCAGCTGGTGATCCATTCGCCATTCGGCAGTCGCATGAACCGCGCCTGGGGCCTCGCGCTGCGCAAGCGCTTCTGCCGCACCTTCAACTTCGAGCTGCAGGCCTCGGCGCTGGAAGACTCCATCGTGTTGTCGCTCGGGCCTTCGCACAGCTTCCCGCTCGAGGACGTGAGCCGCTTCCTGAATTCCGCGACGGCGCGCGACGTGCTGGTGCAGGCGCTGCTCGATGCGCCGATGTTCGGTACGCGCTGGCGGTGGAACGCGACAACCGCCCTCGCGGTGCGCCGCACGATCAATGGCAAGAAGGCGCCGCCGCAATTCCAGCGCTCGGATTCCGAAGACCTGCTCACCGTCGTGTTCCCCGATCAGGTCGCATGCGCGGAGAACCTGCGCGGCGATCGCGAAATTCCCGACCATCCGCTGGTCAAGCAGACGATCCACGATTGCCTCAACGAAGTGATGGACGTGGAAGGCTTCATGGCGCTGATGCGCAAGATCGAGAGCGGCGCGGTGAAGATCGTCGCGCGCGACCTCGCAGCGCCGTCGCCGCCCGCGCACGCGATCCTCAACGCGCGGCCTTACGCGTTCCTCGACGACGGTGCCGCCGAAGAGCGCCGCACGATGCGCGTGCAGACGCATCGGCTCATGGATCTCGAGACCGCCGCGTCGGTCGGGCAGATCGATCCGCTCGCGATCGAGCGCTTGCGCAGCGAAGTGCAGCCGGAGCCCGTGAGCGCGGACGAACTGCACGATGCGCTCGTCGTGCACGGATTCCTGACGCGCGACGAAGGCAAGCCGTATCGGGCCTGGTTCGACCAGCTCGTCGCGGCGCGTCGCGCCACGGTCCTCGTCGTCCCGGCGGAAGCCGGGACCCAGTGTCTTTGGGTCGCCGCCGAACGCCTCGCCGAAATTCGCGCCGCTGTACCGAACGCCGACTGCGATCCCGTGATCGCCGCCGTGCGCGCGGCGCCGGAATCCAGTGACGCGGCGCTGCAGGAAATCGTGCGCGGCCGGCTCGAATTGCTCGGTCCGATCACCGTCGCGCAACTCGCGGCGCCACTTGGAATCGGCGCCGACGCGATACAAGGTGCGCTGCTCGCGCTCGAAGCCGAAGGGGCGGTGATGCGGATGGAAGGCGAGCGCTGGTGCGAGCGCCGCCTGCTCGCGCGGCTCAATCGCTACACGCGCGAGAAGCAGCGCAGTGAAATCCAGGCCGTGCCGCCCGCGCAATTCCTGCGTTTCCTGTTCCGCTGGCAGGGCGTCGCGGGCGCCACGAGCGACGAGCGTCGCGAAGGCGAGGCGGGCTTGCTCGCGGTGCTGCGTCAGCTCGAAGGCTTTTCGGTGCCCGCCGGCGCGTGGGAAGACGACGTGCTCGCGCCGCGCGTGCATCACTATTTGCCTGATCTGCTCGATCGCCTATGCGCATCGGGCAGCCTGGTCTGGTTCCGTCATGCGCTGGGCGCCGACCCCGAGCGCCGCAGCGGGCCGGTGCGCACGACGCCGATCGTGTTGTGCGCGCGCGACGCGCTGCCGTATTGGAACGCGGAGCCCCAGGCCGAGCCCGAGTCGCTCTCGCCACGCGCACAGAAAGTTCGCGAGTCGCTTCGCAGCCACGGCGCATCGTTCTTCGACGAGTTGGTGCACGACTGCGGGATGCTCAAGACGGAAGTGGAGCAGGGGCTCGCCGAGCTCGTCTCGCAAGGCCTTGCCACCTGCGACACCTTCGCGGGCCTGCGCGCGCTGATCATCCCGGGCGAGAAGCGCGAAAAATTGCGGCGCTATCGCCGCTCGCTCGCGGTGGAAGTCGACACCGCCGGCCGCTGGAGCCTGCCGCGCGCGCCGCGCATTCCCGAACCGGTCGCTGCCCTGGGCGATCCTTCCGTCGAGCACATCGCGCGTGCGCTGCTGCGTCGCTATGGCGTGGTGTTCCGCGCGCTGCTCATG
>CAZDWH010000083.1:0-12436 GCA_964509025.1 uncultured Rhodanobacteraceae bacterium
CCCGCAGACACGAATCGGCCATTGCTGGACCTAGCCCTGCGCGAAACCGAGCGCGAGGTCGCGCGCGTTCGCTTCGAGCGCGCCGCGGCCCCCCGTACTCAGCTCGCGCAGGCGCTCGGCAAAGGCAGCGGTGTGCTCGAGTGCGACGTTGCTGCAATGGCGACCGTCGTCCGATTCGATTTCGCGGTGCAGGGCGGTCTGCGCGTCGATCAGCGTATCGATGCCGCCGGCGCTGCCGAGCGCGCGCAGGAAATCCAGTGCGAGCACATTGGTCGTGCCTTCCCAGATCGGAAACACCTGTGCATCGCGCAACAACTGCGGCAGGCCGGTATCTTCGAGGTAGCCCGCGCCGCCGAGGCACTCGCAGGCTTCGGACACGAGCGCGACCGCGAGCTTGCCGGTCCATAGTTTGACCAGCGGAGTCAGCAGGCGCAGCTGATTTTGCTCGCCCATGGTCGCCGTGCCGGTCTGCGCGCGGCCGAGCAGGTCGACCACGTGGAAGGTCAGTGCGAATGCCGCCTCGAAGCGCGCCTGCAGGTCGGCCAGCGTCGCGCGGTGCAAGGGCTGCTCGATCAATGCTGCGCCGAAAGCCCGGCGGTGATGTGCATAGTCGAGCGCGAGCGTCAGCGCACGGCGCATCGTCGCGACGGCGCACACGGCGTTCCAGGTGCGCGTGACATTGAGCATCGGCGCGATTGCGCGCACCCCGTGGCCGGCTGCGCCGACCAGTTGCGCAGGCGCGCCGTCGAGATGAATTTCCGCGGTCGGCAACTCGCGCGTGCCGAGCTTGCGCTTGAGCTTGTCGACGCTGACGCCTTGCCACGCGCCCTTGGCGTCGCGCGGCTCGACGCAGAACAATGTTAGTCCGTCCGCCCCCGCGGGCGCACCTTCGGGCCGCGCGAGCGCCAGCGCCATCTGCGCATTGATCGCCGAGGTGAACCACTTGCGTCCGTACAAGCGCCATTGACCGTCGACGCGGCGCGCGATGGTCTCGCTCGCCGACACATCCGAGCCGCCGGCCGTCTCGGTCATCCATTGCCCGGACAGCCATTGCTGCGCTGGATGGCGGCTCAGCAGGTGTGGCAGCACGCGTTCGATCAGCGCGGCGTCGCCCGAGGCGCGGATTGCCGTCGCCGCGCCGTCGCTCATCGCGAGCGGGCAGGTGTAGAACTCGCTCGCGCAATGGAACAGGTAGACCAGCGCAAACTGATGCACGCGCGCAGCCGCGCCATATGCCGGCTCGTGACCGGCGGCGACGAGGCCGAAGCGCGCCGCGAGCGGCTGCGCGGTGCGCCATGCGCGCGTGAGTTCGATGCGATCGACGCGATTGCCCCAGGCATCCCACTGCGTCAGCAGCGGCTCTTCGATCGCACGATGGCGCATGCTGTGCCAGGCTTCGGCGGCATTGTTGCCGAGTGCGAGCAGGTCGGATTCGATCGCCGCGAGCGTTTTCGGTGCGAGCATGCGGTGCAGATGCGCGATCAGCACGCGATCTTCGCGATATTGATTGCCTAGCTGCGGCGCGGACTGGACGAACGACATGCGACCATTGTGTTCCGCGAGACGCGGGCAAGGCAATCGTGGTCAGGGCGGCGCGACTTTTTTTGCGCGCCGATAATGGCGTGCATCCCAACCGGATGCGCCGATGACCGCCAGTGCCAGCAGCACCTCGCCCGCGGCGAGCCAGCGCGGCGCGTCGCCGCTCCACAAGGTGGTAACGCCGTGGGCGAAGTAGAACAGGCAGACGATGCCGCCGATCAGTACGCCGCGGCGCGGCGACGCACGCGCCGCTTCCCACAAGCCCGGCAGCAGCGGCACGGCTGCGAGCGCGAGGCTCGGCCAGAACAGGGCCGCACGCGGCGGCGCGATCCAGGCGTGCCAGAGCAACTCCCATGCGAACAAGGCCACCAGCGCGGCGACGCCGCCACGCAAAGCCGTCGCTGCGGCGCTCATGCGCCGAGCTTCGCCGCGATCGTCGCCACGCGCCGGCCGAGCGCGCGCGCGAGCGTACGCTCGTCGTCGTCGAATTCGCGTTCGCCATCGGCACCGGCGACGTGGCTTGCGCCGTACGGCGAGCCGCCGCCGCGCGTTGTCGTCAACGCGGGTTCGGTATACGGCAGGCCGACGATCAGTGCACCGTGATGCAGCAGCGGCAGCATCATCGACAGCAGCGTCGTTTCCTGGCCGCCATGCATCGAAGTGGTCGAGGTAAAGGCCGCGGCAGGCTTGGCGGCGAGCGTGCCCGAAGCCCATTCCGCGCCGGTGGTGTCTAGGAAATGCTTGAGCGGCGCGGCCATATTGCCGAAACGCGTCGGGCTGCCGAGGATCAGGCCGGCGCATTCGCGCAGATCCTCACGCGTGACGTAAGGCGCGCCTGCGTCGGGCACGGGCGGGGCGGAAGTCTCGGTGATCGGCGCGACTGGCGGCACGCTGCGCAGGCGCGCGCGCATGCCCGGCACTTCCTCGACGCCGCGCGCGACGAGTCGTGCGAGCTGCGCAACGCTGCCGCTGCGACTGTAGTAGACGATCAGGATGTCGGGCATCGGGCGGAGATCAGACAAGGGAGACAGGAGAATAGCGTCCATGCGCGATTTTCCCAACTGCGATCCCGTATCATTTCCCCATGCCCATCGATCGCCCTCGCATTTTCACCTTCGCGCGCTTCATGGCGCGGCGTTTCATCGACGACAACTGTTTCCAGGCGGCCGGAGCGCTCGCGTACACGACGCTGTTCGCGCTGGTGCCGGTGCTGACCGCGGTGCTCGGTGTGCTCACGGCGTTTCCGGTGTTCGGCGAATGGCGCGAGCAGATCACGCGCTTCGCATTCGAGAATTTCGTCCCTGCCGCCGGCTATGTCGTGCAGGGCTACTTCACCCAGTTCGTCGACAGTGCGAGCAAGGCCACGCTGATCGGCATTGCCGTGCTGTTGTTCAGCGCGATATCGCTGCTGTTGAGCATCGAGGATGCGTTCAACCGCATCTGGCGCGTGCCGAAGCCGCGTGCGGTGGCGCTGCGTCTCGTCGTGCACTGGGCGGTGCTGACCCTGGGGCCGTTGCTGCTCGTCGCGGCGCTTGCCGCGAGCTCGTGGATCGCGGCGATGCCGCTCGTCGCGCGCGCCGACGAATCGCTCGGCATCAAGGCGCACCTGCTTGGTGCGCTGCCGTTGTCGATCGAGTTCTTCGGACTGATCGCGAGTTACCGGCTGATTCCGAATTGCCGCGTGCGCCTGCGCGACGCGGCGGCCGGCGCGCTGCTCGCGACGATCCTGTTCGAGATCGCCAAGCGCGGATTCACCGCCTATATCACGAATGGTTCGAGCTACAGCCAGATCTATGGCGCGCTCGCGATCATCCCGATTTTCATACTGTGGATCTATCTTTCGTGGCTGCTGGTTCTGCTCGGCGCTTCGCTGGCCGCGACGCTGGCCGCATTCGACTGTCGGCCACGTGCGCCAGCGCCGATGATGGCGGACAGCGAGGTTGTATGATTTGTGCGTTCGCGCCGGTCCGTTGAGCATAGGATTATTTGGAGATTGCATTGAAATTGTTCCTCTCGAAATCGATTCTCATCCTGCTCATGGCGAGTGCGCTGCTGTCATTCGCGAGCGGCGCTGCGCGGGCGGCCGCGAAGAATCCGAAGCTTGTGGTGAAGACGCTTGACGGCGCGAACTTCGACCTTGCGAGCCAACGCGGCAAATGGGTGATCGTCAACTACTGGGCGACCTGGTGCACGCCGTGTCTGAAGGAACTGCCCGATATCTCGGCCTACGTCACCGCACATAAAGATAAAGTTGCGGCGATCGGGCTTGCGTTCGAGGATAGCGACAGGGCCGACATCGAAAAATTCCTCAAGACGCATCCGTTGTCGTATCCGGTCGCGCAGATCGATGTGATCGAGCCGCCGAAGGACTTCGACACGCCGAAGGGCCTGCCGAACACCTATGTGATCGCGCCGGATGGCAGCGTGGCCAAGGCCTTTCTCGGCCCGATCGCGGCGAAGGATCTCGATGCGGTGATCGGTGGCGCCAAGCCGTAAGCGCGGAACGGTGATGCGATGATCGCGAAGTTCATCGTCACCGGGCGGGTACAGGGCGTGTTCTTTCGAGCGTCCACACGCGCGCAGGCGCAAAGCCTCGGCCTCGCCGGTCACGCGCGCAATCTTGCCGATGGCAGCGTTGAAGTGTTGGCGAGCGGCGAGAGCGCCGCGCTCGATGCGTTGGAACAATGGCTGCAGCACGGACCGCCGCAAGCGCGCGTCGAGCGCGTCGAACGCAGCGCAATCGATCCCGCGAGCGTACAAATCGGCGCACAATTTCGCACGCTTTGATGCGGTGGCCGGCGATCGCGCGATGGCGCACGCGCTGGCAAACTGTGAGATAAATCGCAACCGTGACGGACGCGATTCGCGGCGCGCTGATCCGTTTTGGCGCAGATTTGCGTTTTAGCGATGCAAGTACGTCTGGGTGAACTTCGGAATCGGCGCAACGCGCTTTCGATTCGCAAGGGGATCGCATGTCCAACAACGACTTTTCCTCGCACGACTTCCAGGCACCCAAGCCCAAGCGTGGCCGTCCACAGCAGAGCCCGGCCGAAAACGCGCGCAAGCGTCCGGCGCGCAAGGACTCGTGGGTGTCGCGCGTCGTCGGCTGGCTGTTCCTGCTCGGCTTTTTCGTCATGTTTGTGATCGAGCCGGTGTCCTGCGCGTGGAGGGGCTTCGTCAGCTCGCGTCTGCAGGGAGCCGCTGATCAGTTTTTCCAGGCGACTGGCAAGGGCGATTTCCCACGGGCGCGCGGACTGCTGTCGCGTCAAGCGCAGTCGATGGCCGACGAATGCGTGCTCAAGAATATTTCATCCAGCCTTGGCATAGCGAAGATCCGCAGTGCCAGGTGGGAGCTGGTGAGTCCGGCGTTTCGCAACGGTGGTCGAGGCACGCTTGAAGGCGAAGTTGTCGGCGACATGGGCAGCACGGTGCCGCTGGAAATCGACCTCATCAGTGAATCCGGTTCGTGGAAGATCGATTCGCTGCACGAGACATCGGGCAACGGCGGCGAGATCCGCTACACCCGCGCGCGCGCCGAATGCGGCAACGCCGAAGCGCAGAACACCTATGCTCTGGCGCTCGCGCAGGGCAAGGATGTGGCACAAAATCGAACGGATGCGGTGGCGTGGTTTCGCAAGGCGGCTGAGCAAGGGCATGCCGATGCGCAGGCGCATCTCGGTTACATGCTCGCGAACGGCACCGGCGTGGTGAAAGATGTCGCAGAAGGTCTGCAGTGGACGCGCAAAGCCGCCGAGCAGGGACACAGCGGCGCGCAGAACACGCTTGGCGCGATGTATGCCGCGGGCGATGGCGTACCGCGCGACGATACAGAGGCTGCACGCTGGTATCGCAAGTCCGCCGAGCATGGCTACACCCTGGCCGAAGACAACCTCGGCATGTCGTATGCGCTCGGGCAGGGCGTTGCGCAGGATCGCGCCGAGGCGGTGCGCTGGCTGCGTCGCGCCGCGGTGAAGGACGATACCGAGGCGCAGCTGCATCTGGGCAAGCAATTGGTGCTGAGTACCGACAAGCAAGACCAGGCCGAAGCTTTTCGCTGGATCGACAAGGCTGCCAACAAGGGCAACGCTGAGGCGCAGGGCAAGCTTGGCGAGCTTTATCTCGATAGCAAGGGAGAACACGATGACGCCGCCGCGAGCTGGTTCAAGAAGGCCGCCGAGCGCGGCGACAAGAATGCGCAGATCAATTGGGCGCGCATGCTCGTATCAGGCAGGGGTGGTGTAACGAAGAGCGATACGGATGCTTACTTCTGGTATCTCGTCGCCAATTCGAGCGACGAGCAGGTGCGCAAGGAGCGCGATGCGCTGCGCGCGAAGATCGCCGCAAGCGGTATTGCCGTGCTCGAGCAACGTGCTGCGACGTGGAAGGCGCAGCCTTAATCGAATCGCGCGCTGCGGGCTGCAGGCTATCCGGATGATCTGTTTGCGATCCTGATTACGTTCGATTAGACGAATGCACCCACTGGCAAATTCCTGGAGGATGAGACCGTGAAACTACTGGCGCGCGTATGGACAGCCGGGTTACTCGTGTTCTGTTGCAACGCGTTTGCTGCGGACTACGGCACAGTAACGTGGAATAGCGGAAGCAAGGACAGTAAGCCGGTAAAGATGAGCAATGCCTACGCCTATGCGTTTCCGAGCGGCGACGGTACAGAGCAGATCACCGAGGTCGTGTTGAGCGAAAAGCCGCTCAAGACGGAGGTAATCGATCGCTTCGAGTACGAGCGTCGTAACGAAAGGCTCGCGGAGATGCTGGTCGGCGACGACACCTTCGCGGTGGCCTTGAGCGTCGACGAGAAAGGCGAGTTGCAGGACGTGCAGTTCATGGGGTTCGGCTGGGAAAGGCGTGGCGGCGACGAACAGTCGCTGACGTGGCATCGAAAGGCCAGCCACATCGATGGCAATGTGCATACCAAGGACGTGCAGCAGGGCGGCGGCAAGAACTGCGATCTGTATTTCGAGCTCGACATCGCCGGCGTGCCCGACTTTGGTCCGGTGCTGCCTGCAGATGGCGGCGCGCCGTTCAAGGCGTACCAGACTTATGCCGCAGCGGTGTTGTCGGGCAAGGCCGACGCCATTGCCAAGAGCCTGACGCAGGCAGATGCGGAAGATCTGCTCAGCAGGAACAAGCAATTCAACGATGCGCATGCGATCGAGCGCAAGATCAAGGGGATGCAGCAGCAAATCCTGCACGACGTGAAATTCGTCAGCGGCAACAGCCAGGGCGATGATGCGCGCGTCGTGCTGAGCGGATTTCTTGTCGGTCAGCCGAGCGGTAACAAGAAGGCGAAGCGTGAAGCCTCGCAGGCGCTCGTCAAGCTCAAACGCGAAAATGGCGAGTGGCGCGTAAGTGCAGACTGAGCGCCTTCGGAAGCGATAAAAAAGAAGCCGATCGAATCGATCGGCTTCTTTGTTGCGAGGTTGTGGTCGGATCGTTGTGGATCGATTCTACATCTCCGCACGGAACTGCACGCCCCAGATGCGCGGCTCGTTGACATAACCGGTCAGGTTGTCGAAGTCGATGCCGCCGGTGATCGCCTTCTTGTTCGTGATGTTGCGGCCGAACAGGGCGAGTTCTCGCTTGCCCGCATCCCAGTCGTAGCCGACGCGCAGGCCGCCTTCGACCCAGGGCTTGCCCTGGAATTCGGCCGACTGGTACAGGAAGAACGACACCTTGCTGCGATACGCCCAGTCGGTGTACGCGAAGAATTCGCCGCTGCGGAACGGGATCACATAGCGCGCGGTGATGTTTGCGATCCACTTCGGCGCCTGTGGAAGTGGGTTGCCGTCGATCAGCGCGAGATAGCTCGGATTCGCCGATGTCCCCGTGTTTACGAGCGGATCAAGTACGGTGCAATTTAGGAACGGATTGCCGCAGGGCTGGATGCCGAGGCTCGGATCCTTGATCTTGGTGAAGTTGTAACTCGTACCGGCGGTCACCATGAGGTTGTCGGTGACATACGCCTGCGCGTCGAGCTCGAAGCCGCGGCCTTCGGTCTTCTTCGCATTGACCAGCGTGGCGAAGTTCGCGCCGCCGCCGACCGCAGTGAGCTGCTGATGGCGCATTTCGTAGTCGAACAGATCGAAGCTCACCGTCGCGCGGTTGTCGAACAGGCGGCTCTTCACGCCGATTTCGCCCGACGTAACGGTCTCGGCCTTGGCCACCGACGGCGCGTCGCCGAACAGGATGCGGCCCTGGATGCTGGGTGCGCGGTAACCAGTAGCGACGCGCGCGTAGAAGTCGGTGTCCTTGCTCGCTTCGTACACGGCAGAGAGATCGCCGGTTGGTTTGGTCGAACTCGGATTGAGGTACAAAGGTCCGATATTCGGCGCACCAAAAGGCGACGCGGTGCGTTTGCCGGTCCAGTTCTTGTCGTCGTGCGAGACACGCACACCACCCTTGATCTTCCATTGATCGTTGAGCTGATAGCCGAACGAGCCGAATACCGCGGTGCTCACGTCCTTCTGCTTCTGTTGCGCATAGCCGTCCTGCTTGCTGCCGGCCAGCGTGTTGAAGTCGAAACTGTCGATGGTGATGTTCTCGTTGAAGTAGTACGCGCCGATGATCCAGTCGAGCGGGCTCGAGTTCTTCGAGGCGAGATGGACTTCCTGCGTCACCTGGCGATGCTTGGGCAGGCCGTCAGCGGTTTCCGACGGGAACGGGATAAAGCCCGGGCCGGAGGGCGGCGCGAACGAGGCGCCGTAGCCGCCGTCGATATCGCCGTGGCTCAGCGTGCGCACCTTTTCGATGCCGGTGATCGAAACCAGCTCCATGTTTTCGAAATCCCAGGTCAGGTGCATGTTGCCACCGACCTCGTGAATGTCCTGATGGTTCTTGCCGTCGATCGAAATGCGGTCGCGCTGGAAGCCTGGCACCAGATCATCGGTGCCCGGCTGGATGATGTTTGCGCGGAACAGGATGGCTGAGCCGTTGTAGTTCATCGCGTGGAAATTGAACAGCGCGTTGAAGTTGTCCGACGGCTTGTACAGGAACTGCAGGCGCAATGCGGTCTGGTTGTAGCCGCCGAAGCTGTCGCTGCGGCCGGGCGCGGTGTTCTTGACCCAGTCGTCTCGGTATTGGTCGAGGAAGGAAATGCGTCCCGACCAATCCGGATTGAGCGCGCCACCAAGCGCCGCCTCGACCTGGGTGTTGCCATAGGTGCCGGTGCTGAGGTCGATATAGCCTTCCGGATCCTGCGTCGGCTTCTTCGAATCGAACTTGACTACGCCCGCCGGCGTGTTGCGGCCGAACAGGGTGCCCTGCGGGCCGCGCAAAACTTCGACCTGGTCGATATCGAACACCGGAAAACCCTTGAGGATCGGGTTTTCGAGCACGATGTCGTCGTACACGAGCGACACCGGCTGCGAGGCGTTCACGTCGAAATCGGTATTGCCGAGACCGCGGATATAGAAACGCGGAAAGGTACGACCGAAGGAAGACTCGACCAAGAGGCTCGGCACGCGCCCGGACAGGAAGCGCACGTCGTCGCCGGCCGATTTGATGATGTCGAGTTTCTCCGGATCGATGGTCGTGATCGACTCGGGCACCTTCTGCACATTCTCGACGCGCTTTTCCGCCGTGACGGTGATCTCGCCGAGCGTCTTCGGCTCATTCGGCTGATCTGCCGCTTCTGCCGCGCGCGTGCCTGCGGCATGCAGGGTCGCGGCTATCGCGAACGAAAGAAGCAGGGGATGCGAGGTGGAGCGTGCGGCGCGAGCGGGAACGGCAGACATGGCGATTCTCCGGAGATGGGGCCGTTGGCCGTTTTACCGGAGATGTAAATTTTTTGCAAAAAAACGCCCCGCGTTGCAGCGAGGCGTTGGTGCCGTCCTGGCTCGGGGAGGGAGCCCCGTTCCTTGATGCTCAGCGGCCGGCGAGCGCCCTGGCCGAAACCTGGTTGATCGCGGCGAACGAGTTCAACAGGTGGTTGTAGCGATTCTCGACGCCTGAGAACGAGGTGCGATATTCGGGATACGCAGTGCGCGCGCCGAACAGCATGCCGATCTCGCGCTCGCTGAAGTTGCGGCGAATCTCTTGATGCCACGACTCGCAGACGGCGGCGTTGGTTGGCGGCGTGCAGCCGCCGACGCTCACCTGATGCACGGTGACGGGTTGCAGTTCCTGTCCGGCGCTGGCGGCAGCGCTCAGGGCCAAGAGGGATGTTGCGGCGATGGCGGTGATATAGCGTTGCATGACGACTCTCCTTGGACTTTGGGGGCGGGTTCGGGCGGCGGGTGACGGCATCCGTATCGCGAGCCTGCATCCTTGCCTTTCGCCTGCTTGGCGAAGTGCGTACATCCGTTGTTTCGTGCGAATTGCCGGATGCCGCCGCCTTCGCTCTCTGAGTTCACGCAACACGACTGCGGATTACAGCTGCCACATGCATGCGCGCACCGCATCGCGGCGCGCACGCGATCGCCGTGTAATCCGCGCGCGGCCAGCTTGAATAAGCGGGGCCGCGCGGCATCCTCAGAGAATCACGGCGCCGTGCACTGCGCCGCGACCACTATCTCGCAGCGATCGACTCCACCGGCACATTGTTGTTCGCGGCGAACGTCGTCAGCAGGCGGTTGTAGCGATCCTCGACATTCGCGAACGACGTGCGGTACTCGGCATAGGCCGTGCGCGCGCCGAACAGCATGCCGATTTCGCGCGGGCTGAAGCTGCGGCGAATCTGTGCGTGCCAGGCATCGCAGACGGCGAAGCTGGCCGGCGGTGTGCAGTCGGCGATGCGCAGGTCGCGCACGGTGACCGGTTGCAGTTCCTGCGCGATGGCGGCGTTTGCGGCGAACGCAGAGGCCGCAGCGATGGCGATGATGAGGTAGCGTTGCATATGGGCTCTCCTCGCGGCGGGGACGTGAGCATCCCGCATACATGCAGACGCCAGAAGTGCCGAAAGGGTTGCATGACCAATGTCGCTTGCTGCAAGCGCGCGAGCGCGCGTATCGTCCCGCGGAGCGTTGTGCGATTGTTTGGCGCGCGATATGCACGCGCTGCGTCAACTCAGTTAGGTCGACTTCACCCACAAGGATTTGTCCGACAGGCGCTCCGTGCCGAGCTTGCTTTTGAGCCTGGGCAGCTTGAGCGGTTTGTCGGGCAGCTTGCGTTCGGGCAGGCGGTCGAG
This sequence comes from uncultured Rhodanobacteraceae bacterium, assembly GCA_964509025.1. Lineage (GTDB taxonomy): Bacteria > Pseudomonadota > Gammaproteobacteria > Xanthomonadales > Rhodanobacteraceae > Rudaea. The sequence goes on from CAZDWH010000083.1 coordinate 10,682, forward strand.
CAGATCGCGAATCAGGTCGAGGCGGCCGCGATGCTGATCGTTGAAGTCGACCACGTGCCAAGGCGCGGCATCGGTGTGCGTGCGCGCGAGCATCACATCGCGCGCATGGCCGTATTCGCGATACTTGTCGCGCGCGGCCAGGTCGACCGGCGAAATCTTCCAGCGCTTGAGCGGATCGGTCGCACGCGCGATGAAGCGCTGCTCCTGCTCCGCCTGGTCGACCGCGAGCCAGTATTTGTATAGAAGTATACCGTCGTCAGTCAGCTGCTTCTCGAACACCGGGCAGTCGGCAAGGAAGCGCTGATATTCGATGTCGCTGCAGAACCCCATCACGTGTTCGACGCCGGCGCGGTTGTACCAGCTACGGTCGAACAGCACGATCTCGCCCGCGCTCGGCAGGTGCGTGATGTAGCGCTGGAAATACCATTGCGTCTTTTCGCGTTCGTCCGGCTTGGACAGCGCGACGATACGGTAGTGGCGCGTATCGAGGTATTCGCTGATCGCCTTGATCACGCCGCCCTTGCCGGCCGCGTCGCGGCCTTCGAACAGCACAACCAGACGCGCACCGGTGGCGATCACCCAACGCTGCAGCTCGACCAGCTCGACCGCCAGTTCCTTCAGATGCTTTTCGTATTTGTGCTTCTTCATGTGGATTGTCCTTGCGTCATTGCGAGCGCGAGAATCGAGAAGCGCTTCGGGGGAGAACTCTATTCCTTCAGGCGCGGACGCAGGTTGGCGAGGTTGCACGGCTTGGTGCGCGAGTCGAGCTGCGCACGCAGCAGCTTCTCCCACGCCGTGCGGCAGGCCGACGTCGATCCCGGTAGACAGAAAATGAATTTGTCGTTGGCGAGTCCGGCGAAGGCACGCGATTGCAGGGTCGATGTGCCGATCTCGTCATAGGACAGCACGCGGAACATCTCGCCGAAGCCCGGCATTTCCTTGTCGAGCAGGGGACGGATCGCCTCAGGCGTTGAGTCGCGACCGGTGAAGCCGGTGCCGCCGGTAACCAGGATGCCGTGCACGCCTTCCTGCGCGATCCAGGCGGAGACGAGCGCGCGCAGGCGATAGCGATCGTCCTTGCTGATCGGGCGCGCATGCAGGTGATGGCCCGCCTCGCTCAGCGCGGCGCAGAGGTAGTCTCCGGACGTGTCGTCCGCCGCGGTGCGTGTGTCGGAAACCGTGAGCACGCACAGCGACAACGGTTTGAATTCGATGCTGGCAGTCATGCGTGAGGGCGGAGGGAGGGGGCTGAGCGCAGCATACCGCGCCGAACGAGCTGGCGTCAGAGCGAGATGTCGGCAGGCGACGCTCCGCTGCGTGCTCGCTCGGCGATGCGTGCGAGCAGGGCGGCGAAATCGTCGGCATAGGCCTGCATGTCGAACAGCCGCGCGCGGCGTGCGGGCTCGGCGAGTTGCGCGCGGATTGCGGCGAGCCGCTGCGGCTCGCGCGCGAGCTCGAGCGCACGTTGCACGTAGTCAACATCGCCCGAAGCCTTCCATTCGGCCTCCGGCCCGGACCGATGCCCGCTCGCAGGAGCACTTCCCGCACCTTGTCGAGCGGGATCGCGTCGATCGTCCTCCCGTTGCCGGTCACCGTGGTCGCCATGAAGAGCGAGTTGTAGACGGCCTCCTCGGTGGCTTCGACCACGCCCTCGAACACCGCGGAGACTTCGTCGTTCGCCAGCTCCGTCGTCGTGTGCTGCTTCGCGTTCCACGTGCGCCGTACTTCCCTCGCCGTCGAGAACGCGATCGCATA